>JAJBUK010000017.1 GCA_020860385.1 Clostridiales bacterium
TCGGCGGGAACCAGCGGGATTCCCTGCACCTGACGGTCTGCCGCAGCAGGGACATCCTCGATGAAATCAACCAGGCCACCGCCGCCGCTATGAAAATTGAGCCGCGGGATTTCTTCTATGGTGCGCCTGCGGCGGTCTTTGTCTCCGCTGCACCCAAGCAGATGGCCCCCAGCGTGGAATACGCCAACGCGGCCTGTGTCATTGAGAATATGCTGATTGCCGCCACGGATGCCGGGGTGGACAACATTTATCTCTGGGGCGCTGTGCAGGCCCTTGGCCGGAACCCTGAGTTGTGCGCGAAGATGGGGATTCCGGAGGGCTTCAAGCCTGTCTCCGCCGCGGCGCTGGGTTACAGCCTCAGCGGAAGCTCGGAGCCGAGGGAATTGTCTGTGTCTCTCAGCACCAATTACATCTAATCAATCGGCAGCGCCCACGATGAGGATAAGGTTCCTCCAATGGGCGCTGCTGCCGTTCTTTACCCTTGTGGAACAGGAGGTTATAAGCCATGAAAAAGGAATATGCTGAGTTAAAGGAATACATAGAGCAGAGCAGCAGAACCGTCGCCGTCACCGGTGCGGGCATCTCCTACCTCTATGGGATGCGCAGGCTAAAACAGAGCGTCGGCCGGATGAACGCCGGGCGCATCTTTTCCGCGCCCTATGTCCGCAAGAACCCGGAGAAGTTTTATGCGGTCATGAAGGATGCCTTTTTGGATGCCACCTTTGTCAAGGGGCCGAGCACGGTTCACAAGCAGTTGGCGGAGCTGGAGCGGCAGGGCAAGCTCTGCGGCATTGTCACCCAGAATCTGGACTGCCTGCACACCATCGCCGGTTCCCAGAACGTGATCGAATTTCAGGGCAGCTTCCGTGACAATATCTGCATTGACTGCGGCACGCGCTGCTATGATTATCAGGTGTGGAATCAGGGGCATATGCCCCTCTGTGAGAAGTGCGGCGCACCCCTGATGCCGACGGCGTTCTGCCGGGACAGCAGCGCCAGCACCGAGGTCTCCCGGGATAGTATGCGGAAGGCTGCCGACCTGATTGCCCAGGCAGATTTGGTGCTGATCATCGGCACCACGGGCTTCCGCAGCGAGGAATATCTGAGCCGGATGAAGGCCGGGACAAAGCTGGTGCAAATCAATCCGTCTGCAACGCAGTTCGACCAAATCGCCGACCTGAACATCCGGGCGGATGCCGCCGAAGCGCTGGAGGCCGTCTTAAACGGGTGACGCCTATGCTGTTTTCCAAAGAAGGTAAAAATATGGATAAAATCCAACAGTTGGCCGACTATATTGACCGAAGCGGCAGCATCGTCGCCACCACCGGAGCAGGCATTTCCGTTGGCGGCGGCGGAGTCACTTATGGCCAGATGCGCACCGCCCGCAGAGGTGGCGGCAGATGGGGCTCCGGCGCAGGGTCCTTTTTGCCCACTTATCTGGAGACGATGTTCTCCTATCAGCCCAGCTTTGCCCACTACGCTCTGGCGGACCTGGAAGCGGAGGGCAAGCTCACCGGCATCATCACCACGAACGTGGACTGTATGCACACGATTGCCGGGTCAAAGAACGTAGCGGAAATTCAGGGCAGCCTCCAGGTCAACTGCTGCGCCAAGTGTGGCCGCCATTATGACGGGTATGAGATTTGGAAACAGGACGAACTGCCCCGATGCGACGCCTGCGGCGGGGAAATCCTCCCCTGGCCGCTGTACAGCCATATCGGCCTGTGGGACACGGATGTCAGGAAAGCCAGAGAATGGATTTCCAAAGCGGATTTGATTCTCGTCATCGGGACACGGGGCAACTACGGAGACGTTTACTGGAACTACCGGCGGAGAGATGCAGCCATCGTCCAAATCAATCCGGGGCACACCGGCTTTGACAGCGTGGCTGATTTGAACATCCGCCAGGGTTCCGACGATGTTTTCCAAAGCCTGAAGAAAATACGGAATACAACTGACGGAATGTGATAAAGATAGGATGTGAACCTGATGAGAATTTCCAGGGGAGGCCGGAACGAGGACAAAATAGAGCAGTTAGCCGAATACATTGACCAGAGCCACGCGGCGGTGGCCATCACCGGCGCAGGGATTTCTCTTTCCGGCGGCGGCGTGACCTATGGGCAGCTTTCCCGCTCCATCCGCCCGGGCGGATTTGGGAGCGACCGCTTTTTGCGCTCTTACATCAAAACCATGCATCACTATCACCCCAGCCCCAGCCACTATGCCCTCCGGGAGTTGGAGGAGGAAGGGAAGCTGATGGGAATCATCACCACAAACGAGGACTGCATGCACACGATGGCTGGTTCCAAAAACGTGGCGGAAATCCAGGGCAGCTGTCAAATCAACCGCTGCTCCAAATGCGGGCGGCACTACGACGGCTATGAGATATGGGAGCAGGAGGAGCTGCCCAAATGCGACTTCTGCGGTGGGACGATTCTCCCGTGGGAGCTGTACAGCCACATCGGGCTTTGGGACGAGGGCGTGAAAAAGGCGCAGGACTGGATTTCCAGGGCGGATTTGATTCTTGTGATTGGAACCAACGGCTATTATGGGAGCGCCTATTGGAATTACCGGCGGAGAGACGCCGTCATTGTCCAAATCAATCCGGGGCACACCGGCTTTGACAGCATGGCCGACCTGAACATCCGGGAACCTTGCGACGATGTGTTCCGGAAATTGAAAGAAAGGCGGGGCGAACATGGCTGAACAGGAAATCAAAAAGGAGCTATCCGAAGAAGAACGGCTCAAACAGATGGCGGCGCAGATGCGGGCGCGGGAGTATCAGGGCCTCTCTGAGGAGGAAATTCAGGAGCGGGAACGGCAGAAGGAAATGCGCAGGAAAAAGAACATTGCGATACTGGAGGACACGCTGGCCATTCTGGAACAGGGCAGCTACGGCAAGGACGGGCAAGACGTGCATCTTGCCTTCTCACCGGAGCAGATGCGGGAGATTCAGGTATTCCTTCCGGAAGAACTTATATCACTCGCTGCTATGGAACAGGACGAAGCAACGTCACAGAGCGCCTCCTGCACCTTCGGCTGCGAAAACGAGGACGCCCTTGTCCTGGCGCAGAAGCAGTATCAGCTTCTGAAAAATGCGGGAGACCCTACACCCAAAATCCTCGTGCTGAATCTGGCCAGCGCCACCCGGCCCGGCGGCCAAACCCGGAACGGAGCCAGCGCCCAGGAGGAGGATCTCTGCCGGAGGACATCCCTGCTGCTGTCTCTGGAGAGCGAGGGCGCAAAGCGGTACTACGACTACAACAACGCCAGAAAGACCCACATGGGGTCGGACGGCGTGCTGATCTCTCCCAACGTGGAGGTCATCAAAGACGCCTCGTCCGAAACCCTTGCCCAGCCGTTCCCCATCTCCGTCATGAGCTGCGCCGCCCCGATGGTGCGCCTGGGGCTGGAGGGGATGAGCCAGCAGGAATACGAGGAAATGCTTTATCGGCGTATCCAGGGTATGCTGCTGGCGGCGGCCTCCCAGGGTTATCGCCACCTGATTTTGGGGGCCTTCGGCTGCGGCGTGTACGGGAACGATGCGGCGCTGGTTTCCGATTTGTTTGCCCGTGCCATCCGGGCGTTCACCTTTGCCGGGATGGGCAGCAGGCAGATTTTTGATTCCATTCAGTTTGCCGTCCTTTGCCGTCCGGGGAAGGATTATAATTACAAGGAGTTTTGCCGGAATTTTTCGCCCGATTGAGTAGTTCCCAAATTTATCGTTTTATCGTTTGACCTGCTATGCAACCGGCCAAAGGAGGCCGACCTTATGAGTAATTCCACCATTTACGAACGCTTTGCAGAAACCGTAACACAATTTTCCGAACAGCCTGCCATTATCGAGCAGGCGCAGTCCCTGACCTACGCCCAGCTTGACCGGCGCATTGACGTGATTGCAAGCAACTTCCCTTCCAAGGAAACCTGCATCGGCATCGTGGCAGACCACGGGGCCGATTTTATCGCCGCCATTTTTGCCGTGCTGAAAACCGGGGCGGCCTACGTTCCGGCGGAGCCGGATTTTCCGGAGGAGCGCATCCGCTTTATGATGCAGGAGAGCGGCGTAGGCTTTATCATCACTCAGCGGAAGTATCAGGAGAAGCTGCAAGGCTTCCCTTTACTGTTCCTGGAGGATATGACCGAGGAAGCTGCCGCGTGTGGAAATAATCGCTTGACACGCCCGGAGTCTTTGGCTTATATTTTATATACCTCCGGTTCTACCGGCGTGCCCAAGGGCGTCTGCGTGACCAACGCCAACGTCTGCCATTACGTCCGGGCGTTTCAGCACGAGTTTCACCCCGCCGCCGGGGACGTGATGCTGCAATACTCCGTCTGCTCCTTCGATATTTTTGTCGAGGAAGTCTTTACCACCCTCCTTTCCGGGGCGGCCCTCGCCATTCCGGACGGCCAGGCGAGAGCGGATGTTCCTTCCCTGATGGACTTTGTGCAGGAGAAGAACGTGACCATCCTCAGCGGATTCCCCTATCTGCTGATGGAGTTGAACGGGCTGGAGCGCATCCCCGCCAGCCTGCGGCTGCTCATCAGCGGCGGCGACGTCCTGCGGGAAAGCTATGTGAATCGCCTGCTGCCCCAGGTCACGGTCTACAACACCTATGGGCCGTCAGAGACCACCGTCTGTTGCAGCTATTTCCGTTGCAACGGCCAGAAGGCGCTGGAGGACGGCACCTATCCCATCGGGAAAGCGGTGCTTGGCACGCAAATCGAGTTGCTGGATGAGGATGGAAAGCCCGTCCCTGCCGGCGCTGTGGGGGAGCTTTGCATCTCCGGCGGCGGCGTCTCTGACGGGTACCTCGACCAGAGCAAGAATGAGATGTTCGTGACTGGCGCGGACGGGAAGCGGCTCTGCCGGAGCGGCGACCTGGGCTATCTCCTGCCGGATGGCAATCTGGCGTTCCTCCACCGCAGAGACTCTCAGGTGATGATTCTGGGGAAGCGGGTGGAGCCGGAGGAGGTGGAAAACGTCCTCTGCGACTGCGAGGAGGTGCAGACCGCCGTGGTCTGCCCGTTCACCGATGAGCACGGCCTTTCCTACCTGACCGCCTATGTGGTCCCGGAGGGGACAGGGTTTGTGCTGTCCGAGGTCAAGAAAAAGCTGCGGCGCTATCTGACCTCTTTCATGATACCGGAATTTTTCGTGATACTGGACCACATTCCCCTGACCCCCAACGGAAAGCCGGATGTGAAACGTCTGCCGGTGGTGCTGAAGGAGGGGACTTGCTGAGTTGGAAATCGCAATCAAAAGAGCGGACAGCGCCGACTTGGAGGCGCTGATGCATTGGCGGGAGATCGTTCTGCGGGAAGTGTTTTCCATCCCCGCCGGGGAGGATATGACAGAGCTTCTCGCCGCAAACCGAGCGTATTATCAAACCGCATTGAAAACGGGGGAACACATCGCCTGTTTCGCCTGCGCTGGAGAAGAAATCGTGGGCTGCGGCGGCGTCTGTCTCTACAGGGAGATGCCCTCGCCGGACAATCCCGGCGGCAAATGCGGGTATCTGATGAATATTTACACCGTTCCCGCTATGCGTCAACAGGGCGTGGGGAAGAAAACCGTGCAATGGCTGGTGCGGGAGGCGAAGCGCTGGGGCGCGGGGAAAGTCTATCTGGAGTCGTCGGAGCAGGCGTATCCTATGTATCGGTCATTGGGTTTCCAGGACATGAAGGGGTATTTGAAATATAACGAAACATCGATTTAGGGCAAGGTGAGGGAGCATGAAAGCAGAAAAGGAAGTTACGCTGCAAGTAAACGGGAAAAAGATACAGGTCTACTGCGCACCTCAGTCGGCGCCGCTGGTGATTTACCACGCCGTCATGGGGGAGGGGAAAGCCCTGTGGCAGGCCTGCCGGAAGTTGGACTGTCCGGCATTTTCGCTGGCGGTCATCAACGGCGTGAGTTGGGACGACGATATGACGCCGTGGCCCATCCCGCCCATCTCAAAAGGGGACACCCCCTGTTCCGGCGGCGCGGATGCCTGGCTGGCGCAGCTTACCGGCGAACTGCTGCCGAAAATCACGGCGGCGCTCCCGGTCCCGCCGACCTACTGCGCCCTGTCCGGCTATTCCCTGGCGGGGCTGTTCGCCGTGTACGCGGGGTACAAAACGGACTGCTTTTCCCGCCTCGTCTCTGCGTCCGGCTCCCTGTGGTATCCTGACTTTGTGACCTTTATCCAGCAGCACCCCATTTCGGAGCAGGTGAAGGTGATTTACTTCTCCCTGGGCGACCAGGAGAGCCACACGAAAAATCCCTACCTCGCCCCGGTGGAGGAGAACACCCGATTCCTGGCGCAGTATTTTTCGGAACAGGGTATTCAAACGACCTTCCAGCTGAACAAAGGAAACCACTACCGCAACTCCACAGGGCGGATGGCCGCAGGGATTCAGTGGGCGCTGGAGCAGCGGCTTTGAGCCATGCGGGAAACAGAACAGCGATATAATCCAAACAGACAACAGAACCCGGCAGACCGTCACAGAAATTGCAACAGCCTGCCGGGTTTTCTCATGTTTCTGCGAACCACTGCGTTGGAATGCTACAATTCCGCGCCAGGGGAGGCTGATTGCTTCATTTCCAGTGCCTCTTATGCCGTTCATACGGCATCGATTTCGCAGCCTCCAGGTTCGCTGAACGGCGATTTTTTACCTCATCACTCATCGGCTGAATCTCACCTGCTCTTGTCAGTGCTTCCTTGGTCAGCAACGGCCCAATAAGTTCATAAATCAAAATGGCAAAGAGTGTGATATTTCGGATTAAGTCCCCCTGTTCTCCCAACTGTTGTGCTGTTACACACATTCCCAGGGCAACACCTGCCTGCGGCAGAAGCGTAACGCCCAGGTATTTGCAGATGGTATCGCTGCAATGGGTTGCACGGGCCGAAAGAGAGGCACCCAGATACTTTCCGGCAGAGCGGGTGAGAATGTAGACAAGGCCAATCAGCACGATAGTGATGTCCGTAAATACACTCAGTTCCAGCTGCGCGCCGGAAATGACGAAAAAGGCGGCAAAAAGCGGATTTGTCCAGCTATCTGTTTTATCCATAATCTCTCCGGACAATGGACACAGATTGCAAAAAACCGTTCCCAGCATCATGCAAACCAGCAGGGACGAGAAGCTGATTGTTACCGCTCCGATATGAAATTCCAACATAGAGAGCGCTGTGGTCAGAAGCACAAACGCGATAGACATATTCAACCGATTTGTATTGGAATTAAACAACTTTTCAATTTGGGTAAGCAGCCAGCCCATTCCCGCGCCCAGTGCAAGCGACAGAATAATCTCGAGCAGGGGATTGATGATAATGGAGACAAAATCAATCGCTCCTGTCACCATCGCACGGGCAGCGCCGAAACTCACTGCAAATACCACCAAACCAACTGCATCATCCAGTGCAACGATTGGCAGCAGTAAATCGACCAGCGGCCCTTTTGCCTTGTATTGACGCACAACCATCAGGGTCGCCGCAGGCGCGGTAGCGGTTGCGATAGCGCCTAAAGTGATTGCCTGTGCTGGAGTCAAACTTCCGTTGGTTGCCACACTGATGGCCAGAAGCGCTGCATCCACAAGCAGAGCGGCTGTCAATGCCTGAACGACGCCGATGATAAAAGCTTGTCTTCCTGTCTTTTTCAACTGTGACAGACGAAATTCGTTGCCGATGGAGAAGGCAATAAATCCAAGCGCTACGTCTGAAATCAGGCTTAGCTCGTCCACACTGTCCATCGAGGTGAACCCCAGCCCTGGAATGCCCAGACGGCCCAAACAATACGGGCCAATCAGGACTCCGGCAATCAAATATGCAGTGACGGATGGCAACTTCAAAGGTTTAAAAACACGGGTCATCAGCAGGCCTGCAAGGATAGCGAAGGAAAGTGACAGCAAAATGGAAACCATATGATTTATCCCTTCTTATCTTCAAACCAACACCTAATGATATTGATTGATACATAGTATCGTGCGCACTCCTTTGCAGTCGCGTTTAAGGAGTGCAGCACAAAAAGTTGGCGTTTCGGTTTACTGCCGGCTCCGAATGTACATTCAGAGCCGGCAGCATTTTTACTATTCAAATCAAACTGTTTTCTATACCCGGTCAGGACGCCTCCTCAAACTGGCTGTTATACAGCTCCGCATAGAACCCGTTCTGCTTCAGCAGTTCCTCGTGGCTGCCCTGTTCCACAATGTCGCCGTCCCGCATGACCAGGATGAGGTCGGCGTTTTTGATGGTGGACAGGCGGTGGGCGATGACGAAGCTGGTGCGCTTGTCTGTCAGAGCGTCCATTGCCTGTTGGGTCAGCATTTCGGTCTTGGTGTCCACGCTGGAGGTGGCCTCATCCAAAATCAGCATGGGGCTGTTCTGAATCATGGCTCTGGCGATGGTCATCAGCTGTTTCTGCCCGGCGGAGATGGAGGTGTTGTCGGTCAGGACGGTGTCATAGCCCTTGGGCAGCGCCTGAATAAAGTTGTGGATGCCGCAGGCTTTGCACGCCTCAATCATCTGCTCCTCTGTAGCGCCTTCGGTGTTGTAGAGCAGGTTCTCCCGAACCGTCCCCTCGAACAGCCATGTGTCCTGCAAGACCATGCCGAACTGACTGTGAACGTTGCTTCTGGGAATGTCGGTGGTGGGGACGCCGTCAATCAGAATCGTGCCGCCCGTCGGCTCAAAGAACCGCATCAGCAGGTTGACCATGGTGGTCTTGCCTGCGCCGGTGGGGCCGACGATGGCCACCTTCTGCCCCGGCTGCACCTTGACGCTGAAATCGTGGATGATTTCCTTCTCAGGGGCGTTGGGATAGGCGAACTTCACATGGCGGAACTCTACCTCGCCGCGCACGTTGTCAATGCGCTGCACCTTGTCGGACTCGTCTTCCATCTCATCCTCGGCCAGGAACTCAAAGACACGCTCGGACGCGGCCGCGCAGGACTGCACCTGGGTCATGGCCTGAGAGATTTGCCGCAGGGGGGACTCAAACAGGCGGGTGTAAATCAGGAAGGCGGTGATGACGCCAAAAGTGATATTGCCCTCAATGATTTGCCAGGCGCCGACTACGCAGACCGCCACATAACCCAGGTTGCCGACGAAGGTCATCAGCGGCTGCATCAGGCCGGACAGGAACTGGGAGCGGAAGTTTGCGTCCTTGACCGCCTGGTTCATGGAGGAGAAGGTCTCCTTCACCTCGTCCTCAGCGTTCAGGATGCGGATGACGTCGTGACCTGCGTACATTTCCTCAATGTAGCCGTTCAGGGTGCCCAGGCTTTCCTGCCGGGCGGTGAAGTATTTCTGGGAGCGGCTCATAATGACCACCATCAGCACCAGGCCAATGAGGGTGGACAGAACAGTGGTGGTTGCCAGTATCCAATCCGTGTAATACATCATAATCAGGCAGCCTACAAACTGCGCAATGGCTGTGACCAGGTTGGACAGGCTGTTGGACATGGCCTGCCCGATCATGTCCACATCGTTGGTCATGCGGGAGAGCACGTCGCCTGCGGCGTTGCCGGAGAAGAATTTCAAGGGCAGACGGTTGATTTTGGTGTCAATGTCCCCACGGAGCCGCTTCGCGGTCCGCTGGGTCACGGTCTGCATGATGTAGTGCTGAACGAAATTGCAGACGGCGCTGGCCAGATAAATCCCCAGCAGCAGCAGCGCCACGTTTCGGACGCCGACCATGTCAATTTCGGTGGACAGTCCGTCGTAAATGTAGTCAGTCAGCCGACTGAGCTGGTCTGGGCCGATGATGGTAAAGACTGCGGCGACGGCTGCCAGCACCAGCGCCAGGGCGATGATGCCCGCCTGACTTCTGCAATAAGAGAGCAGGCTCAGCAACGCACCCTTTGTGTCCTTTGCTTTTCCGCCGCCTCTGCCGCCCATGGGGCCGCGGCCCATCGGGCCTCTTCTCATAGGTGCAGCAGTTCTGGTTTGATTGGTTTCTGCCATAATAGACGCACCTCCTTATGCGTTCGCCGCAAGCTCTTCTGAGGAGAGCTGCGACAGGGCGATTTGCTGGTAGACAGAACAGTTCTGCATCAGTTCTTCATGGGTGCCGATTCCGGCGACAGCGCCGTTATCCAGCACCACAATTTTGTCCGCGTTGCGGATGGTGCCAATGCGCTGCGCCACGATGAGGCAGGTCGTCCCCTGCAAATCGGTCTTGATTCTCTGCCGCAAAATGCGGTCGGTCTTATAGTCCAGCGCGGAGAAAGAGTCGTCGAAAATCAGAATTTCCGGCTTTCTGGCAATCGCTCTTGCAATCGACAGCCGCTGCTTCTGGCCGCCGGAGACGTTGGAGCCGCTCTGGGCGATCCAACTGTTCTTCCCGTCCTCCATGGTGCTGACAAACTCCGTCGCCTGGGCAATGTCCAGGGCGTCGTCCACATCTGCGTCGGTCAACGCGTGGCCGCTCTTACCAAAGGCGACGTTGCCCTCCACGGTGTTGGCAAACAGGGTCGCCTTCTGGGGGATATAGCCGATTTTGTCGTAGAGCGTTTCAAAGTCGTAACTGGAAACATCCTTGCCGTCCAGCAGAACGGTTCCGTCCGTTACGTCATAGAGCCTGGCGACAAGCCCTGCAAGGGTGGATTTGCCGGAACCGGTCGCACCAATAAAGGCCACGGTTTCGCCCTTCTTGGCCGAGAAGGAGATGTGCTTCAGGCAATCCTCGGAGGCGTCCGGGTAGCGGAAGGATACATCCCGGAATTCGATGCTTCCGGTTTCCTCAGAGGTTGTTTCCGTCCCCTCCTGCACGGCGATGTCGCAGTCGATGACCTCATTGATACGGTTTGCAGACACTTGCGCACGGGGCAGCATCATGAAAATCATCAGCAGCATGACGAAAGACATGATGACATACAGGGCGTAGGAGCTGAACGAAACGACCTCGCCCAGCATGACCGACCGCTCAGAGACGGACGCCATAATCGCTTCTGCTGTACCGTCCAGCGGCACATTGATGGCGTTGATGAGCCAGGCACCCACATAATAGATGGCTACGCTCACGCCGCTCTGTACGAACATCATAATAGGGGAGAGCACTGCCATCCCTCTGCCGGTAAACAACTGGGTCCGCATCAGGTTGTCATTGGCCGTTTCAAATTTATCCTCCTGGTACTGCTCCGCGTTGAAAGCCCGAACGACCCGGATGCCGCTCAGATTTTCGTCTGTGAGCCGGTTCACGTCGTCGATTTGCCGCTGGACAATGCGGAACTTGGGAATCATAATCGCCAGCAGGATGATCATAGCGCCCACCACAATGACCACGGCAGCGGCCACCACGGCGGAAAGCTGCCAGCTCTTGCCGACGATTTTAATGATGGCCCAAATCGCCATGATGGGGGCGCGGAGCATCATCTGAAGCCCCATTGCGATGATCATCTGAATCTGGGTGATGTCGTTGGTGGTACGGGTGATCAGGCTGGCGGTGGAAAACTTCTTGATTTCACCGCTGCCCATGGCCGCCACCTTGTTGAACAGCTTTGCCCGGACATCAAAGGAGAAGTCCGCCGCAATCATGGCTGCCAGATAGCCGACCACCACCGTCAACAGGGCGCTGCACAGGGCGCACCCCAGCATATTCCTGCCGGCCACAAAGTATTGCGACAGCTCTGTGACCTCGCTGCTGATAAGCACTGTGATTTCCGCCGTGTAATCTGGCAGACGCAAATCAAAATAGACCTGACCGCAGACCAGCAGCACGCATAGTAGCGCCAGCCACCGGTCCTTGGTTTTCATATTACTGAAAATATGAAACATTGAAATTCCTCCTGTCATGGAATGGATGGGTTGAATGAATCCGTTTGGATTCGCTTCGCGACATTTGTCGTATTGTCACTCTACCACACTTTCTGCTAATTATCAAGCGTCAAATTACAACATATGTCGCACGATAAAGCACTTTGCATTTCGGTAAAAGAGGCTGATAAAAGCATTTTTTTGCGGCTTGCAACCCAGAAAAAACTTTCCGCGACATCTGTTGTATTATCACTCTACCACACTCTCTGCTAATTATCAAGCAACAATTTGCAACAAATGTCGCACTCAACTTTTTTTACTTGCCTCTTGGCGACATCTGTTGTATAATTATGATTGAAATGGAACCGCAGACTCGTTATAAAAACAGGTTCAGGGGGTGTACACATTTATGAGAAAACAGCCGGAAGTCACTGATGCGACAAGGGAAGCCTTTATCGATGCATTTTTTCAATTAGCAAAGGGGAAAAGTATCAACCGAATCACCATTCGGGAAATCACTTCTCTTGCCGGATACAACCGCACGACCTTCTACCGCTACTTTGAGGATGTCTATGCGCTGATGGAATATGCAGAAGATGGAATCCTGCAAGGTGTAAACAATGCGCTGAAGGCGTGCGGCGCAGAGCAATTCCCCAGCGATAGTAAATTCTTTGAAGTGGTCATCAACTGTTTTCAGCAAAACAAAGAGCGCGTTGCTATCCTGGTGTCTGAACAGAACCGCTCCCATTTTCTGCGGAAAATCAAGGAAAACATCACGAATCATATGAACCAGGAGCATGACGTAACACCCAAAAAGCGCATCATCATGGACATTTATTTTTATGGTATTTTTCACGCCATATCGAGCAACCTGCAAAGCAAGGATGCGCTGTCGGATGAAGACCTGCTGGACGTTATCAAGACCATGTTCAACAACTGGTATCTGCCTGAAATGACACAGGAAGTTTGACTTCCCAATTTGCGAGGCCACCTCCGAGGAGGGTTTGGCCTCGCTGTATTTTTTGCGATGCGTCTGACGCGCCCATCCCGGTACAGTCAGCAGCTGCCGTTTTGCGACACTTGTTGAATTTTGTCCATTGATAAACGCCTGCTCAAGGGGTATAATGACAACGTGCAATATATGTCGCACGGAAAATTGCTCCGGCCGGGAATATGGCACCTGTGGAGCGGGCAGAGGGTATATAGCCATGATGGAACACAATAACCAACCGGAAAACGGCGTCAACATCCTGTATTGCGGGGACCGGAATATAGAGGACGGATTGATTCTGTCCGTTCTGTCGCTGCTCAGACATACGGCGGAGCCGCTGCATATCTTCGTGATGACGATGGAGCTGACCGTGGGAGAGCGGCAAATTCTACCCGTCACCCAGGGTACCGTCCAGTACCTGGATTCCTATGTCAAGCGGCAGAACAGAAGCAGTACCGTTACACGGATTGACGCGACCAACCTCTTCCAGGCGGAGCCGCCTACGGCTAATTTGGAGACTCGGTTCACACCCTGCTGTATGCTGCGGCTGTTTGCCGACGAAGTGCCGGAGCTGCCGGAGCGCATTCTGTACCTGGACAATGATGTGCTGTGCCGGGGAGATTACGGCGCGTTTTATCACCAGGACATGGAGGGGTGCGAGCTGGCAGGCGTGCTGGACTATTATGGGAAGTGGGTCTTCCGAAACCGACTGTTCCATATGGACTACGTCAACTCCGGCGTGCTGCTGCTGAACCTGGGGCGCATCCGGGAGACCGGTCTGTTTGCCCAGTGCCGGGCCATGTGCCGTGACAGGCGGATGTTCATGCCGGATCAGTCTGCCATCAACAAACTGGCCCAGTCCAAGAAACAATGTGGGCGGGTCTATAACGAGCAGCGCAAGCTGCATAAAGACACGGTCTTTCAGCATTTCACCACCAGCTTCCGCTTTTTCCCCTGGCTGCACACCCTGACGGTGAAGCCCTGGCAAATCCAGCAGGTGCATGAAAAGCTGAAACTGCATGAATACGATGACATTTTCCAGGAGTATACTGATGTCACCACCGCCAGAAAGGGGCAAAGCCCCGGAAGTACCCCTTGAGGGTAAATGAAAGGATGCTCACAATGAAACAGGATAAAATACCGATTTTTTTCACCGTAGACGAAAGTTATGCCCCCTATCTGGACTGCGCAATTCGCTCCATGATGGAAAATGCATCCAAGTCCCACACTTATGAAATCATCGTCCTCCATGAGGATTTGACCGAGGAGAGCCAAAAGAAACTCTCCGCCGATGTAAAGCCCCCCTTCCAGATACGGTTCCTTCCCATGAAAGATAAACTGGCAGGCATCACAGACCGGGCCGAGAATAGATTGCGGTGCGATTACTTTACACTGACGATCTATTTTCGGCTCTTTATTGCCGACCTGTTTCCTGAGTACGACAAGGGGGTTTATCTGGACAGCGACATTGTGGTGCCGGGTGACATCTCCCAACTCTACCAGACCGAACTGGGGGATAACATCATCGCCGCCTGCGCCGACCGCTCCATCGCCCCGGTGCCCGAGCTGGTAGAGTATGTGGAGGATGCCGTGGGAGTCCCCATCGACCAGTATATCAACTCCGGCATCTTGGTGATGAACCTGAAGAAAATGCGGGAGGTAGGCTTCTCCAGCCACTTCCTTCACCTGCTCCAAACCTATCACTTTGACTGCCTCGCTCCGGATCAGGACTATTTTAACGCCATGTGTAGCGGCAGCATCGTCTACTTGGACGAGTGCTGGGACGCTATGCCGCCAGAGGGCGGGGGAACGGGTGCGACATTGGAGCATCCCAACCTGATTCACTACAACCTGTTCCAGAAGCCCTGGTGCTATGACGATATCCCCTATGAAGAGTATTTCTGGCGCTACGCAAAGGCTTCCCCCTTCTATGAGGACATCGTGCGCCATAAGGAGACTTATTCAGAGGAGCAGAAGCTGTCTGACCACACCTGCCTGGGCAACATGGTGCGCAAGGGGCCGGAAGTGTGCAAACAGCCCATCACCTTCCGCAAAATGGGAGAAAAAGGGGAGAAAATTCGTGTATGTTAATCGGAGGAGACAAAGCGCAAGTAGTAGCCAACATGCGTGCTGCCGCCGAGCGGGGAGACCTGAACTGTAAGGTAGAGGTGGACGACCCCGCCCTGCCCAGGGAGGAGCAGGAGGCCATCACCCGGCATTTTCTGGACAACTACAAAACCTTCGGATACCGGTTCTGCAACGTCTGCGCCCGGGCGCTGACAGACACTGCCACCAGGTTTTTGAATCGAGACACCAAAATTGAGGGGCTGGAGAACCTTGCCGAGGTTCACGGCGGAGTCATCGTGACCAGCAATCACTTTAGCCCCCTGGACAACACAGCCGTGCGTTACGCCATCAACAAAGCGGGCTATTGGCGGCTTTTCATGGTCAGCCAGGAGACGAACCTGGCCATGAAGGGGTGGATTGGCTTTCTGATGAACCATGAGGATATTATCCCCCTGTCAGGCAGCACCACCTATCTCCGCAAGTACTTCGGCCCCATGCTTCACGAGCAGCTGGAACAGGGACACGCCGTGCTGATTTACCCGGAGCAGGAGATGTGGTTCCATTATCGGAAGCCGCGGCCGCCCAAGCGGGGGGCATACTATTACGCCGCCGTCAACCGTGTCCCCATCGTCTCCTGCTTTGTGGAGATTCGGGATTTGCCGGGGCAGGAGAACGACCAGTTCCACAAGACCCGGTATGTCATGCACATCCTCCCGCCCATCTACCCAGACCCGGCAAAAAGCGACCGGGAGAACAGCGAGGAAATGATGGCGCAGGATTACCGGCAGAAGGTGGCCGCCTATGAGCAAGCCTACGGAGAGAAGCTGACCTATGACTTTGACGAGAGCGACATTGCCGGCTGGATTCCGCAGCCGCCGCAGGGCGACTGACCCGCACAGAAAGGAAGTATCGTTGTGGAAGAGACAGATAAAACCCTTCGCCTTGGAATCGACGTGGGCTCCACAACCGTCAAGGTGGTCGTCACCGACCCGGAAACCGGGGAAATGCTCCACGCCCGCTATGTGCGGCACAACGCCAGGCAGCAGGAGACAGTGGAAAAGCTGCTGCAAGAGGCGGCGGAACAATTCCCCGCAGAGCGATTTCGCGGGGCGGTCTGCGGCTCCGGCGGCAAACCCATCGCCCAAAAGCTGGGTATCCCTTACATACAGGAGGTGGTGGCCAACTCCGCCGCCGTCCGGACGCTGTATCCCAATGTGAAAACCGCTGTGGAACTGGGCGGGCAGGACGCAAAGGTGGTGTTCTTCCACTATGACGAGCAAAAGGGGCAGCTCCAGACCTCGGATATGCGGATGAACGGCAGCTGCGCCGGGGGCACCGGCGCATTCATTGACGAAGTGGCGGCGCTGCTGAACGTAGAGCCGGAGCAGTTTGAAGCCCTGGCGGAACAGGGACGTACGGTTTACGACATCTCCGGCCGGTGCGGCGTGTTCGCCAAGACGGACATCCAGCCGCTGCTCCTCTCCGGCGCCCGGAAGGAAGACATTGCCCTCTCCACCTTCCACGCCATCGTGAAGCAGACCATCGGAGGACTTGCCCAGGGGCTGGAGTTGACAGCCCCTATCATTTTTGAAGGCGGCCCCCTGACATTCCACCCCACCCTGGTGCAAGTGTTTGCCCAGCGGCTGCACCTGACGGAAAACGACATTGTCCACCCGGAGCATCCGGAAACCATCGTGGCCTACGGCACAGCCATCGCCATTGACCAGCTTTTCCCCAATGAGGAGGACGCCGCCACCCTGGCGGAGCTGCTGGCGCGGCTGGCGCAGTCAGAGGAGGCTTCCAACGCCGACGAGGATATTCAGAAGCCCTTTTTCCCCTCTTTAGAGGAACAGCAACGGTTTCAGGCGCGGCATGACCGGGAGCTGAAGGACCTCTGCCAGCCGACGCCGGTGAACGGGGAGTTGCGGGTCTGGCTGGGCATCGATTCCGGCAGCACTACCTCCAAGTTCGTCCTGCTGGACGAGGAGGAGCGAGTCATTGACCGCTTCTACGCGAACAACAAAGGGGAGCCTTTGCTGGTGGTGCGGGACGGTCTGAACGCCCTCAAGCGGAAGTATGATGCCCAAGGCGTCAAGCTGACCGTTCTGGGCCTGGGCACCACAGGCTACGGCGAGCAGCTGCTGGCCCAGGCATTTGGCGCAGACTATCACACTGTAGAGACTGTGGCCCACGCCATGGGCTGCACTCAGTACTACCCAGAGGCCACCTTCCTGCTGGACATCGGCGGGCAGGACATGAAGGCCATCTGGCTGGAGGACGGCATCATCACCAACATTATGCTGAACGAGGCCTGCTCCTCCGGGTGCGGCTCCTTCCTGGAAAACTTTGCGGTGAACCTGAACATCCCGGTGGAGGAAATCGCGGAAGCGGCATTCCGCTCGCAGGCTCCGGCAAAACTGGGCAGCCGCTGCACCGTGTTTATGAACAGCACCATCATCAATGAACAGCGGCGGGGCAAAGGCCCGGACGACATTATGGCGGGGCTTTGCCGTTCCATCATTGAGAACGTGTTCACCAAAGTGGTGCGCATCTCCAACACCGCCCAGCTGGGGGACTGCATTGTGGTGCAGGGCGGCACCTTCCGCAACCGGGCGGTGCTGCGGGCGCTGGAGGAATATCTGGGCGCAGAGGTGAAGCTGGCCCCCTACCCAGGCGAAATGGGTGCCATCGGTGCGGCCCTGGCGGTGAAGCGGCAGGTGGAGGAATCCGGCTACGGAAACGGCGTCTGTTCCTCCTTTATCGGCTTTGACGCGGTGGAGCGGTTTTCCTACGAAACCCAGACCGGCGTCCAATGTACGGGCTGCGGCAACCGGTGCAGCCGCACCATCGTCCGCTTCTCCACCGGCAGACAGTGGATCTCCGGCAACCGGTGCGAGAAGGGGGCGGCGGAGACGCAGGACGGCTCCGCCGCTGAGAACGCGGGGAAGGAGAAACCGGCAGACCTGTTTGCAGAGCGGGAAGCGCTGCTGTTCCAGGACTACCCGTATCATCGGGCCGCCCCGGACAAAGGGGAAGTGATTGGCCTGCCCAGGGTGCTGGAGTTCTGGGACAGTATGCCTTTCTGGAGCACCTTCTTCCGGGCGCTGGGCTACCGGGTGAAGTTCTCCCACAAAAGCTCCCGTAAAATTTATGAACAGGGGCTGCAATATGTGGCCTCCGACACGGTCTGTTTCCCGGCCAAGCTGGTGCATGGCCACATCATGGATTTGGCACAGGCGGGGGTTGACCGTATCTTTTTCCCCTATGTGATGCATATGCCCCCAGAGGGGGTGGACAAGCTCAGCCCCTATGTCTGCTCCGTCCTCCAGGGGTATCCGATGGTGGTGCGGAACTCCCAGAACCCCGAGCAGGACGGGAAGGTCGTCTTTGACACCCCGGTGTTCCACTGGTTCGCGGAGAAAGACCGGAAGAAGCAGATATGCTGCTATGCCGAGGAAACTTTGGGCGTCACCAAAGAGGAGGCAGAGTCCGCCTTCCGGGACGGCGAACAGGCGCTGCACACCTTCCGGAGTACCCTGACCGAACGGGGCGGGGAAGTGCTGCGCCAGGTGCAGGAAGAGGGCTCCTATGCGGTGGTGCTGGCAGGCCGCCCCTACCACACCGACCCCTTCATCTGCCACGACATTTTCAAGCGGTTCGAGGAGCGGGGCGTGCCGGTGCTGACCGTGGACAGCCTGCCCCATCTCAGCGAGCAGGACTTGAAACACACCACCATCGAAATCACCAACAACTTCCACACCCGGATGCTGGAGGGCGCTATGGTGGCGGCAAAGACCCCGGCGCTGGAGTATGTGCAGATCGTCAGCTTCGGCTGCGGTCACGACGCCATTTTATCCGACGAAATCAGCCGCATTCTCACCGAGAGCGGCAATAAATCCCCTCTCATCCTCAAAGTGGACGAGAGCGATGCCACCGGCTCCCTGGGCATCCGCATCCAGTCCTTCCTGGAAACCATTGAAATCAAGCGGCGGGACGCCCGGCTGCGGGAGAAGATGCTGCACTGGTACAGAGAGTTACCAGAACCCAGCCCGACCAAATTCTACAAGCAGGACAAGAAGACCCGCACCATTCTGGTTCCCAACATTTCCAAAGAGGTGTCCGTCCTGCTGTCCGCCATCATGGAGAAAGAGCATTATAAGGTTCAGACGCTGCCCATCGGAGGCCGGGAGCAAATCGCGCTGGGAAAGAAGTATGTCCACAACGACATTTGCTTCCCCTGTCAGATGGTGATTGGGGAGCTCATCAGCGCCTTGCAGGAGGGACACTACCGGCAGGACGAGGTGGCTGTGGCGATGGTGAAGTTCCAGTGCGACTGCCGGATGTCCCACTATGCGGGGCTGCTCCGCAAAGGGCTGGACAGAGCCGGGTTCACGGAGGTGCCCATCGTCACTACGGACATGGGCGATACGAAGGAGATGCATCCCGGCGTCGCCGTCCTTGGGGTCAGCGCCGTCTGGGAGGCGGTCTGGACGTTTATGATGCTGGACATCCTCACCGACCTGTGCCGGAAGATACGCCCCTATGAGCTGCATCCCGGCGAGACGGACGAGGTCTATCAGGATTGTGTGGCGCAGATAGCGGAAGGTATCCGCGGCGGTGTAGGCAGCGCCCGGCGCGCCTTTGCCCGCTGCATCGACCGGATGGGGCAGATTCCCTATGACCGGAGCCACCTGAAACCGAAGGTGTTCGTCACCGGCGAGCTGCTGGTGACCTATCACCCCGGCTCCAACTTCAACATCGAGCGGTACCTGGAGGACAACGGCATGGAGACGGCTTTCCCCAGAATCACCGACCAGCTGCGGAAGGATTTCCGGGCGACGGAGTGTGAAATCAGGGACTACCACGCCAACATCCCACCCTATCCCCAGCTGGTTGAGGGTCTGTTTGACTATGTGCAACGGCAGCTGGAGAAGGTCGCCATCCGGCACCCCCTTTATGAATACGCAAAGAAGCCGAAGGAGCTGTATCAGGAGGTCAGCGACATCATCCCGGAGACGCTGAGCTGCGGCGAGGGCTGGCTGATGGCGGCGGAAATCGCCCACAACGCCAAAGAGGGCATGAAATCCTTCATTATCTTGCAGCCCTTCGGTTGCCTGCCCAACCACGTCTGTGGCCGGGGCGTCATCAAGCGGCTCAAGGAGGCGTATCCGGACATCTCCATCCTGCCCCTGGACTTAGACCCGGACACCAGCTATGCCAACGTGGAGAACCGTCTGCAAATGCTCATCATGAATCATGGGGCGCAGGCAGGGAGCGAAGCGGAAGTGCCGCTTGACGGCGGAGCGAAGCGGACGTGCCGCTTGACGGCGGAGCAGGCGGCGCAGAACGCTGCCAGTTGAGAAGGGAACACCGTCTTCTGAATGCTTACCCCCAGACAAAAAACGAACGAGCGAGGACTTTCCACAGGGAAATCCTCGCTCGCTTTCTGGTTTCTCGGTTATACTTGCCCGTGGCTGTCTGCCGCAGGCCGTTGCCTGTATTATCAGTCATAATTGATATCTTTTTCATGATATGGCTTACACAGGCGGCCATAAAACCGTCCGTATATTTCCCGATAGAGCGCCTCCACCGCATGGTGTTGACACTCTTTTTCCGGTATATCGGCAGCGCTGCCAGCGGGGATGAACAGGATATTGTAGTCCACCCCAAACAGCAGACAGTTTGAGTTTGTCAGTTTTGCGCCGTTTGACAGATAGAAACGGATGCGGCGTTCCCGGGTTTGCTGCTCATCCTCTGACTTGGCCGAACCGGGATTTTCAGCCTCGAGGAACACGCCGCATTTTACAGACATATTCCTTTGCAGAGCGCGTAGAAACTCGCTGCCGATTCCCTGACCACGCAGTTCGGGGATAACGGCGAAGTAATCCAGCAGCGCATAAGAACCGCTCTGGGTTAGAATATAGCAGGCGTATGCAATCAGGTTGCCATTTCGATAATAGCCGTAGCAGTCGTAACGTCCCGTTTTCAGCATCTTCTCCATGGAGAACAGGGGGCGGCGCTTACCACGAGGAAAATCCTCTCTGATATGTTCTTTGTAAACGAGCCGCAGCTCATCTGGCGCTAACCGTTTCAAGATATTCACACGGCCACCGTTGCCTTTCCTGTTCCTCATCCGGGATTTCTTCTCACATTTGCCTGAGCGCAAGAACCTCGCCCTCGGTGCGTTTCTGACGGTCGGAGTACAAGCATCAATAACTGTTACTTGGTCAATCAATGCGTTCCCCAAGCTCTTTCAGCGTGAATACGCTTCCGCAGTCTTGGCATCGAAAAATGAACCCATAATGGTTGACCTGGGCGTTCTGGACAAAGAACGGATCAGACCGCGCGTTGACATCCCGGCCCTCCACCCGTTCGCAAGTCTTTTCTCTTGTAAGTTGCCCCGCACACTTCGGGCATTTTTTTTGAATGGAACAGCAGCGTTTTCAGTTCTGACAGCGTAAAATCATATTTGAAGCCATCCGCCTTTTTCTTGTCCTGCATTGCCAATCAATCCTTTTTTATTTTTATAGTGTATTCTTGGGATAACCGTTTCACAAACAAGCCGCCCAAAGTGTGAAGCGTTGCCCCGCTGATTCCCACCACAGGAGCCGCTGTCGGATTTTCCGGAATCGATTCCAGCCGCTCCGAAAGTGGTTCCCCAGGTCTGTTCGCTGGGCGGTCCGCTGTGCCGTCTCCTGTACGGCAGTATCGCAACCGGTAAGCGCTGCAAAAGTGGAACTGTGCCGCCAAGTCACACATGGACATAGGAGGAGGATTTTTCGGGACGTGGTGAGGCAGATCGAAGATGCCGCAGTCATCCCGGTTCATGGCGCCGCCTCCGATTTGCCGGGATACAAATCGCATTCCTTCCCGTGTGCGTTCAGCACACCGATGGCCTGAAGATAAGAATAGATGATTGTGGAGCCAAGGAACTTCATGCCGCGTTTTTTCAAATCCTTTGAGACCGCATCGGATAGGGGAGAGGTGGTGCGGATGTGATAATCCTCCACTATGGTTTCTCCGTTAGTGAACCCCCAGATATACGCATCGAAGGAGCCGAACTCCTGCTGAATCTCTTTGAAGATGATGCTGTTATTGACTGCCGCCGCAATCTTTCGCTTGTTGCGGATGATGCCGGGGTTGCTTATCAGCTCGGCGCACTTTGCCTCATTGTACGCACAGACCTTGCTGATGTCAAACCCGTCAAAGGCGGCACGAAAGTTTTCCCGTTTGTTCAGGATGCACTCCCAGGATAGACCCGCCTGAAAGACTTCTAAAAGCAAAAACTCATAGAGCTTCTGGTCGGAATGTTCCGGGACACCCCACTCCTCATCATGATAGTGGATGTAGCGCGGATTGTTCAGATTTACATAGGAGCAGCGGTGTTCGATGCTTCTCAAGTTTTATGCCCTCCAATTTGTGTGCCGCGGTTTTTGTCGGTGGCGCTTACCTCCGGGGAACCGCGAGAACAGCCCTCTGCCGCCCCAGACTGATGGAACCGTGGGCCTGCTTGGGAATTTTTCTGCCGTAGTGGTCGGCGGTGACTTTGCTCCCATAGGATTTCTTCCGTTCATGGAATTCCCGTTGATTGCGTGCAATCAGGGGTGATAGATAAAATCCTGACAGCCCGCAGCATATTTTCTGTAATCGACCTTGATGAGCGGGATGGAATCCTTCCCGGTATTGAAGTGGTCTGCATAGTGAAAAGCCATCGTACCCGCAAAACCGATGAAGTTGACGGTTTTGTCTTTGTTTAGCGCCATAATGGAGTCCGGCATTCTCTCTTGCAGCGACACACCATCCCCGTAATGGAAATACTCATTCTCCGCATCTTCAATAAATTGTTGCTGTGTTTTCCGGTCTCCACAGTAGATGTAGACCCTGCCGTTGAGCTTTGTGAGTGCAGTCAGTGTGCGATTCTCCCTGGGGATCCGGCACTGTTTGGCCTGCATGGACCGCTTGAGCTCCCTGTTGACATTCTTCACCTTTGACATGATATAACACCCCTTTGCGATTTTCCATAAAAGCGCAAAGAAAAAATCCCATCGTAATCGACAGGAGCTGTGAAGAATCATATACCCCCATCGAATCAAGCTTTAGCACCTTGCCTTGCCGGTAGGTTGCTGTGCGGTCTTAGGGCTTGTCCCTTACGCACTCTTTATGGTGATTATAAGATACCACAGCGAACGTTGCGCGTCAAGCGTTTTCTGTATCCGCTTAAGCATTTGCAATGAATCCTTGAGCCGCAGGATGCCTTCCGCGCGAATGAATATTGTGAAGCCCGATAGCAAGCGTGGAAACAAACCGGCTGCAACTTTATAAAATTAGACAAAGCGGATATCCACGTCCCACCAAAATGTGTTATACTATATGCAGCGGCCCCAATCCGGCTGGTTGCTGCAAATTAAACCAGGCAGGATGGCAAGGTCATATGCAGTCACAGATTCCAAAAGCGGTTTTCCTATGGCTGGCGTACCAAAACCCTGTGGCCGAAAATTCCCGCGGACGGTCAGCGCCGCATCGTGACTGGCGAATGACTGCCAGGGAACATATCCTATTAAACCGCAATCATAAATGAAATGCAGGGGGGATTTGAAATGGCAAAGAAGGGAGAAAGCAGACCGGGTCTGTTCGGGTCAGTGAATCACTACGATGAACACGGCAAGAAAATTGGCCGCAGTGAGCCCAACTTCTTTGGTGGATACAATCATTATGATAACAAAGGCCATAAGACCGGCCATTCCGATCCGGCGTTTTTCGGGGGCTATAACCACTACGATAACCACGGCAAGAAAACAGGACGCAGCGACCCCAATTTCTTCGGAAGCTATTCGCATAAGGATAGCAGAGGCAAACGAACCGGTTCCAGCGACCCAAACCTGCTTGGTGGCTATTCCCATAACGATAGACAGGGCTGCTATGTGGCCACCTGCGTATATGGCTCTTATGATTGTCCGCAGGTATGGACGCTTCGCCGTTTCCGCGATAATACGCTGGCCAGGACGAGGCTCGGAAGATGCTTCATACATACCTATTATACTATAAGTCCCACGATTGTAAAGTGGTTTTGCAGCACACGCTGGTTTCAGAGCATGTGGCGGAGTGTGCTGAATCAAATCGTTGCAAAACTACAGCAAAAGGGAATAGAAGATACCCCATACAAGGATAGGAGCTGGAGATAACGCATCGCGTTTTCGCCCAAGTTCACGAAGCGGTTATCTGGAATCCCAGATACAGTTAGCAGGTAACGTATGAGGACGGTGCAGACATCGAATCAACGGGTGGTGTTTATCATGGGAAACAAAGAAAGCATCCTCTATCATTATACAGATTTTTCCGCTTTGGATGGAATACTGAGCAATTCGGAACTGAGGCTGAACAACGTTCTGAATATGAACGACGCCTCGGAAATGCTCCTTTTCATGAGCGGCCTGTGCAAAGCGGTATTGGAGCGGTTTCAGGCGGAAGACGATTTGGAAAGAGCGAGGTGGACTGTGAAAGTCTTTTCAGAGGAAAAGAAAAAGGAGTTCGTCTACTCTGCTTATGCCGCCTGCTTTTCAAGCTATCGGGACGATGCCGCGCAATGGGAACGCTACGCAAACAGGGGCCGGGGCGTCTGCATCGCGTTCAGGGAAAATTTGCTGCGAAAAATGACGGTAGAGCCGCTTTCTCTCCAGACCGTGTTTTATCAGGATGATGTGAGCGAGCATGAACTTGTGGATACCTTGTATGAGCTGATCCGACACAATGAACTTCCGCTTCAAATGACGTCCGGGGTACGGGAAACATTAAATCATGCGTGGACTGCGTCCGCTGCGTTCAAGCATCCGTCCTTTGCCAGTGAGAAGGAAGTAAGGCTTGTGGTTTCCCCGTTTGAACAGGGCTTTTTTGACGTGAAGCCGCGCTATCACATCACAAAGGAGCGAATCAAAAAATACTACCCTGTAGATTTACGGAAAATGTGCAGTCAGGCAAATATCCGGCTGGAAGATGTTCTTGCGGAATTGATCATAGGACCGGAGTCCACGCAGTCGGTACCGATTCTGCAGGATTACCTGAATGACCATGGATACCGGGAGTTGGCCGGTCGGGTCACGCAGTCGGCCTGCCCGCTGAGAGAGAGACTGTAGCAAAAGAAGCGTGATCGCCGTATCGGTACTCTGCGAAGCGGGATATGGCGTAAAGAAACGGCGGAAGCATAACCGCCCAGCGGAAAACAAAATATCGGCAGGCTGTTGCAATTTCTGTGCCAGCCTGCCGATATTCTTTTGCCTCAATCGTTATATAAGAAGCTGTGAAAGCGTTTTGGCGATATCGTTATCAATACAAATGGACCGTTTTTCAATCTCCTGCGGGCAAAACGCTTCCCCGTAGTTCACACAGGCGTAAACCGCTTTGGGGTTCTTTGCTGTCATTCTCCAGAAGGGATATTTGATGATGACAGGAGTATTCGCTCCAACACCCAGTTCCAGGAGCAGAACGTGCAGATGCTCGTGTCGACGGATAAAATCATTATAGCGTTCCGCGGCCCGGTGCCAGCCCTCGTCCTCCACAAAGGTATCGTCGCAGCGCAGATTCACATTCATAGGCGCGCCGCAGACCGGGCAGCGGGGAACCAGTTCGGAGGGAATCTTCATGTCCTTCTGCTCGGTTACCATCTGTCGGACGGCAGCTTCGTTGTCATAGGTCGTTTTGTGGCAGGGCCTGGAGCATTGCCAAAGGCCGTAATCGCCCTGAGTGTAGAATAGCCGCTTCTTGTCAAACCCGGCCAGCTGGAATTGATGGTCTACGTTAGTGGTCAGCACAAAATAGTCTTTGTCCTTCACCAGCTCCAACAGGTCGGCGTAGGGCTTCCCAACGCCAGCCTCATAGCGGTTGACCAGGATGTGCCGTGACCACCAGGCCCAGTATTCCTCCAGGGTGTCAAAGGGGTAAAAGCCGCCGGAATACATATCGGTGATGCCGTACTTTCTGTGAAAGTCCGAGAAATATTTTTCAAACCGCTCCCCGCTGTAGCTCATGCCTGCCGAGGCGGAGAGCCCCGCCCCTGCGCCGATGACGATGGCGTCCGCCGTCTCCAGTTCCTCTTTCAGCCGGTCAATGTTATCCGAGCAGGTGTTGGTAGAGTTCCAGGTCGATGTCCTTGAAAACATTGAAGATCACCTCGATTTTGCTGTGGGTCTGCTGTTGATACTCCTTCACGGTGCGGACGGCGATTTCCGCCGCCTTATCGTTGGGAAAGTGAAATTCTCCGGTGGAGATACAGCAGAACGCAACGCTCTGAATCCCGTTATCCTCTGCCAGCTCCAGACAGGAGCGATAGCAGGAGGCAAGCTGCTCCCTGTCGCTTCCGGTGAGCCAGCGGCCGACGATGGGACCGACGGTATGCAGCACATAGTCGCAGGGCAGATTAAATGCAGGCGTGAGTTTCGCCCTGCCGGTTTCCTCCTCATGCCCCTGCTGTGCCATCAAATCCGCACAGGCGGCCCGGAGTTGAATCCCCGCATAGGTGTGGATGGCGTTGTCAATGCACCCGTGATTGGGGCAGAAGCAGCCCAGCACCTGAGAGTTGGCAGCGTTGACAATAGCACCGCAGCGTAACGTCGTGATGTCTCCCTGCCAGAGATAGAGCCCCTCCTGCACCGGCGTCAGATTGGATAAATCTGTAATCCCCTTCTGCCGGGCCGCCTCCTGTAAATAGGCGTCCTGCACTTCCAGAAACTCCGTACTGACCGGCTTCGGCATCCGCACGTTGAACAGCGCCCGGAGGAGCCGCTTCTGCTGGGATACATCGGCAGGTATGTCCAGCCCCTGATAGCGGCCATCTTCTGCAAGAAGCGCCTTGATTAAATATACTCTGCGTTCATCTTGTGTCATGGTTATCCTCTCTTTTCAATGGCATGCTCTGGACAGATTGACTCGCAGCGCCCGCAGCGGAGGCAGCGGCTTTGGTCAATGACTACCGGTTTTGTGGAGATGTCAATGCACTTCTGGGGGCAGACGGAATAGCACAGCTTGCAGCCGATACAGGCGCTGCCCACAAAATAGCCGCTTACCACAGCCTCCGGCTGGCCAATCACAATGCTGTCCCGCGTCACATGGGAGGGGACGCTGATGTCGAAGTATTCGCCGCTGGCCTCGTACAGGTGGAACACCTCCAGGGCAGAGCGGGTATCGCCGGGGTAAATTGCCTGCATATAGGGGTTCTTTTTAAAAATCTCGTCCAGCTTTTCGCTGCCGATGTTCTGAATCTTTCCCCGCAGAGACACGCTTTTTTTGTCCTTCGTGGCGGACAGAGCGATATATCTCTGCTCCATGAGCTGAGCATAAAAGGCTTTGCCTTTCGCCGTCAGGAAGTACACACCCTGTTCGTCCCACAGCATCATGTCAATGGTGCGGGTCTGGGGATGGCCGTCCGAGCCGATGGTGGCTACGGTGGCGGAGTGAAGGTTCTCCACCAGCAGCTTTAAATAATTGTTTCCGTTCATATGGTATCAATCCCCCGTTTTGCTAAATGAAGCGTCTGGCAGCATCGTTCTGCCGTCAGACGCTCCAAAGTCAGAAATCGGATGGTAAATCAGGTTGCCGGAGACGCCCACCACGTCTGGGATGGCTTTCAGAGAGCGCGTGGAACGTTATCGGTTAGCCAATGAGCCACGCGACCATTTCGTCGGCAGCCTTCATGGCATCCTCGCTCTCCATGACGGAGCCTGGGACGTTAGCATTCCCAGCCACATAGGCCTTGTAATCCCGGAAGCCGGCAGTGGCGAAACTCTTCAGGTTGGTCTCCACCATCTGGGTGTACACATCCACGGGGCCGAAGCCAGCGCAGAAGAAACCGGCCAGCTTCTTGTCCTTGCGGGTGGCCATGGACATATCAGGCTGGGTGAAGTCCATGAAGGAGTAGGTGCGGTCCAGAAAAGCCTTCAGTTGGGCGGGGAACTGATCCCAATGGACAGGGGACAGGAGCAGCATAGCGTCGCAGCTGTCGATGGCGGGAATCAGCGCGGTGAAGTCATCCTTCTGGACACAGTTGGGGGTGTGCTGACGCTTGCAGCCATCGCAGGCAAGACACACACGCACATCCTGCTCACCGATGTTGAAAATCGTGACCTCAGCCTTCCCCTCCATCTGCTCGGCAAATCTCTTTGCCAGAGCATAGGAGTTGCCATTGCGGCGTTTGCTTGCGTTGATGATAAGTACCTTTTTCATGATATGACCTCCAAAAATTCGTTTCCTGTAAGGGTTTCTTTTTACTGGATTTATTGTACCATCAGTCTGGCAGCCTGTGAAGTACGCACAATATTGTGGCATAGTTACCGGCAGGAAACCATAGGAGGGATTTATGATAGAGAGAAACAAGGCAGGGAAGTAATTCCGGCCAGAGAATTGCCTGTCTGTCCTGTAGAAACTATATTAACGTTGATGCGTGATAAGGGGGATGATAAAGCGCAGAATGGGGAGCAGTAAAGCGCTCAAAATAAGTCCGGCAGGCCGTCATAAAAACTGTGACAGCCTGCCGGAAACTTTTTACCCCGGTCAGTTCAATTTTGCTCGCAGTGAATACAGCCAAAATCTCGTCCAGCACATCATCGGGGATATGCGTGTCCTTGTAGCTGCGCACAGAACGACGACGCAGAGCGATTTCCAGCAGTTGCTTTTCCATGTCAGCGCCTTCTGGTTAAAAAATGAATGCAGCTGCTGCGGTCAGCATATCAAATGCGTTATGCTTTTTTAGTACAACTCCCCGCCGGGAATTCCGGCAGGGAGTTGTTTGCGTTATGAGCCTAGAACTGCACCACAACACCGCCGCTGGTGGGGACCCAGTAGTAATCGTCATCATCCGGGCCTCCGTCGGCGTGGTACTGCACCCAGCCGCCGCACACGTTGAGCAGTTCACAGTCGGCCGTGCTCAGAATGACCGCCTCGCTGGTATCGCTGAGGTTGACCTTGGTCAATGCGCCGCCGTTATCCGGGTCGGAAAAGTAGACCCAACCGTCATAAATGTTGATAGACTGCATGGTCATGCTGCTGATTTTGGTATAGCTGCTGCTGCCGGCTTCCATCGCGTACAGGCCGCCGTTGTCCATGTCGGTGAAGTAAACCGTGCCGTCCACATAGTCGATGCTACCGACGCGGCCGTCAAACCAGGTTTGCTTATCCGAGCCGTCCAGTGCCACGGAGTAGCCTTTTCTGCCGGCCCTGGTGTCAAGGTAGTAAATGCGGGTGTCGGTCACACAGCAGTAGAAGACGACGCCGTCCGTGATTTTTACCTCGTTGGAGCCATCCAACTCACAGCGATACAGGTCATAGGAATCGTCAGACTGGTCTTCGTAGTAGATGTATTCCCCGACTACCTTTGGCTCATAGATGTCACGGGCCACCAGCACAGTGTCCGCTCCGGTTTCCACATTCAGCCGGTGCAGGTATCCCGTTCCCAGGGCGCGATAATAGAGGTAGTCTCCCAGCATACTGATATGTCTTGCGGGGGTGGAAGAAACCAGAGTTTGCTCCGTGCCGTCTGTCCGCATCTTCCAGATGGAAAAACCGCTGTTTTGCGAAACGTAGTAGATCCAACTGCCGGAGGCCACCATGGTGCCGCCCTGAGAGGAGTTTTCAAAGGAGTTGCCGTAATAGCTCCTGTCGTCCGCATAGGCGCTGGTCAGCGGCGCGGTATCCGACACCTCTGCATCCGGTTCTTCCTCAGATTCAGAGGCGTCCTCCTCCGGTGCGATAGCGGAGGATTCTGCCGCGGTTCCGCCGGACACAGCGGAGCCGTCCTCAGCGGCGTCCGCTTCCGGCTCCGGTTCGCTGGAGGCAGTGTCATCCGCATAAATCTCCGCCTGCGCTGAGGATGCACTGTCAGTTTCAGCACCTAAGCCATCGTTTTCCTCTTCCGTCTGCTGCGACGCCCCCAGATGGATACGGTCTGTGGCGATTGCCCAGCCAACACCGCCTATCAGCAGCAAAAGCACCAGGGCCGCGACTAAGATAGCGACAAGTTTTCCGGAGACTGCCTTTTGCGTTTTTTGCGCCTCTGGCTGCTGCACTGGCATCACCGGCAGCGGCTTTCCGCAGGCGGCGCAAAATCTTGCGCCGTCTGCATTCTGTTTTCCACAGTATTTGCAATACATAGCTTCTCTCCTTGCATGAATTGTAGTACGGCTCGCCATTGCAGCTTCTCCCTCGCGCTGCAACGGTGGATATAGCCGCTGCCCGACGGGAAAACCGGGCGCTGGCTGAACCGATCATGGGGGAAATCCTTCCGTGTTGGTTTTTCCTAACGCTTATTTTACCATAGATGAATTGTTATTTCAATCTATCGAAAGAACTTTTTTCGGTAAATTCCTGTGCCGGGGCTTGGAATTCGCAGAAAGGAAAGCGACCCACTGGGTCTGGGCTTCCGCAACGTACCATCCCACCCAGTTTTCCTCCTCGTTGGAGCACAGGCGAAGCTCAATGTCGCCCTGCTTCCAGGAGAGGTCGCTGGACCATGTTTCGCTCTGGCCGGAAATATCCTCGCTCTGGGAGGTTTGAAGCGCCCGGTAGGTGTAACTTTGCGCCTCCACCTGGTAGCTGATCTGCGCCATGGGAAGCGCGTAGTCGCTGCCCAAATCCACGGTAGCATGAGCCGGTCACAGTGACAGAGAACTTTTGCGGCACGACCTGGTTCTCTTCCTGTGCATGGTGGACGGAGCCGGACAGCATGGAGGTCTAAGTCCCGGAGGACGGCGTGGAGGTGACCTCCATCTTTACCGGCAAGGATGTACCAGGGCAGCTGTATGTGCCGGATAAATTACAGACGAAAAATAAATGTGCTTATTTTTCGGTGGCAGCCAGCCCCTGTGCGTGATTCGCTCTGACAGCGACGGGCCGTGCATCTTGGTGATTCGGGATTCCTATGCCGACTGCCTGATGCCGTTTCTCAGTCAACGTTTTTCAGAGGTACACCGGTTTGATCTCCGTTACAACAGGAGCAATGTACAGGCGTATATCCGGGCGAATAAAATCGACGCAGTATTTTTTGATATACTTATCAGCTACAGTTATCCCGAATACTTGTACCAAGACTATGTAAATGTTATCTACAGTAGAATGTGCGGCAGCTTCTTCCAGCGTCAAATTCCCAGAGTGGAACTTCCTTTTTTACGCTTCTTCGACTCCTATAACAAAAAACGACCACTGTTTATCGTCGACGCGCCCCGCACTCTCGTGAGTACGGCGGTTGCCAAGGCGGATTTATCCACCGGGCCTTGCGAGTTTTGTACCAGCGTGGTACAATTGTAAGCAGAGGGGATGATAACCCATGAACACATCTACGTCTCACAAGGACTGTGACCATGACGTCCGCGTCTTAAAATTTTTCGACAAGGCGCCTAATCAGCAGCCGTACTTATGTACGATGATTTATGCTGATTTCACGACAAAGGAACTATCCATCGAGAATTACACGGATAATTTTGTGAAAAAAGCGTTTGGAAATAAACAAAACCCTACATGGGAGGATTTCCAACAATTCCTCGAAGATAGATGTGTGCCTAGTCATCGGGCCGGTATACGGGAATACCTTGAGACAATCGGAGTATTTGAATACGATCCGTTAGCCATCATTGAAAAAACTTCTGGTCGTATGGCAGAGGATCAGCAATGGCTTACTGTGGAGGCTATCTGAAATGATTACTCTTGTATCGGATGAAAAGATTGCAGAAACGTCGTCGAAGGGAAACCAGGAAAAATGGTACGACAGAAATTCCAACTGTTGGTACAAGGTGGACCAATTTGGATACGAAGCATTGGCAGAAACATTTACTTCAATTCTGCTTTCCCATAGCAATATTGCGTCAGATACGCCGTTTTCATATGTTCGATATAACATGGGGCAAGCGCAGGTCCACGGAAGGAAAAGAACTTGTTGCATCAGTTTAAACTTTCTACAGGATGGACAAGCACTTGTACCACTGAACCGCTTGTTGTCGAATGCACATGGTGTTCCGTTGAAAGACCAGTTAAGCCGGTTGTCGAGCAACAAAAAAAGGATAGCTTACCTGGCCGAAGAAACCGCAGCAGTTACCGGACTTGATTTATTCCCCCAATACTTAACTTTGCTATTTGAGATTGATGCGTTGATTTGTAATGATGATCGCCACCTTAACAACATAGCGGTAATTGAGGAAGGTGGAACATTTTCTTATTGCCCAATCTTCGACAATGGGGCCGGATTGCTGTCTAATGTCCAGATGCTACAGATGGACATTGATCCTATAGCGTTGATTCGCTCTCTACAGGCTAGACCTTTTTGTACGACATTTAATCGGCAAGTAGCCACAGCACGAACTCTTTATGGGCATCAGCTTACTTTGCCAATCTTTGACGCAGCTGAATTAAGGGAAATGGTTTCGCCGTTGTTAAGCTATTACCCCATGCGCGACAGGGACATCATTTCCAATCGTGTCGTTGAATGCATCTTATTGCGTCAGAAAGCCCTCTAGCTACCTCTTGGACAAAACGACCCTGGTGGAGAAATCTGCCAGGGCTTATCTCTTTTTAGGTGCCGCCTATTTTTGCGTAAAAAAACATTCACCTTTGCGGGTCGGAGAATTTGATCAACAAAAAATAATACTCCCACAAGCTTTGGAAAATTCCAAAGCTTGTGGGAGATTTTTTCGTTTAGACGCTCTTAAAGTATTCTCATAAACGTACTGTAATTGGAGGCGATTTCACGCCAATCCCACAAATGAAATCCTACGATAGCTAGATTACTCTCATTTTACTGCATTGTGGCGGCGAAGTCAACCTTTAATTTGGAGATTTGAATGGAAAATTTGTAAAATTGTACGACACGAAACGTGCAAAATTGGAAAGTTGTCAGTACTCCAGTGGTCAAAAGAGTGGTCAAATATCTTGACCACCGTTTTCTTTTTTGAATACCTGCTAATACGATGCAAAAATTGTCGAAATTCACAAATAAGGAGCATTTTCTGAACCGTAAGTCATTGTCTGCCTGTTTAAGAAAGGAGGATAGGATTCAAGATATTCAGACGCTGCCGCTCAACGCCAGTGGTCAAAATCGTGGTCAGGCAGACTATGGAAATGACTGATAATTCAGTTCTTTCGATACATTCAGTCGCTTATGAGAATACTTTAAGGGTATTATCCTCGTCCTGCGGAGTGTTAGTTCATTAGCAGCAATCTTATTTTCGGAGTTATTTTTACGACAAAAATGGAGGTAATGATGTCAATAAGTGAACAAACTACTGACATTTCTCTGTTAGAACAGTCGGAGCAAAAACCACGTCGCCCCCGACACCGGGGCCATCCCCCTGCAGATATCACCGGGCAGCGTTTCCGGATGCTGACTGCCCTCTATCCCACAGAGAATCGGGACAGGAACAGCACCGTGATTTGGCGCTGCCGCTGCGACTGCGGTCGTGAGGTAGATGTTTCCTACGAGGATTTGAAGTACAGCAAAATCGTCAGCTGCGGCTGCCGCAAAAAAGAGGTGGAGCAGCAGCTCAGCGGCTATCTCACCCACGTTGCGGGTACCTCCGTAGACCTGTTGAAAAGCGAAAAAATGCGGTCGGACAACAAAACCGGCGTGCGCGGCGTGTTCCGGGCGCGGAACAGCTACCGGGCGGAAATTCGGTTTCAGAACGTACGCTATCGTTTGGGTACCTATAAAACTCTGGATGAGGCCGCCGCCGTCCGCCAGCGGGCGGAGCGGCAGCTTCATGGGGAGTTTCTGAACTATTATGAGCAGTGGAAAGCGAAAGCGGACGCCGACCCGGCCTGGGGAGAGGCAAACCCCGTCACAGTCCAGGTAGTGCGGAAGGACGGCTATAACTTCGAACTGATATTGCTGCCGGAGCTGGATGTTTAACGGCACGGCAGGGGAGCGCGTATGGCAGAAAAAGAACTGCGAAAAATGAATCGCACCTTATACGCTGACCATTGGGTCGGACGTCGATGTGCTGCCTGCGAGTTTTAATAACTTTGTCATGTATGCTGACAGCATTCTGTTCGAAGGTCCGAACTTCATCACTGTAGCTGATGGCGCGTTTGCGGATGCGTCTGACTCCGTCCTGAGCAGCCTCTCCGGCTACATTTATGTGGACGAATACGGCGCGATTTACGAAATCGATACGGAGAATAACACCGCTACTCTGGTATATGTTCCGGCTACCTATCTGGATGAGGAAGGTAATACTCGAAATCTGACTTCTTATACTGTCCTGGATTCAATCACTGATACTGAGAATAACACAGAGTACACCGTGACGGCAATCGCATCGGAAGCATTCCGGAGCGCTGAGAACCTGACCGCGCTTATTTTTGAAGATGCATCCGCAATTACAAGTATTGCAGATTATGCCATGGCGAACGCCACGAAGCTGGCCAGCGTGACGGACAATAAGACAGGCAACACCGCAAATACCGTGGAAGATGCGACTGCCCTTTTCTCAAATGATGATGTGAGCATCGGCTATCAGCCCTTCTATAATACAGCATTGGAGAACGCCTCCGGCAGTGGGTCTTTCAAGGCGGATATGGATGGCTCTCAAACGCTGACGGTTGAGTCTGATGATAATGAACATGCCTACATGACGATTGTAGTGTCCGGAGAAACCTGGTCTTCTGACGAAGATAGTGATGGCGGCTATACCCTGCTGACCGGTGAACAACTGTCGGTCACGGTAACCGCACAGGCGCCGAGCGCTACCGATACCTATGTTTTCCGTGTCTACCTTTCTTATACGGACAGCGACTATATTTTAGATGCTAATGACGCTGGATATGATTTGACGTGGGGGACCACAGAAGATCCTAATACGGTTTATGTGGACTTTACAGTATCAACCGGTACGACAGTCAGCTTTATCCTGACGACCTATTATCCGAACGTGACATCGGACGGCGGCGGCCTGACCATCTGGGGCGAGGTGCTTACTTCTCCATCCTTGCGTCATTTGCACAGGAAGAGAGCCGCAGTATTTCCGACAATGTAAAATGGGGCATCCGCAAACGGATGGAGAACGGCATACCGAACGGGCGGTTCCGAATCCTGGGATACCGCTGGGATGGCGACCAGCTCGTTATCGTGCCGGAAGAAGCAGAAGTTGTAAAGCGGGTCTTTCAGAATTTTCTGGACGGGAAATCCAGGCTGGAGACGGAACGGGAATTTGAAGCCGAGGGCATTCGGAGCATCAACGGCTGCGTGATGCGGGATTCCAACTTGAAGACCATTCTGACGAATGTGACTTACACGGGCAACCTGCTCCTGCAAAAAGAATTTATCTCCGACCCCATTGAGAAAAAGCGGAAAAAGAATCATGGCGAGTTGCCGCAATACTTTGTTGAAAACACGCACGAGCCGATTATCGATATGGAGACATTCCAGTATGTGCAGGATGAGATGGGAAGGCGCAGGGAGCTTGGCGCATTGGCGAACAAGAGCCTGAACACCTGCTGTTTTACAGGAAAAATCAAATGTCCATACTGCGGCCAGAGCTATATGCACAGCCGCCGCACAAAAAACGGTCATTATCAGGAATTCTGGAACTGCGGAAGTAAGAAGAAAAAGAAGCAGGGAGACGGCTGCCCGGTCGGAGGCACAATCAACCACAAAAACCTCATGTTGGCGTGTGCAGAAGTTCTCGGCATCGAGGATTTTGATGAGGATGTTTTTCTGGAGAAGGTGGACTACATTGATGTGCCGAAACGGTACACGCTGGAATTTCACATGGCAGACGGACGTGTGATTACAAAGGATTGTCCGAATACAGGCCATCAGGACTGCTGGACACCTGAGTATCGTGCGAAGGTGTCAGCCCAGAGAAGAAAGACGGGTACAAATCCGAAGGGTGCATCCTGCCTGACCGCTAAAATAAAGTGCGTCCACTGCGGCTGTAATTTCAGGGGAACATTGCAGAAAAAAGCGGATGCCGAGGGAGGAAAGATGCGGTATTGGAGATGTGCCGAGCATAATGGCTGTGACACGGTTGGCCTTTGTGAGGATTTGCTGAAAGCGATGATTTCAGATGTGTTGGACACGGAAGATTTCGATGAGGGAGTATTCCGAGAACGGATTGACCGCATCGATGTTTTATCAGCGTCTGAAATTGTGTTCTGCCTTAAGGACGGAACGGCAGTCAGCCGTGAGTGGATACCGCCGGAGCGTGTGGGCAGACCGTGGACAGATGAGCAGAGAGAAAAATTCCGGGAATCCGTCAAGGACGCCTATACGCCTGAAAGACGGCAGCAGATGAGCGAACACATGAAACAGCTGAGAAAGGAGCGTGGAAAAGCATGGCGGAAAGAAAAGTAACGGCGATTCCTGCTACAATCGCAAAGTACACTGCCGTCCCTATCGGCAGTAAGAAAAAGCGCCGGGTGGCCGGCTATGCCCGTGTCTCAACCGATCATGAAGACCAAGCTTCCAGCTACGAAGCGCAGGTTGATTACTATACACATTACATCAAGAGCCGTGATGACTGGGAGTTCGTTTCCATATACACGGATGATGGAATCAGCGCAACCAGCACCAAAAGGCGTGAGGGGTTCAAGGCTATGATAGCTGATGCCCTTGCAGGGAAAATCGACCTCATTATCACTAAGAGCATATCCCGTTTCGCAAGGAATACGGTTGACAGCCTTCTGACCCAGAGGAAGCTTGCCGGGTTGAAAAATCCTGTAGGCGTTTTCTTCGAGACGGAGAATCTGAATTCGCTTGAAAAAGGGAATGACATTATTATGACCGTTCTTTCTGCTACTGCGCAGGAAGAGTCCCATGTGAAAAGTGAAATTATGGTTCAGTCCCTGATGCACCGGTTCAATATGGGCATCTTTCTGACACCGGAGCATCTTGGGTGCGATAAGGATGAAGACGGAAATCTCGTAATAAATGAGGAAGAGGCAGATACGGTAAGACTGATGTATTACCTTTTCCTGAGTGGTTTTTCAACAAAGGATATTGCGGAAATACTGACTTCGCTTGGTCGTGAAACGAAACTTGGAAACGCAGAAAGAGGACATCCGTATGCTCTCTGTACGTTGCCGCTTCCAGCGCCCCTATTACCGCCCTTGCTGAAAAGACGATGCCGGGGTGCCCCTATGCGCTCCACAACCGCTTCGCTACTTGATTTTGCCAGGACAGAACGTGTAGCCGATAAATGCGCGATTCCCCTCCGTCAATCCAACGCCAGGAACAGGTATTCTCTACCCTGAATGTCCTGACCGGAATACATTTTGACGCCGTCCCCGTCCACCAGCGCACCCTTCAGCTCAAAATTCCGGCTGGGGGCCAGGAGCCTGATGTCCGGCTGAGCGGCACCCAGGAGCCGCTTTAAGTCCCCCGCAGTCTCCAGGACGCAGCTTCCCTGGGGCGCGCCGCCGTAACTGAGGGGATGCAACTCCAGGGCTGGGACGCTGCCGGGACGCTCCGAGTCGGCGGAGAACTGCCAGACCTCCGTCTGATAATCCTCCCGGTCAAAGGCGTCCACAAAGGTTTTCTTCTCCCGGTAAAACTGCCCCCCGCGCCCCCAGAGGCCGGTGTAAAACACCCAGTTCCCGTGGTAGATTTTGTAACAGTCTCCCTGGGTGTACATCCACGCCAGCGGCACGCCGTCCTCCACCGCCTCCAGATTGGCGGACAGGTCCCCGGCGCAATAGGCCGGGGGGCCGGGCAGATACCGCTCGCTCTCCTGCCGGAACTGCAAAATCTCCCGCTCCGCCATGGTCACGCTTCCCCGTCCAGCTCCTCGACGGGGATCAGCTCCACGAAATTGGGGATACAGGCGTCATCCCAGTCCGAGCCGCCCTCCGAGGTGTCCGTATACCAATAGGCCAAATCCGTCATTTTGTGGGGATAGAGCTTCTTCCTCTGGTGGCTGTTGTCAAAGCCGTAGCCGTGGCCGGCGTCGTACTCCACTTCGATGCCGATTGGGTTGCCTGCTTCGTCCCGGACGTAGTCGATGAATTTGGCGGAGGAGCCGTTCAGGTTGCTCATGGAGGAATAGCGGCCGGTCTCCACCCATTTCAGCTTGAAATACTCTTTTTCCATGATGATTTCCTTTCTTTCTCAGTGATTTTCCGTTTTGTCCTGCTCATCCCCGAAGTCCAGCGGCTCCTTGAGGGGGACCAGTTCACAGGGATGAACTCAGTACTCTCGAACCAGTCGCCGTCCTCCAGGTCGATGGAATACATGTAGGGCAGATGCACCTCCGGGCCGGGATACAGCGTTACCCGGCTGTCGCTGTGGTCATAGCCGTAGCCGTGGCCGCCGTCATAGGCCATCTCGATGCCGATGGGCGTCCCCGCCTCGTCCCGGATGTAGCCGAGGAATCTGGCCCCACCGTGTTCAGATGGCTCAGGCGGATACCCCAGTCGTTCCATACCAGATAGAAATACTCTTTTTCCACTGTCCGTTCCGCCCTTTCCAAATCTCCGTCCGCCCTGTCGGGGTCGGCCTGGTGCGGGGTCAGAAGTGCTCCCGCAACGCCTTTTTGGCATCCTCATACCCCTGGGCAGCGGCCTTCTGAACCCACTCTTTTGCCTTCGCGCGGTTCCGGGCCACGCCCTCGCCGTTATAATAGCAAACGCCCAGATTGTATTGCGCCGATGCGTAGCCCTGTTGGGCGGCCTTTTCGTACCACTGGGCGGCCTTGGCTTTGTCCTGCCTTACGCCCTCGCCGTGAGAATAGCAATAGCCCAGATTGTACTGCGCCTTTGCGTGGCCCTGCTGGGCGGCCTGCTCATACCAATAGGCGGCCTTGGCTTTGTCCTGCCTTACGCCCTCACCATTATCATAGCAAAGGCCCAGGTTGAACTGCGCCGATGCGTGGCCCTGCTGGGCGGCCTTTTCGTACCAATAGGCAGCCTTGACCTTGTCCTGGGTCACGCCCTCGCCGTTAGAATAGCAAAAGCCCAGACTGTACTGCGCCTCTGCATTGCCCTGCTGGGCGGCCTTTTCGTACCAGTAGACGGCTTCCGTCTTATTCTGCCGCGCACCCTTGCCGAAATAAAAACAAACGCCTATATCGAATTGTTCCTCGGGGCTATAGAGCTTGGCAGACCTGTCTTTCCAGTAGGCCGCCTTGGCTGCATCCTCAACGACATACTCATAGAACGAGGGCAGGGTCATCAGTGCGTCTCTATGGCCTTGCTCGGCGGCCTTTTCAAACCAAGAGGCAGCCTTGTCCGCGTCCTCGTCTACGCCCTGGCCCAACTGATAAGAAAAGCCTAAACTGTACTGCGCCGATGCGTCGCCCTGTTGGGCGGCCTTCTCATACCAATAGACAGCTTTGGCCTTGTCCTTCGCTACACCCTCGCCGCGAGAATAGAAATTTCCCAGGTTGTACTGCGCTGCTGCAATCCCCTGTTGGGCGGCCTTTTCATACCACTGGGCGGCCTTGGCCTTGTCCACAGCCACACCTTCGCCAAAATCATAGCACACGCCCAGGCAGAACTGCGCATCCGCGTGGCCCTGTTGGGCGGCCTTTTCAAACAGGGAAGCCGCCTGTTCATATTCCTTCGCCCGGCCGCGCTTCATGGCCT
>JAJBUK010000050.1 GCA_020860385.1 Clostridiales bacterium
TTTTTTGTAGGGGCGGCTGCAAACCCCTCCGCCTCCTTCGGAGGCACCTCCCCTTTCAGGGGCGGCAAAAAGTTGTCATAATCTCTGCGTCATTGGCTCCCCTGAAAGGGGAGCTGTCAGCGAAGCTGACTGAGGGGTGATGCCGCAGCCGGTTCCGTTGGGATTTTGTGACGGTTAAATAAAACAAAGTTTTAGTTTTCACACTCTAGTAGGGGCGCACGCTGTGCGCCCCTACTGAACCAGGGGAACCGCCGGCCTTGACCGGAAACGATGGATAGAAGCACGGCCAGGGGCCGCCCCTACAGGCGTATGATAACAGTGCCATTATACCGGCATTTGCCGGGAATTGCAAGCCGCAACCGGCGAAAATGCCGCCTGGAAACCATCCGCGTAATTTTTTTCGGGAAAAGGCTTGACCTTCCCCCTGGTGGAAGGTATATCCTATACGCAGAGAGGAGGGCTATGACGCTATGAAAATCAACGAAGCCGAGGCCCTGGTGGGCATCACCCGGAAGAACATCCGCTTTTACGAGCAGGAGGGCCTGCTGACCCCACGCCGGAACCGGGCCAACGGCTACCGGGACTACGGGGATGAGGACGTGGCCCGCTTGCAGCAAATCAAGCTGCTGCGGAAGCTGGGGATGCCCCTGTCCGACATCCGCCGCGTCCTGTCCGGGGAGCAGACCCTGACGGTTGCCCTGAACCGCCACGGGGCGGCGCTGCGGCGGGAGCGCGCCCGGCTGGAGCAGTCCCTGGCCCTCACCGTCTCCATGGCCGGGGAGAACCTGACGCTGGACACCCTGGACGCGGCGGGCCGCCTGCGGGAGATGGAGCAGCTGGAACAGGGAGGTACTGTGTTTATGAACCGTCAAACCGGAGACCGCCGCGCCCGCTACTGGGGGGCCATCCTGTCCGCCGCGGCCATGGCGCTGCTGATGGCGGGGATGATCGCGCTGCTGGTTTGGGGCGCGGTGGTCGACCCCATCCCGCTGGCTTTGCTGCTGGTTTTTGAGGCCATCCCCGCCGCTGTTCTCATCGGCATTGTCCTGGCCCTGCGCCAGAGATTACAGGAATTGAAAGGAGATGAGCTGGATGATGCTCGTCAATATTGACTATCTGCCCGGCAAAGACCTGGAGGTGCTGGGCATTGTGAAAGGCTCCACCATTCAGACCACCCACTTTGGCAAGGATTTCATGTCCGCCATGAAGACCCTGGTGGGCGGTGAGCTGACCGGCTATCAGGAGCTGCTGACCAACGCCCGGCAGCTGGCCACCAAGCGGATGGTGGACGAGGCGGAGGCCCTGGGGGCCGACGCGGTCATCAACGTCCGCTACGCCTCCGCCTCCATTATGCAGAGCGCCGCGGAGGTCATCTGCTACGGTACGGCGGTGAAGAGCCGCCCCAGGGGGTAAAAGGCGCGCCCATGGCCGGTTGCCCCCGGTACGGGGGAAGGAAAGGGAACAAGGCCGCCCGTCCGGCGGGGCGGAGCTTTGCGTCCCTGGAAATCGCTGAACGCAAACGCTGCCGCCACGCAGATGCGTGGCGGCAGCGTTGTTGTTGCAGGGTCACTTTTTCCGTCCGACCCGCAGGGCGCGCATGGCGTTCAGCACGGCCAGCACCATGACCCCCACGTCGGCAAACACGGCCCACCACATATTGGCTACGCCCATCGCCCCCAGCACCAGGCACAGGGCCTTCACCGCCAGGGCGAACACGATGTTCTCATGGACGATGGACAGGGTCTTCCGGGCGATTTGCATGGCAAGAGAAATTTTGGCCGGGTCGTCGTCCATCAGGACGATGTCCGCCGCCTCGATGGCGGCGTCGCTGCCCAGGGCACCCATGGCGATGCCCACGTCCGCCCGGGACAGCACCGGCGCGTCGTTGATGCCGTCCCCCACGAAGGCCAGCTTTTTGCCCTTGCCCTGCTGGGCCAGCAGGGCTTCAACGCGCTCCACCTTGTCGCCGGGAAGGAGCTGGGCGTAATATTGGTCGATGCCCAGTTCGCCCGCCACGGCCTGAGCCGTGGCCTGATTGTCGCCGGTGAGCATCACGGTCTGGGTGACGCCTGCGGCCTTCAGCCCGGCGATGGCCGCTTTCGCGTTTGGCTTCACCACGTCGGAAATTAGGATGTACCCCAGATACTGCCCCTCCTCCGCCACATGAATGACGGTACCCGGCGCGTCGGCGGGGGTATAGGCGATGTGGAGGGACTCCATCAGCCGGGGATTGCCCACGGCAACGGTGCGGCCGTCCACCTGGGCGGTGACGCCGCGGCCCCCCACCTCCTCCGCGTCGGTGACACGGCCAGGGGCAAATTCCTGCCCGACAGTGGCCTTCAGGCTGCGGCTGATGGGGTGGTTGGAGTAGGACTCCGCCAGGGCGGCCCGCTCCAGCAGGGTTTCCCGGGAAATGCCGTCCGCCGGATGTACCTCCGTCACCTGGAACACGCCCTGGGTCAGGGTGCCGGTTTTGTCAAACACCACGCAGTCCGTCTCCGCCAGGGCCTCCAGATAGTTGGAGCCCTTCACCAGGATGCCCTGGCTGGAGGCCCCGCCGATGCCGCCGAAGAAGGACAGGGGAATGGAGATCACCAGGGCGCAGGGGCAGCTGATGACCAGGAAGGTCAGGGCGCGGTACACCCAGGTGCCCCAGTTGGCCGTCCCGCCGGTGAGCAGCCCCACCACCGGGGGCAAAATCGCCAGGGCCAGGGCCCCGTAGCAGACGGCGGGGGTGTAGTACCGGGCGAAGCGGGTGATGAAGTTCTCCATCCGGGCCTTCTTCATGGAGGAGTTCTCCACCAGGTCCAGGATTTTGGAGACGGTGGACGCCCCGAACTCCTTGGTGGTGCGGATGCGGAGGACGCCGGTCATGTCGATGCAGCCGGACAGCACGCTGTCCCCGGCCTGCACCTCCCTGGGGAGGCTCTCGCCGGTGAGGGCGGCGGTGTCCAGGGTGGCGGAGCCTTCGAGAATGTCCCCGTCGATGGGGATGCGCTCGCCGGGCTGCACCACAATGACGGAGCCGACGGGGACATCGTCCGGGTCTGTCTCCTCAAAGGTGCCGTCCTCCAGCTCCAGGTTGGCGCTGTCTGGGCGGATGTCCATCAGGTCGGAGATGCTCCGGCGGCTTTTCCCCACGGCCACGCCCTGGAACAGCTCCCCGATTTGGTAGAACAGCATGACGGCCACGCCCTCGCTGTACTCCCCCAGGGCCATGGCGCCGATGGTGGCCACCGCCATCAGAAAGCACTCGTCAAAGGGCTGGCGGTTGCGGATGCCCTTCCCCGCCTTCACCAGTACGTCATAGCCGATGGTCAGGCAGGGGACGAGGTAGAGCACCAGCGCCAGCCAGCCGGGGACGGGCAGCAGCCGGTCGATGAGGGAAACCGCCAGCAGCAGCGCCAGCGCCAGAATGACCCGGAGGAGGGTCTTTTTTTGCTTTTTGGTCATGGGGGTCACGGTCCTTTCGGATGGGAGTGTTTTGCGTGGGGGGGGATGGGAGACGTGCTTCTCCTTAGATAAGGATAGTTAAAGGAACAACGTTTTTGCCCTTGCCAGGGCATGGCTTACTTTTCTCGCTCCGCCGAGAAAAGTAACAAAAGAGGGCGGCTCAAGGGGAAGCTCGGGACCTCGCTCCCCCTTAAGAATCCCTCTCCTATAATCCTGGGCTTCGCGCTGTCTGGTCGGCAGGTGGTCTATTAGGCAACAGACGATGGAACTTGACACGCACCAAAGCTGCCGCCCATGGCGGCTGGCGGGGATTGCCGCCTCGTCCCTCCGCCGTCAAGCGGCATTTCCGCTTCGCTCCCTAGCCTTACGGCGGGACGGGCGGCAATTTTGTTGGCCTTTGGTCGTGGAAATCTGACTGTACGGCTGTGTGATTCTTCTCAACCCAGGATAGATTACATCTTTCAGTTGATGACATTGCCTTTCAGGGGAGACAGGCGACGCTGTGGGAACTTGAGGGGCCTCCCCTCACAGATAAATCTCGCAGTCGTCCTCCACCTTTTTGCAGTTCTTCAGCACCGCCTGCATGGTGGCGGCCACGTCCGCCCCCTCGGCGAACTCCACCTTCATCTTCTGGGTCATAAAGCTGACGGTGGCGTCGGCCACACCGGCGGTCTTTTTGGTGGCGTCCTCCATCTTGGCGGCGCAGTTGGCGCAGTCTACTTCGATTTTATAGGTCTTTTTCATGGGGAAACAGCTCCTTTACCGAATTTGAATGTTGAACACATGAGCAATCATTCATTTGTTATCTGTATCATAGCACTGTACTGCGGGGCTGTCAAGGGGGAAATGCAAAAAAAATACGGGAATCCATATCTATCCTGTGTTGAGGGGAATCACGTATCCTTGTAGTCAGGTTTCCGCGACCAAAGGACAATAAAATTGCTCGTTCCACCCGCCCTCGGCAGGGCGGAACGGCAATCGTAGCCAGCCGCCATCGGCGGCAGCTTTGGTGCGTGACAGGTTACATCGTCTCTGACGGGATAGACCACCTATGGGTTGGATAGCGCGAAGCCCCAGCGGGATAGGAGAGGGGTTCTTAGGGGGGAGCGAGGCCCCGAGCTTCCCCCTGAGCCGCCCTCTTTTGCTACTTTTCTCGGCGGAGCGAGAAAAGTAGGCCCCGCCCTGGCAAGGGCAAGAACGTATTTCCTTTATCTATCCTTCTCTAAGAAAAACATCCCCTTAGGAAAAGGTATTTATATGGGAAATGCCCGGAGTTCCACCCCTCAGTCTGGCCTTGCGGTCAGCCAGCTCCCCTTTCAGGGGAGCCAATGACGTAGCGGTTACGACAACCTTTTTCCTCCCCCGAAAGGGGCGGGGAACTGGCGTTAGCCGGTGGAGGGGTTCCAATACGAAACGGATTTCAAAATTCGTAGCAAAATACCGCAACCGGGCGCAAAAAAGCGGCTCCGCTTCCACAGGCGGAGCCGCGTATTATTTATAAGGAGCGTTACGTCCGTTCCACTGGGGACACCAGCGCCCGCCGTTCCTCCGGCATCCGCTCCCACAGGGGGGTGATGCGGGGGAGATAGCGCAGCAACAGCGCGCCCAGCACATAGCAGCAAATCAGTTCCCCCAGCCCCACGGTGCAGCCGTTCCACAGCCAGGCGGCCCCGAAGCCAGCGCCGAAGCCCGTCTCGAACCAGGCGATCTCCGCCCCCACGATGACCATATTGCACACCACCGGCGGCAGGGGAGCCAGGGCGCGGTGGCGGAGCCGGGATGTCCACAGGGCGGCCAGCAGGGTGGCCAGGGTGCCGAACACCCAGTCCAGCACATAGGGGGAACCCAGGAGATTGGCGATAAAGCAGCCCACTGCCAGCCCCGGAATGGCCTCCGGGAAGAAGAAGGGCAGCACGGTCAGGGCCTCGGCAAAGCGCACCTGCACCGGGCCGTAGGACAGCATGGGCAGGCACAGCGTCAGCACGGCGTACAGCGCGGCGATAACGGCGGCAAAGCAGACGGATTGGATACGGTTTCTTCTGTTCATCAGGGTAATACCTCCATTTTCGTATTTAGAGTACAGCACAGAGAAGAAGCTGCACAGCTGCAGAGGGTCTCTCCGCAGGTTGGACCGGGTGTGGAAACCAGTCAAGAGGCAGTGTACCATAAAAATCCTTCTCTGTACAGAAAATTTTCAAAAAATCGGAAAAAGCCTTGACTGTCAAGGGACTTTATGGTTTATGATGAAGCCAGAAAACAAGGGAACCTCTGAATAAATGAACAAGAGCGAATTGCGAGGAAATTTTCGTCTGCGACTCGCATGGCCTACGGCCATTGCTCCCTGCATTCGCGCATAAGAGGAATTGGCCGTTCGGCCTGCGCTTCACAAAAAGGCGCAAAGGCGCAGGATCAGGAGCGCCGTTAGGCGCGGGCATACCCCTTGAGGGTAATCCTGACGGATTTCAAGCCTTTGCAACGCATTTATGGCGGAAATTTACCGCAAGTCGCCGCAGTTACATTTGTTCAGAGGTTTCCAAGAAAAGGGGGACTTCCCATGACGGTGAAGGAAGTGGAGGCCCTGTCGGGTATGCCGCGGGCCAACATCCGGTTCTACGAGGCGGAGGGGCTGCTGACCCCGGCCCGGAACGCCAACGGCTACCGGGACTATTCCCAGGAGGACGTGGCGGTGTTGCAGCGCATCCGGCTGCTCCGGCTGCTGGGGCTGCCCATCGAGGACATCAAGGAGCTGCAAAGCGGCGCGTTGGTGTTGACCGACGCCCTGGCCCACCGTCTCGCCGCCCTGGAGCAGGCGGAGGCCCAGGCCACCCAAGCCCAGACGGTGTGCCGCGCCATGCAGAGCGACCGGGCAAGCTACGCCACCCTGGACGCCGGGCGGTACCTGCTCCAGTTGGAGCAACCGCAACTGCCTGCCGCCGTCACCGCCCAGCCCGCTGTCAGCACGCCGCCCACGCCGCCCCTGCCCGCCCCGCCGGAGCAGGACGTCGTCCCCAAGGTGACGGCCCCCTGGCGGCGGTACTTCGCCCGGGCCTTTGACCTGGCGCTGTACCAGACGCTGTGGTGGTGCTTCCTGGCCCTGGGGTTCCGGGTCAACATGGTGCAGCGGGAGGCCGGTGTGCTGGATACGGCAATCACCCTGCTCCTGATGCTGGCGCTGGAGCCGCTGATGCTCCACTTCTTCGGCACCACCCCCGGAAAGTGGCTGCTGGGCCTGGGGGTGACGGACGAGGAGGGCCGGAAGCTCTCCTACGCTGCGGCGCTGGAGCGCACCTGGACGGTGCTGCGGCGGGGGTATGGCCTGTACATCCCCGTTTACTGCTGGTACCGCCTGTGGCAGAGCTACAAGGACTGCCAGAACGGAGGCACCCTGGCCTGGGAGTTTGACAGCCAGCTGACCCTCCGGGAGAGCCGGACGCCCCTCCGGGTGATGGGGCTGCTGGCAGGCTCCGGCGTTCTGGTGGGGGCGATGGTGCTGTCCTGGCATCTGGCGGCCATGCCCCGGTACACCGGCGACCTGACGGTGGCCCAGTTTGCCGCCAACTTCAATCAGATGGCAGACTATTACGGCTATGACAGCCTGGACGAGTTGGACGAGAACGGCCGGTGGGTGGTTTCTTCCGGGAATGAGGATGTCTTTCTCCTGGAAGGGCTGCTGACATCCCCCCAGCCGGAGTTCGTCTACACCGTGGAGGACGGCGTCCTCACCGGGGTCTCCTTCGCTTACACTGTGGAGGGCGGCGGAGCGCAGGTGATGCCGCCGGAGCGGACGGTGGCGGCGCTGGCCTTCGTGGGGGCGCGGAAGCCCTTCCCTCTGAATCGGGAGGAAGTGGACGGCCTGGTGGACTTCCTGGAGGGCAGCCCCTTCGCCTCCTTTACCGACACGGTCTGGGGCGTGGAGGTGTCCGCCCAGGCGCACTGGGACGGCTACCTGGGGGAAGGCTCCTGGAACGATATGACGGTGCTGTGGCCGGACGAGAGCGAGGAGCGGTACCTGTCCGTCTCCTTCTCTATGACGGTGACGTAGGGCATCGCTGAACGCACAGCGCCCCGGCGCGGCAATGCCGCGTCGGGGCGCTTTCCCGGTTCCATTCAGTGGGATTCCACATATTGTTCTAAAACACTGCCGTCCTCCAGGTCGATGAGGTAGACATATTCCGTGTTTTTCACCCCGAACTCCACACACCAGGCATAGGGGGCGTCGTGCCTCCACTCCACATAGGAGTGGAGATATTTGGTATCGCCTTCGGCAAGCCCCGCAGCCTCCAGGGCGATGGACTCCGCCTGACCGGCGGTGACGGCGGCGCTCGCGGTCTGGTCGGCGTCGGACGCGCCGCTGTCTGCGGCAGCGGCGCTGCTCCCCTGCACCTTCCACTCGTACTCCAGGATGACCCCGGTTTCCCGGGAAATCTCGTATTCGTATTCCCCGTTGGCAGTGGTGAACTCCAGCTCATAGACCCCGTCGTCCAGCTTCTCCTTCTGGAAGGAGGCGGCGTCAGCCGCCACCCCGGCGTGGCTCAGGGCCAGGGCCTTGGCGCTGTCCAGGTTGTCCGGGACGGTGCCGGTGGCAGCGTCCTTCCCCTGCACCTCCCACTGATACGACAGGAGTTCGCCGCTCTCTGCGGAAAGCTCGTACTCATACTCCCCGTCGGTGGTGGTGAATTCGATTTCGTAGGCGGTGCCGCCCCGGTGGAGCCGGGCCTGGGTGAAGGAGGCGGCATCAGCTTCCACGCCGGCGTGGGCCAGGGCGGCAGCCTTCGCGTCCTCCAGCGTGACCTCGGCGGAAGCGGCGGAGGCAGGCTCTTCCGGGGCAGCGGATTCCGCGGCGGCGGCGCTGTCAGATGCCTCGGCGGCAGCTTCCTTGGTGACGCTCTCCAGCGTCACATCGGAGCCGGAGGCCTCCGCTTCGGCGGTGCTGACGGAGGCGGCCTCCTCCGTGGCGGCATCGACGCTTTCCGTGTCGGCGCTGTTTACAGCGCCGCAGCCGGTCAGCAGGAGCAGAAGCGCCAGCGCGGCGCAGGTTTTCCGTTTCATAGCAGCAAATCCTTTCCTGGGCCTCCGGCGCATAAAAAAGCGCAAATCCGACACCGAATCGAGTGCCTGGATTTACGCAGCTTCTGCAACGCAGCGGGGACCGTATTTGTTCTTGTGCAGATTCAGCATAACAAAAAAGGGCCGCGCTGTCAACCGGCAAATTGCACAGCGGATTGCCAACGCTGAACCCGTATGATATAATTGGCGGACAACCATCAAACCAGAAGGAGCTGAACCCATGATAACTGTCCTTATCATTCTCGCCCTGGTCGTGATAATAAACGCTCTGACGCTGTCCCAGTTGGGGAAGCAGGTCCGGCGGCAGCAGAGGCAACTGGACCTGCTCTGTGAGCAGACCGGCAACCCCGCCCTGTCCTCCACCTATCTTTCCGAGGAAACCGGGGCCAAAGCCGCCCGCCTGAAGGCAGCGGGCGACATTGGGGCGGCGGTGAAGGCCGTCCGGGAGGACACCATCCTGGACCTGCTGGAAGCCAAGCAGTATGTGGACAAGCCGTGAGAGGCGCAGAAAAGAAGCGGTCGGCAAAGGTTTAATAGTGACAAGTAACTATTTTGTCATGCGGCAGGCAGAGAACGGTGTGACCCGAAGGTCACGCCGTTTTTCTGCTATTTGCTGGCCT
>JAJBUK010000118.1 GCA_020860385.1 Clostridiales bacterium
CCCACTACAAGCTGGACAATCTTTGCGTACTCATCGACCTGAACGGCCTGCAAATTGACGGGGCCACCAAGGACGTGATGAACACTGCTCCGGTGGACGCCAAGCTGGAAGCTTTTGGCTTCAACGTGGTCTCCGTGGACGGGCATGACTTCGACGCGCTGGAGAGCGCCTTCGCCTCCTTCCACGCCTGCCAGGGGAAGCCCACCGCCATCCTGATGCACACCACCAAGGGCAAGGGCGTCTCCTACATGGAGAATCAGGTGGGCTGGCACGGCAAGGCCCCCAACGACGTGGAGTATGAAATCGCCATGAACGAGCTGAACGCCGTCATGGCAGAACTGGAGGCGGCACAATGAGCGACGTGAAGAAAATCGCCACCCGGGACAGCTACGGCAACGCCCTGGTGGAGCTGGGCAAGGCCCACAGCGACGTGGTGGTGCTGGACGCAGACCTGGCCGCCGCCACCAAGACCGGCACCTTCAAAAAGGTGTTCCCGGAGCGGCACTTTGACTGCGGCATCGCCGAGTGCAACATGGTGGCGGCAGCCGCCGGTATGGCAGCCATGGGGCTGGTACCCTTCGCCTCCAGCTTCGCCATGTTCGCGGCGGGCCGGGCTTTTGAGCAGGTGCGCAACTCCATCGGCTACCCCCACCTGAACGTGAAAATCGGGGCCACCCACGGTGGTATCTCCGTGGGGGAGGACGGAGCCAGCCATCAGTGCTGCGAGGACTTCGCCCTGATGCGCTCCATCCCCGGCATGACGGTGCTTTGCCCCTCGGACGACGTGGAGGCAAAGGCCGCTGTCAAGGCCGCTTACGAGCTGAACGGGCCGATGTACCTCCGCTTCGGGCGGCTGGCGGTGCCGGTGTTCCACGATGAGGCTACCTTCCGGTTCCAAATCGGCAAGGGCGAGGTGCTGACCGAGGGCAGCGACGTTGCAATTTTGGCTAACGGCCTGATGGTGAACGAGGCCCTGATTGCGGCGGAAGCGCTGAAAAATGAGGGCATTTCCGCACGGGTCATCAACCTCTGCACCATCAAGCCGCTGGACGAGGAACTGGTGCTCACCGCCGCCAAGGAGTGCGACAAAGTGATTACCTGCGAGGAGCATAGCGTCATCGGCGGTCTGGGCGAAGCCGTGGCCGCTCTCCTCAGCGAGAAGGCACCCACCCCCATGCGCCGCATCGGCGTGCAGGACGAGTTTGGACACTCCGGCCCCGCCGCCGCCCTGCTGAAGCAGTTCGGCCTCAGCGCAGAGCATATCACCGCCGTGGCGAAAGCGTTCGTCCAGGGCTGAGGGGGCGGCCTGCCCGCTGGCCTTTGCCACGGGCGGCATTTATGCAGAGGTTCCTGACAAGAAGGAGGTATTCCAATATGAAAGGTCAGGCATACAACCCCTATCTCCCGCCCTGGGAGTATGTGCCGGACGGGGAACCCAGAGTGTTTGGCGACAGACTTTACGTCTTTGGTTCCCACGATGTGGCGGGGGGGCACCGCCTATTGCCAGGGGGACTATGTGGGCTGGTCCGCGCCGCTGTCGGATTTGAGCGACTGGCGCTGTGACGGCGTGATTTACCGGCGGGAACAGACGCCGGGGAACGAGGAGGCCAGGAAAACCATGTTTGCCCCCGACGTGGTGCAGGGGCCGGACGGGCGGTTTTACCTCTACTACGGCCTGTCCTCCGCCCAGGCCATTTATGTGGCGGTGTGCGGCACGCCCACCGGGCAATATCAGTATTACGGGGCGGTGCGCCACCCGGACGGGCGGCTGCTGACGGAATATGCCCCTTTTGACCCTGCGGTGCTGGTGGACGAGGGGCGCATCTGGCTCTATTACGGCTTCAATGCCCGGGGCAACTGCGTGGAGCTGGAGCCGGATATGGTTACGGTGAAGGGAGAGCCGAAGCTGGTGCTGCCCGGCAGAGACAGCGCCGCAGGCACCCCCTTCCAGGGCCACGCCTTCTATGAGGCGTCCTCCATCCGTAAAATCGGCGGGGTGTACTATCTGGTGTACTCCAGCCAGGTGTCCCATGAGCTGTGCTACGCCACCAGCAGCCGACCGGATGGGGAGTTTGCCTACGGGGGCGTGCTGTGCTCCAACGGGGACATCGGCTATCAGGGCCGTCTGCCGGAGCAGCGGGTGACTGCCACCGGCAACAACCACGGCGGCTTGGCCCAGCTGAACGGACAGTGGTACATCTTCTACCACCGCCACACCCACGGGACGGAGTACAGCCGCCAGGGCTGCGCGGAGCCGGTGGAGCTTTTGCCGGACGGCAGCATCCCCATGGTGGAGATCACCAGCTGCGGCCTGAACGGCGGTCCCCTGGCCGGGTATGAGCGGTACGGCACCTACCTGGCCTGCCACCTGACCGGGCGGGAGGGGGCCGGAGCCGTGGTATACGGCGGCTCCGCGCCGGGCTACCCCAACATCCGGGAGGAAGGGCTTGAACTGCCCCGGGAGCAGCGTCGGCAGTATATCGCGGACCTGACAGACGGAGCGGTGTTCGGATTCAAATATTTGGACTTTGCCCAGGGCGTCGGCGGGGTCTCTGTCACGGTGCGGGGGACGGGCGCAGGGGCGCTGTCCGTGACCCTGGACGGGCCGGAGGGCCGGCGGCTGGGCGCTGTGCCGATCACGCCGGGCGGGGACTGGCAGGAGGTATGCTGCCCGCTGGAGACGGCCTCCGGCATCCACGGGGGTGTACTTTACCTTCACCGGCAGCGGCGTGCTGGCGGCGGCGGCCATTCAGTTCCGGCCGGAAGAATAATCATCGAACACAAAGCGGGTGAACCGCCAGGCGACCTGGCGATTTACCCGCTCTTTTTTTGTGGCTTGGGCGGCTCAGCGTGCCCTGTTTTGATGAACTGGCGCAGAAAAGGAACTTGTTCACAGAAAATTCATGATTATACTTTTAAAATAGTATTGACATCTCCAAACTATTGTAGTAGTATAGAGATACAAACTATTGCAATAGTATGGAAAGGGGCTGTGCGCTATGGAAATCAAACTGTTCGACTCGGAGTTAAAGGTGATGAACGTCCTCTGGCGGGAGGGGGACAAGACCGCCAAGGAGCTTTCCACCATCCTGAACGCCGACATCGGCTGGAACCAGAACACCACCTACACCGTTATCAAGAAGTGCATCGCAAAAGGGGCCATCGCCCGCAGCGAGCCTCATTTCCTGTGCCATGCGCTGATTTCCAGGGAGGAGGTGCAGGCGGCGGAGGCGGAGGAGCTGATTGGCAAGCTGTTCGACGGCTCCGCCAACCAGCTGTTCGCCGCCCTCCTGGGGCAGCAGAAGCTGTCCGGCGAGGAGCTGGCCCAGCTGCACCAGCTCATCGACCAGCTGGAAGCGGAGGGCAAGGATGAACCTGATTGAGATGAGCGTCACCGGCAGCGTGATGATCCTGTGCATTGCGGCACTGCGGCTGCTGGCCGGGCGCTGGCTGCCCAAGTGGACGTTCCACGCCCTTTGGGTGGCGGCGGCCCTGCGGCTGGTGCTGCCCCTGTCCCTCCCCCTGACGGTCAGCACCGGGACGGAGGCCGTCTCGGCGGCCCAGGCGGTTTCTGAGGCGGTGCAGACCCGGCTGGAGCCCGCCGCAGCTTCCGCCTCCGGCCAGGAGGCGGCGTCCGTCAGCGGCGGCAGTGCGGCCCTCCAGGCCGTCACCCCGGCCCAGGTACTGGGGGCGGTCTGGCTGGTGGGGAGCCTGGTGCTGGTAGCCCTCTGCCTGTACAGCTACCTCCGATGCATGGGACGGTTCCGGGCGTCCCTGCCGGACGACGCGCCGGAAGTGCGGCGCTGGCTGGAGGGGCAGCGGCTCCGCAGGCCCCTGGAGGTGCGGGTCTCCGACCAAATCACCTCCCCGCTGACCTACGGCGTCCTCCGCCCGGTCATCCTCCTGCCAAAGCAGATGGACCGGCAGGACAGCGCCGCCCTCAACTATGTGCTGGCCCATGAGCTGGCCCACGTCCGCCGGTGGGACGCGGTTACAAAGCTGCTCTTCGCCGCCGCCCTGTGCGTCCACTGGTGGAACCCCCTGGTGTGGCTGCTGTACGCCCTGGCCAACCGGGACGTGGAGCTGTCCTGTGACGAGGCGGTGCTGCGGCAGTTTGGCAGCGCCGCAGGGCCAGCCTACGCCCGAACCCTCCTCCGCCTGGCGGAGCCAGGTTCGGTTCCCCTGCCGTTTTACAACGGCTTTGGCAAACACGCGATGAAAGAAAGGATCGTGGCGATTATGAAGTTTAGAAGAAAGTCGACCTTCCTCACCCTGGCCGCAGTGGTGCTGGTGATTGCGGCGGTGCTGTTCGCCGCCGTGGTGGTGAGAGAGGCACAGGAGCAGGACGTAAACCAGGTGCCGGAGGCAGAGGCCAGCTTCACCCTGAACGGGGTGACGTATCCCCAGAACCCTGTCTTGCAGGACTTCCTCGACCGGGGCTGGGTCATAGACCATGTGACCGGTCAGCAGGGTGATTGCCTGGATGGGGTCACGAAGCCGACTGTGCTTTACGACACAGGGTACCTCCTGGTGAGCGGGGAGAACGAGATTCACGTTGGAGTGTCTTACACTGATGTAAAAAGCGGGTTGGATGCCGGTGAATGTCGGTTGACTTGCGTCTACTTTGATACAACGGATGTGGAGAGTTTCCATATGTTTGATATGGAGTTGATAAGCATCCGTGCGGACGAACTGCGGGAAGCCCTGGGCACGGAACCGGCGGGAAGCTGGTATCCCCTTGAAAGGCTGGCCTACTATGCTCCGGAGGTAAGTGTTCAGGAAGTAGAATTTACGTTCTTAAGCGAGGGTAGTGAAGTCAACTCTATATATGTTACTTTTGATACGGATGATGTCTGATTAAGCCGATGAGCATAGTTTGATTTGATGCACCCGTTTGCAGATGCAGCTGCACCACATCGACCGGCTGGAAACGGAGGACAAGGATGAACCTGATTGAGATGAGCGTCACCGGCAGCGTGATGATTCTGTGTATTGCGGCGCTGCGGCTGCTGGCCGGGCGCCGGCTGCCAAAATGGACGTTCCACGCCCTTTGGGTGGCGGCGGCGGTGCGGCTGGTGTTACCCCTGTCCCTTCCCCTGACGGTCAGCGTTGGGACGGAGGCCGTCTCGGCGGCCCAGGCGGTTTCTGAGGCGGTGCAGACCCGGCTGGAGCCCGCCGCAGGTTCCGCCTCCGGCCAGCAGGCGGCGTCCGTCAGCGGGGGCGCTACGGCCCTCCAGACTATCGCCCCGGCCCAGGTGCTGGGGGCCGTCTGGCTGGCAGGCAGCCTGGTGTTGTCCGCCCTCTGCCTGTACAGCTACCTCCGGTGTATGGGGCGGTTCCGGGCGTCCCTGCCGGACGACGCGCCGGAGGTGCGGCGCTGGCTGGAGGGGCAGCGGCTCCGCCGCCCCCTGGAGGTGCGGGTCTCCGACCAAATCACCTCCCCGCTGACCTACGGCGTCCTCCGCCCGGTCATCCTCCTGCCAAAGCAGATGGACCGGCAGGACAGCGCCGCCCTCAACTATGTGCTGGCCCATGAGCTGGCCCACGTCCGCCGGTGGGACGCGGTTACAAAGCTGCTCTTCGCCGCCGCCCTGTGCGTCCACTGGTGGAACCCCCTGGTGTGGCTGCTGTACGCCCTGGCCAACCGGGACGTGGAGCTGTCCTGTGACGAGGCGGTGCTGCGGCAGTTTGGCAGCGCCGCAGGGCCAGCCTACGCCCGAACCCTCCTCCGCCTGGCGGAGCCAGGTTCGGTTCCCCTGCCGTTTTACAACGGCTTTGGCAAACACGCGATGAAAGAAAGGATCGTGGCGATTATGAAGTTTAGAAGAAAGTCGACCTTCCTCACCCTGGCCGCAGTGGTGCTGGTGGTCGCGGCGGTGCTGTTCGCCGTCGTGGTGGTGAGAGAGACACAGGCGCAGGACGTGAACCAGGTGCCAGAGGCAGAGGCCAGCTTCACCTTGAACGGGGTGACGTATCCCCAGAACCCTGTCTTGCAGGACTTCCTCAACCGGGGCTGGGTCATAGATTATGATGTAGTGGCTCAAGTGGGCGATCCCCCGGATGGGGTCACAAAGCCGGATGTGCTTTATGATGTAGGGTATCGCCTGGACAACGGGGAAAGCCATATCTTCGTTTATCTGGTTGAGTCCGAAGTCAGAAATGGAGTGGACGCCGAGGAATGTCGGGTAGAGTGTATCAGCGTCTACGGAATGAATGTGGAGAGCTTTTGCCTGTCCGGTCAGGAACTGTCGGGCATCCAGGAGGAGAAGCTGTGGGCAGTCCTGGGCGACCCGCTTTCCGCAGAGGACGGCACAGATACAAGCCCCTTTACCTGTACCTATACGTTCCCGGAGCAGGGCATTGCCGAAGCAAGGTTTAACTTTGACAGAGCGGACAGTGAAGTCGGACAGATGATGATTTATTTTGATACAGGTGATGCAGAGGAAGGCTGAGCCTTTCCCGCCTGACCCACGCCGCCCTACGGTTTTCGCCGTGGGGCGGCGCTTTTTTACCGCATCTGACTTTCCCGCTGTTAAAATTTTGTAAACTCAGCAAAATTAACAGTTTCGTCATAGACTTTGTGTTACAATATGGATACGTGCACAGTGATGCTGTTTCTTTTGCGCGCCCCGCAGAGGGGCGCAGGCTCACTGGGTTTGATTATCTCGCTGTAACAGCGTTAGATGGGAGAAGTTGTTATGGATACCATTATCGGCATTGACCTCGGCACCACCAATAGCTGTGTGGCCGTACTGGAGGGGGGCAAGCCCGTTATTATCCCCAATGCGGAAGGGGGGCGCACCACACCCTCCGTGGTCGCCTTCACCAAGACCGGAGAGCGGCTGGTGGGCGACCTGGCGAAGCGTCAGGCCGTGACCAACTCAGACCGCACCATCTCCTCCATCAAGCGCCATATGGGCACCGATTACCGGGTCAACATGGACGGCCGCAGCCGCACCCCCCAGGAAATCAGCGCCATGATTCTGCAAAAGTTGAAAACTAACGCGGAGGCCTATCTGGGCCATCCGGTGAAGGACGCGGTCATCACCGTCCCCGCCTACTTTAACGATAGCCAGCGCCAGGCCACCAAGGACGCGGGCCGCATCGCCGGGCTGGAGGTGCGCCGTATCATCAACGAGCCCACCGCCGCCGCCCTGGCCTACGGCCTCGACCACGGCGCGGCCCAGAAAATCATGGTCTACGACTTGGGCGGCGGCACCTTCGACGTTTCCATCATCGAAATCGGCGACGGCGTGATTGAGGTACTGGCCACCTGCGGCGACAACCACCTGGGCGGCGACGACTTTGACCAGCGGGTAGCCAACTACCTGGTCAGCGAGTTCAAGAGCCAGACGAAAATCAACTTGGCGAAGGACCCGGTGGCTATGCAGCGCATCCGGGAGGCTGCGGAGAAGGCGAAAATCGAACTGTCCGCCTCCACCTCCGCCAACGTGAACCTGCCCTTCATCGCCCAGACCCGCAACGGCCCGGTGCATCTGGACGTGACGGTGACGCGGGCCAAGTTCGACCAGCTGACCCGCGACCTGGTGGAGCGCACCACCATCCCCGTCCGCACCGCCCTGAACGACGCGGGCCTGTCCGCCAGCGAACTGAGCAAGGTGCTGCTGGTGGGCGGCAGCACCCGCATTCCCGCCGTGCAGGAGCACGTCCGTGTGCTCACCGGCATGCAGCCCTCCAAGGAGCAGAACCCGGACGAGTGCGTGGCCATGGGCGCGGCTGTCCAGGGCGGCACCCTCAGCGGGGCCAACCTGGTATCCTCCAGCGCCAGCGGCATGGCGGGCAGCCGGAACAATGAGATTTTGCTGCTGGACGTGACCCCCCTGAGCCTGTCCATCGAGACGGTGGGCGGCGTGGCCACCCGGCTCATCAACCGCAACTCCACCCTGCCGGTGCATTACTCTCAAATCTTCTCCACCGCCGCCAACTTCCAGACCTCCGTGGAGATTCATGTCCTCCAGGGCGAGCGCCCCATGGCCAAGGACAATAAGACCATTGGCAAGTTCCGCCTGAACGGCATCAAGCGCGCCCCCAGAGGCGTGCCCCAAATCGAGGTGGCCTTTGACCTGGACACCAACGGCATCCTGAAGGTGTCCGCCAAGGATTTGGGCACCGGCCGCTCCCAGGAAATCACCATCGCCTCCAGCTCCAACCTGTCTGAGGACGAGATTCAGCAGGCCATCCGGGACGCCCAGGAGTACGCCGCCCAGGACGCCCAGCGCAAGTCCATGATGGAGGTGGTCAACGAGGGCGAGATGCTGGTGGCCGAGTGCAAGAATGCGGTGACGGTCTGCGGCAAGCAAATCGACAAGCAGCAGCTGAAGCAGGTCAAGAACGACCTGAGCAATCTGGAGAAGCTGGTGAACCGCTACACCGGCAAGCCGGAGAAGATGAAGGAGGAGGATCTCCCCGCTCTCCGCAGCGCCATCGACCAGCTGAAGGGCAGCGCCAGCTACCTGCTCCAGCTTTATCAGCAGCAGAACCAGGACGGCAGCCAAAGCTAAGGCTCCCTAAAACAAAACAACACCCTGACGGGATTAACCCGTCAGGGTGATTTTTTATGCGATGTCAGAGGCTCAGGCCGCCGGTCAGCTTGCTCATGGCCTGCTCCTTGTCCTCATCGGCCAGGCGGTTGGCCTCGTTCAGGGCCACCAGCAGCATATCCTGGAGCAGCTCCGCATCCTCCGGGTGGATGGCCTCCGGCGCGATGGTCAGGCTTTTCACCTGATGCTTCCCCGTGATGGTGACGGACACCGCGCCGCCGCCGGACTGGGCGCTGTACTCCTTCGCCTCCAGCTCGGCGGTGCGCTTTTGCATATCCTCGCTGAGTTTCTGGGCCTGGCGAATCATGTTCATGTTGAGGCCGCCGTTGCCGGAGCGCATACCGCGCTGATTGAATCCCTTTGCCATTGTTGATTGCTCCTTTTCTGTGTTGTGTCAGTCTGTCACGGTGATGATGTCCTTGCCGTCCCCCTCCGCAAAGTCCAGCAGTTCCTGGAAGGGGGTGCTGCCGGAGGGGGCGGGGGCCTGCTT
>JAJBUK010000016.1 GCA_020860385.1 Clostridiales bacterium
TATCTTAGGTTTTGTACTCCTCCTGCCGGGGGCCACATCATTTGACAACACAGAAATGACCTCAAAATTTTTTCATTTTCCTCTTGACATTTCCTGCCATACGGACTATAATAGCGATTGTTGAGAGGACGGGCCGCTGAAAATCTCAGATGGTTGCCTCGATAAAGTTCATATTTATATTTTCCTCATGGGGGTATAGCTCAGCTGGGAGAGCGCTTGAATGGCATTCAAGAGGTCAGCGGTTCGATCCCGCTTATCTCCACCAAAACGAAAATGGACGCAGAGTTTGAAAAACTCACAAAAAGCACCGAAACTTACAAGGTTTCGGTGCTTTTTGTTTTTACTTTTGGTTCCCCTTCAAAAGTGACTGCCTAGCAAATCCTAGCATAAAATAGCACAGATTGGCACTCTGAGTGTAGTAAAAATGTAGTAAAGGGGTTCAGAGCAATTCGGAACTTTTAAGGCCAAAACTCCGTATTTTCGCCATTTTGTTATTTTCTATCGAATACCGTTATAATGTAACAAATCCACACAAAAAACTTACAATCATGCTATCATCTTCGCAAAGGAGTTATGGCTATGATTAGAATTTTGCTCTCCACCCGCCTTGGCGAACGGCGGTGGTCTCAGGCCCACCTTGCCAGAGTAACCGGCATCCGTCCCTCCACAATCAACGACATTTACAACGAGCTGACTGACCGTGTAAGCCTGGAACAGCTTGACATCATCTGTGATGCCCTGGGCTGTGAGCTGTCCGATCTGATTGTCCGGGAGCCGACCCCGAACCACTTGGAGCTGTACAGAGAGGAGTGGTTCTTCGGCAAGCGGTTCGTGAAGCAGCAGACCAAGGCCGCTACCGAGATGAACGCCATCTCCAAGAAGGGCAGCTACCGGTTCTTCAAGGAAGGCACCGGGTACCTGACAGTACGTCAGCCGGTCGATAATAGCTCGCGCCAACAGCTCATAGTGATTGAACTCCGTCTCGCTGGCAATGACCGTACCGCCGTAGGTTGCGGTGTAAAAAGCGTAGGTGCAATACTGCACTGCAATCATCTCCTTTCCGCCTTATCTCGGTCCAGGGGATTAGCCCCTGGACAGGATACGGGCGATATGAATCACCTTGTCGTTGAGGTAGGTGGTCTCGCCGTCCTTGGTGGTGGAGACCAGGTTCCAGTTGTCGCCGTTCTCCAGCTCCTCATCGGTGGGAGATTCGCTCTCCATGCTGGCCTGAGTGAAGGAGATGCCATAGGGGGCATAGCACCAGCGCTGACGGCTGTACAGGAAGTCGGTGCCGCCGTTCAGGTTGGGGTCGCGGTCAGTCTCGTAGGGAACCTCCGCGCCCACATCGGTGAACTCGAAAGCACCGTCGCCCAGGACATAGCTGGTGTACTGGGTGTACTGGTACTCATCGTCCTCGTACACGTCCTCGTAGGGCATGGAATCATCCACCAGCACCAGTCGGCCGTTGACTTGGCCCAGGGTGAGGTCACGCTGGGTGCCGTCCTTGTCGGTGTACTTGAGGTAGGACAGGAGCTTCATGTTCTCCAGGTTGGTTGCCACAGCGGAGTGGCAGAACATCATGGAGAACTTCGTCTGGCCCTCGACCTTGATGCGGAGCTTCGTGTTGTCGCCGTCCTTTTCCTCTACGGCGTGGAACACCACGATGATGTTCTTTTTCAGGTCGTAGAAGCAGTAGTCCATCAGCCGGACGAACTCCTTGCCTACGAAGCCATAGCCTTTCAGGGACAGGCTCCCGTCCCGCTGGCCGTACTTGGCGTTCTGCTTGATAGCCCACAGGGACATCAGCGAAATCAGCTTGCCGCCGGTGTCAAACACCAGGGTGTCGAAGTCGGTCAGGTTCTCCGCTTTGAGGTCATCCAGAATCTCCTGATAGCTGGCAGGCTGGATGTACGGCACCCGGTAGCGGGGGGCGATACGGTCAATGCCGAAATCCACGTCAATGTGGAGGGGGCGGGGGGCCGACAGGGCCAGGGTGCTTTTGCCGATGCCAGGGAATCCGGCAAGTTTCATGTTATTGACGCTTTTAAAGCAGTCTAACAGGTCGAGAAACCAGTTTCCAGACATTACGCCAGTCGAATTGCTGTCGCCAAGGTTGAAGAGCTCTTCATTTCTGTCAAAGCAGGCAAACGAGAAAGAAAAACGGTCATCATCGACAACTTTTCCGTTAAAAGGTAGTTTTTTGCATATTACGTCATCCGCTTTAACAGATGGCAGATCAATCATTTTGCGCCTGCTCATACGCCCTCGCATAATACTCTCTCATTGAGGAACAAGAGATTGGAACAGTGGACGCTTCCCAAGGCTTTAAATTCCCACGGGCTTGTTGCCAGGGTTTCTCACTGTGGGTTAGCCTTTCCAGCTGGTCTCCGGTGAAACCTCCATAGGTGTTGTACACGGCCTCCAAAATATCCAGAGCTTTATCGGAAAGGTTGGATTCGTCGAAGTTTTGTTTTGGAATGTTTTCCCATCGATAGTCTGCATATACCGGATAAAGAGCTGGGATTACAGGACCGTGAACCCAAGCCTGAATTTCATCCTCAAATAACGGGGAGCCGTCATATAGCGCACAATACCACGCTTGGGCATAATAACACAGTTTCTGAACTTTCTTATGGGTCATGGATTGATGGCTTAAAAACCACTTTGCGATATCGCGCACATTCTCCATTATAATTGCTCCTTTCGGTTGTGCTCTCAGAGCCACCCTATTTAAAGCACAACTCTTACGACCACAGTATAACAACTTTTCAAGCCTCTGTAAATACTGCCTCCTAAATTTAATTAGAAAGGAACTGCCTTCCTTGGCGTTATTGCACCAAGCGAGGCAAAAAGATAGAGGGTGCAGCGGTCAGCCAGCGTCAAGCAAGGTGCGGATGCTCTCTTGCAACACCTGGGAGCAGTTAATGCCCCGCTTGTCTGCAAGCTCAGCCATCCAGGCCGGAAGGGAGACGTTCTTCCGGACGGCTCTGGTGTCGGTTGTCGCGCGGTAGGCGATAGAATCCACCTGGATGAGGGAGAACACAGCGCCGGAAGCGTGGTCAAGCTCCTCTTGCGGGGTGGCTGCGGGGATAGACAGCCCCTCATCCTCTGCAACGACCAGCCAGCCGGATGCGGCATCGGTGATTTGCTCAATGGCGTCCTGCAAGCTGCTCCCGGTGGTAATACAGCCGGGAAGGTCAGGTACGCGGGCGTACCACTTCGCTCCGTCCTGGACAAAGGTGGCGGAATAAATATACTTCATTGTGGGAACCTCCTTCTATGGTGGGGTTCCGGGGCATCAGCCCCGGCCCTGATTGTTCTTTTTGATTTCGTTTTGGATATATCGCAGGTCGCTTTCATCGAAGTCGTGCCGCTTCAGCGGAATGATGCAGCCAACTTTCGCATTGTAGTATATGTCGTGCCGTTGGCCGTGCCGCTTGAAAATGTACCCGTTTGCTTCGAGTTCTTCGACCGCTTTTGCTCTGGGCTTCATTGCCTCATCCTCTTTACAATTATATTATACACACTTTTGCGCAAAATGTCAACAGGAAAATACACAAATTTGCGCAAGATAGAAAGCGAGGTGACAGCGAAACGAAATAACCGCCCACGGTGCTACCAACACCGAGGGCGGTCTGTAAAGGGGCAGTTATTACTTTTGGCCGAGTGCTAACTGCCCTTCCATTATAGCACCCTTTTGGGTAAATTGGAAGGAGTTTTTATGCCAAAATCAAAAATGAAAAAACGGGCCGATGGCCTGTACCAGATTTCTGTCACCGTCAAGGAGAACGGAAAGCCGAAGCGGAAAGTCTTTTACGGCAAGACGCAGCAGGAGGCCCGGCGCAAAATGCTGGCCTGGCAGGAAAAGCAGGCGGCGGGCCGGGAGTTCCGGGAAGTTGCAGAGGCATGGCAGGAAAAGCACTGACGCTGATGATTATTGCCCTGGTGTTCGGCTTTGACCGCCGGTGCCTGGCCGCCGTCACCGGCGCCTTTGCGGGGGTCGCGCTGACCTGCGTGCTGGGGGTGCTGTGTACCAGCTCCTTCAAAATCCAGGGGGCGGTGATGTCGTTTTCTGAGACGCTGCTCTACAGCGGCTATGAGAATCTGGATTTGACCCGCATCTTTATGGCCAGCATCTTTGTGGGCTCCTCCGGCGCGCTGATGGATTTGACGGTGGACATCACCGCTGCCGTCAACGAGGTGGTGCAGAAGCGGCCCGACCTGTCCCGGTGGGAGGCCGCCCGCTCCGGCATCCAGGTGGGCAGAGCCGCTATGGGCACCATGACCACCACCCTGCTGCTGGCATATTCCGGGGGCTATATCGCCCTGCTGATGGTGTTCATGGCCCAGGGGACGCCCCTCATCAATATGCTGAACTACAAGTACGTCACCTCGGAAATCGTCCACACCCTGGTGGGCTCCTTCGGCCTGGTGCTGGCCGCGCCCCTGACCGCCCTGACGGCGGGATGGTTCCTGGCGGGGCAAAAGAAGGAGGAACTGACACCCGAACAGTAATCCCCGCTGCCATGCCCGACGGGAAAAGGCGGCAGGCTCCGCGCCGGAACATCGCACTGAAAAACTACTGGAAAACAAAGAAAAACCGGGTTGAAACGAAATGTTTCAACCCGGTTCCTTTGGTGGAGATAAGCGGGATCGAACCGCTGACCTCTTGAATGCCATTCACAATAAAACGTTGATATATCAACATTTCTTGCAATCTGTACTACAGATTTACTACACTATGCACACTTCCCTATTCTGCCTTGTTCAACTTATCTGCAATATCATCTCGCCGGTTCTTCCTGATATGCGTGTAGGTGTCCATCGTAACCTCGACCTTACTGTGTCCTAAAAGCTGCTGTGCGTCCTTCGGGGCAATCCCGGCTTCATAGCACATAGTAGCAAAGGCGTGACGGAGCTGGTGTGGGGTGACAGAGGGTTCCTTCACCAGCTTGGTGACATTCTTCCGGCCCTCAGTGCGTACAACTTCCTTCCACTCCCACAGGCCAGCGTCAAGGCAGTAGTTCCGCCACTTCGAGCGGTAGACGGACTGTGTAAGTGGCCGCTCCCCGCCGAAGATATAGGCCGTCCCTTTCCGCTGGAGGGGGAACAGCTTCTTTGCCAGCCTGTCCAGCAGCACCACTTCCCTGTTCCCTGCCTCGGTCTTGGGGTATTTTATGACTGGCTGATTGCCCGTTTCTGCATAGGTGACTGACTTGGTGACGTGGATGGTTCTGGCCTTGAAATCCACGTCCCGCCACTGTAGGGCCAGCAGCTCACCCCGCCTCAGACCGGTATAGAGCAGCATATAGGCAAACAGGCCAAACTCATCGTCAACGTGCTGCCGGATGGCTTCCAGGGCTTCGTCTTCGGGGCATTCACGTGTCCGGCTACTCAGGCCCTTTGGCACTTTCAGGGTTGCCGCCGGGTTGTCCTGCCTGTCACCCTGTAGGACGGCATACTCAAAGATTTGGTTCAGCACCGACAGGTAGATTGCAACGCTGTGGTGGGCGTACATCTGCGCCGCCATACGCTCCAAAGATTTTTGCAAGTCGAGCGGGGTGATGTTCCTGATTGGATAGTCCCCGAACTCATCCAGCGCACGGAGCAGGGCGGGATTGTAGCTGACCTGCGTTCCGGCTGCGATTTCGTTCCAGGTCTGCTTTTGTTTCCCATTTGACATTGTTTGCAACCTTTCTATATGGCAAAAAGAGGGCTGCGGCCCCCGCGAAGCCCGCCGCTTGGCGCAGCGGAAGCTGTATCTCGCAGGACGGAGGCCGCAGCCGGTGAATGGAGAATCTGTGTGTGTTCTGCCCCTCAGGTCAGGTCGGTGAGACCCAGCAGGCTGATGAGCTTGTCGTGAATGTCGGTGTTGTCATAGGAGCCGGCGAAGTTCTCTGCGCCGACGCCCTGGGCGAACACTGCCGCAGGCAGGCCGGTGTGGGCGTAGGAGGAGAAGTTGATGCCGGACTTGTTGTTCAGCAGGTGGGTGACGGTGACGGAGAAGGGGGTGTAGGTGCCGTAGCTGATGTACTCGCCCTCGGTCTGGACGGTGTTGCCCTCGGTGTCGGTGGCGTAGCCGTCCATGGTTAGCTCATAGGCTTCCTCCAGCTGCTCCACCTCGTAGTCGGTCAGCACCAGGGTGTCGTTGTCGTCCTCGGTGGCGTTCTCCGGCAGAATCAGGCCGAACAGCTCCTCCACGTCCGCCATGGCGGTGGTGAAGTCGGTGCCGTTTTCAATGTAGCCCTCCACATAGTCGGAGTCGTACTTGGCGAAGGAGATGGCCTGGTCCTGGATGTTGTCCAGGTAGGTGTCATAGTCCGTGCCTGCGAAGCCGATGGACAGGCCGCCGGTCTCATGGTCGCCAGTGACGAGAATCAGCGTCTCGTCCGGGTGCTCCTCGGCGAAGTCGATAGCCACCTGCACCGCGTCGGCCAGGGCCAGCACGTCCTGCACCACGGTGCCCGCGTCGTTGGCGTGGCAGGCCCAGTCGATTTTGCCGCCCTCGCACATCAGGAAGAAGCCGTTGTCGTTATTCAGCACCTCGATGCCCTTGGAGACGTAATCCGCCAGCGCCCACTCATCGTCCTCGCGGTCGATTTCGTAGCTCAGGGAGTCGCTGTCTGCCAGGTTTTCCGTGACGATGATGGTCTTGCCGTCCTCAGCGGTGACCTCCTCGGCCTCGGCCTGGGTGCGTACCACGTTGTAGCCCGCTTCCGCAGCCAGTTCGTACAGGTCGGTCTGGTTGCCCTCCGCGCCGGTGGTCTGGAGCAGGCCGCCGCCTGCGAAGTAGTCATAGCCGCTGTCGATCAGCTCCAGGCCGATTTCGTAGTAGTTGTTGCGGCTGGCCTGGTGGGCGTAGAAGGCCGCCGGGGTGGCGTGGTTCAGGTTGACGGAGGAGATGATGCCGATCTTGTAATCCGTCTCATCCCGCAGCTGCTCTGCGATGGTGGTGAAGCTGCTGGTCTTCGTCTCGTCCATGTTGATGACGCCGCTGTAGGTCTTAAAGCCGGAGGCGATGGACGTGGCGGTGGAGGCGGAGTCCGGGCAGAAGGAGCTGGAGTCATAGGTGGTGGCGCTGCCGGAATAGTCAAAGGACATGAAGTTCAGCGCCACGTTGCCGTCCAGGATGTCGTCGCTGCTGTCGTCCTCCAGCGCGCCCAGGTAGGACGAGGCCAGCTGGAACTGGGAGTAGGTCATGCCGTCACCGATGAACAGGAAGACGTACTTGGGGGTGGCGGTGGTGGTGGTCGCCAGCTCTGCGGCGTCGCCTTCGCTGTCGCCGCTGGTCTCCTGGCCGGTGGTCTCCTCGTTGGAAGATTCCTCAGTGGTCTCCGGCTCAGAGGTGGCCTGGGTGGCGCTTTCGCCGCTGTCGCTATCGCTGGCGTTGGAGCTTCCGCAGCCAGTCAGCGGCATGGCCATCAGGGCAGCCGCCGCAACCAGGGCGGTCAGCCTTTTCCATGTGTTATTTGCTTTCATAAGTTTCTGTTCCTCCTAATATTCTTTTCTGGAAACGATTTATGTAAACCGGAGCGCCGTTCGGAAACGGCGCTCCGGAGAATTGGCTTTGCAACTCTTGTGCCGTTTCCTGCCTTCCATTATAGCGGCGGGGTGTAAAGTGTAAAACCACGGGGCGGTAAAATTTTGGTTATTTTTCGGAGAAACCTGTACCTTCACAGGAAAGTTTTGATTTAACACTGTTTTCCAGCATAACTTGCACATTTCCATAAGAAAATCCTGCGTCCTTTCCAAAAAGAACGCAGGATTTTTCATCTGAATGTAAAAGGATGGTTGCCTCTGTGTTACTGCCCCAGGAACCTCCGGCGCAGCTGGGCCAGCAGTGTCCCGGTGTTTTTGCCTTTTCGGGCGCTCTCATGTGCTGAGGCCTGCATGGCCTCCTGCTGGAAGACCTCCTGGCTGCTCCGGGGAGCCTCTCCGCTCTTTTTCCGGCGGTAGACGCCGTCCGGCCCCATGACCCTGGCCTTCACGTTGTCCCGCTGAAGCTCGTCAATGATGTGGAACAGCTTGGCCCTGGTCTGCTCGCTCAGCACCGGGCAGGCCACCTCCACCCGGCGCTCCGTATTCCGGGTCATGAAGTCCGCAGAGGCGATGTACAGCTTGGCGCTTTCGCCCTTGCCGAAGCAGTAGATGCGGGTGTGTTCCAGGTAGCGCCCCACGATGGAGAACACCTGGATGTGGTCGGTCAGCTCCTCGATGCCGGGCAGCAGGCAGCAGATGCCCCGGATGTTCATCACCACCCTGACCCCCGCCTGGGAGGCCTGAGCCAGATTGTCGATGAGCTTTCGATCGGTCAGAGAATTCAGCTTCAGGAAGATGTAGCCGTCCTTACCCTTCTCCATCTCCCCGTCGATGCACTCCATGACCCGCTCCCGCAGGGCGAAGGGGGACACCAGTAGCCGGTCATACTTCCCGTTCAGGTTGGCGGTGGCCATGTTCTGGAACAGCAGGGCCGCGTCCTCGCCGATTTCCTGGTCGGCGGTCATCAGGCACAGGTCGGTGTACTGCTCCGCCGTCTTTTCATTATAGTTGCCGGTGCCCACCTGGGTGATGTACCGCACCTTGCCATGCTCTCGGAGGGTGATGAGGCAGACCTTGGAATGCACCTTAATGCCCTCAAAGCCGTAGAGGATGGTGCAGCCCGCCTCCTCCAGCCGCTCCGCCCACTGGATGTTGTTCTGCTCGTCAAAGCGGGCCCGCAGCTCCATCAGGACGGTGACGTGCTTGCCGTTCTCCGCCGCGGCGCAGAGGTACTCCGCCAGCCTGGCTCTCGCCGCCAGGCGATAGATGGTGATTTTGATGGACAGCACGCTGGGGTCGGAGGCCGCCTCCGAGACCATCCGCAGGAAGGGCTCCATGGACTCGAAGGGATAGAACAGCAGCACGTCCTGTCGCTCGATCTGGGGGATGATTTTCTCGTTTTTGTTCAGCATGGGGGAGAACTGGGGGGTATAGGGC
>JAJBUK010000091.1 GCA_020860385.1 Clostridiales bacterium
CGAGGCCCCGAAGCCCCTCCCTGAGCCGCCTTCTTTCCCCCATTTCTTGGCGGAGTAATTTCCGGCGTCCAAAAATGTGCCAGTGGCACATTTTTAGCCGGAAACCGATGCCAGCTATGCTGGCGAGGGTCACTGTCCGAGGAGGATATCGTAAAGGGTCAGCAGGCGGTAGTCAGGCCCGCCGGGAGGGCAGACGCCTTATTTCCTTATAGTATCCTTGTCTAAGGAGTACAATCCCCTTAAATTGATGACATTACCTTTCAGGAGAGCCAATGACGTGGCGATTCCCACAGATTCCTTGCCTCCCCTGAAAGGGTAGGGAGCGCAGCGGAAATGCCGCTTGACGGCGGAGGTGCCCCCGCAAGGGGGCGGAGGGGTTTCAAGTACTAAACAAACCGTAATAAATTAAAAGGAAACTACAAAATGGATTCAATCAAACTGGAAGTCCCCTGCTACCTTGGGGTGGAGAAGCTGGTGGCGGACGAGCTGAAACGCCTCCACATGGCCGACGTCCGGGCGGAGAACGGCCGGGTCAGCTGCCGGGGGACGCTGGCCGACATCCCCCGGCTGAACCTGAACCTCCGGGTGGGGGCCAGGGTGCTGCTGGTGCTGAACGAGTTTACCGCTACCACCTTTGAGGAACTGTTCCAGGGGGTGAAAGCGGTGAACTGGCAGGACTGGATTCCCAAGGACGGGGCCTTCCCGGTGAAGGGGTACTCCATCTCCAGCCAGCTGCACTCCGTCCCCGCCTGCCAGTCCATCGTGAAGAAGGCGGCCTCCGCCAAGCTGGGCCAGGTGTACGGCACCGAATGGTTACCGGAGACCGGGGAAACCTATCAAATCCGGTTCTCCATCCTGAAGGACGAGGTTCACATCTGCTTGGACACCAGCGGCCCCGGCCTGTACAAGCGGGGCTACCGGGCGGTGGGGGTGGAAGCCCCCCTCCGGGAGACGTTGGCGGCGGCGCTGGTGCTGCTCACCGGCTACAAGGGGCTGGACCCCTTCTGCGACCCCTTCTGCGGCAGCGGCACCATCGCCATCGAAGCCGCCCTCATCGCCAAGAACCGGGCCCCCGGCCTGAACCGGGACTTCACCGCCGAGGCGTGGGGCTGCATCCCCCGGCGGGCGTGGATGGACGCGGCCAACGAGGCCATGGACAAGGAGTATGACCGACCCTATGACATCTGGGGCGGCGACATCGACCCCGCCGCCGTCGCCATCGCCCAGTCCAACGCGGAGAAGGCGGGCGTGGAAGATATCGTCCGCTTTGAACAATATGACGCACGGAGATTCTACTCCACCAGCCCCTATGGGCGCATCGTCACCAACCCGCCCTATGGGGAGCGGCTGATGGACGAGGCGGAGGTGGCCCGGCTCTACCATGACTTCGGCCACACGGTCTCCCTGCTGCCGGAGGGCTGGCGGGTGGCCATCCTGTCCAGCTACGAGGGCTTCGAAACCGCCTTCGGCAGACGGGCCAGGAAGAAACGGAAGCTGTACAACGGCATGATCAAGTGCGACCTGTTCTATTACGGGAAGGTTTGACCGTCGGAATCGCCAATTTTCAAGATATTACACAAATTATATAAGATACTGCACAAGCAGAAAGGAACATTCCCATGAGCATTTTCAATCAACTGTCCCCCTCTGAGGTGACGAACCGCATCACCAACGCCTTTTCCGGCGATAAGAACCGCCGCCCCTCCGAGACGGAGAAGCTGCTGGCCCGGTTGGACGAGGCCAGCGCTGTCATGGGCGAGGTGGAGCTGCTGCTGGACGAAATCGCCAAGTGCGAGGAAAAGCTGGACGAGCTGGATCTGGCGCTGAAGCACCCGGCGAAGAAGTCCCGCATCCCCATTCTGCGCCACGTCCTGAACGCCACCAGCAACACTGACGAGGCTGAGGTCAAGAGCCAGATTTTGGCCTACCGCTCCATGCTGGCGGGGCTGAACGGCCACCTGCTGCAAATCGTCCTGCATCAGTGCAAGGATTTCCTGTTTTTGGGGGATTATCTGTACCCCGTGGCGGTCAGCGAGCTGAAAAGCTACCTCTCCACCGGCAACGCCCAGACGCTGGAGGAGGCCCTTGGCCTGTACGAGGCCAACCTGGCCCGCTGGCGCTCCGGCACCACGGAGCAGGGTCGTGTGCGCCGGGCGGACGAGCAGGCCCGCCGAATGGCGAAGGTGCTGAAGGAAGCCAGGACGATGTGACAGCGGGGGGACCCCTCTCCACAGAAAGGCAGGAATCGCCATGCACGAAGCAGAAACCTCCTCCCGCCTCCTCCCTACCCCGCTAGGGCCGCTTCTGGTGCAGGCGTCCGGCGGCAGTTTGACCGGGGTATGCCTCCTGTCGGACGAGGAAAACGAATATGATATTGCATTAACCGAGCAGGATATTGATATATCCGCTCTGAATCTGGCCGCGCAGCAGTTTGCTGAGTATTTCCAGGGAAACCGCAGGGCGTTCGACCTGCCCCTGGCCCCGGCAGGTACCCCCTTCCAGCAGGCGGTGTGGGCGGCGCTGCGGGCTATCCCCTACGGCGAGACCCGCACCTACGGCGAGGTCGCGGCGGCGGTGGGCCGCCCCAAGGCCGCCCGGGCTGTGGGCGGGGCCTGCCACGTCAACCCGCTGCTCATCGTCACCCCCTGCCACCGGGTGGTAGGCAGCGGCGGGGCGCTGACCGGCTTCGCCTGCGGCCTGCCGGTGAAGGAATGGCTCCTGGCGCTGGAACGAAAGGACGGAATCTGCCATGAAACGTGAAAATCCCATGAAAAAAGCGGCGGTGAAGGGCTTCCAGATCTGCCTGATTTGCGCGGCGGCGCTGCTGCTGGGCTCCGCCGTCCCCATCCTGGGCTACCTGGGCGGGCTGTTCAGCAGCCAGCGGGTGCTGGCTCTGGGGCTGCTGCTGCTGATTGCGGGGACGGTGCTGCTGGTCACCGGCTTCTTCGGATTCGTAAAAATGCTGGGGCTGGGGAAGAAGCAGGACCCCGACGGGCAGGAATAAATCCCCTACCCTGAAAGGGCGTAAATGCCGCGAAGCGGCAGAGCTGTCAGCACAGCTGACTGAGGGGTGAATAAGCCGGACAAAGCCTTCCTAGCGAACCTCATCTAAGGAGTCCGCACTCTGGCAAAAGAAAAAGCTCCCGTTGCAGAAACGCTCTGCAACGGGAGTCAAACTCAAACGAAGCTTACACCAGGTTCAGCACCAGCACGGCGACCATAAACACAGCCGCCACAACGCGGGTGATTTTCGCCAGGCGATGGTCCCAGGTGTTGCCCTGGTTCTTGGCCAGGAAGGTGTCCGCGCCGCCAGAGATGGCGCTGTTGACACCGGAGTTCTTGCCGGATTGCAGCAGGACCACGCAAATCAGGAACAGGGCGGCAATCACAATGATGATGCTGATAACGAGCTGAGCAGTAGACATATTAGGAGACTTCCTTTCCGTACAAACCCCGCCAATGCGGGGGAATCATTCAAACGTGTTAATTATGATACCACAAACAGCGGAGGATTGCAAGCACTTTTTTCTCATTTTCCGGGGAAGTTTGCCCGTCCCGGCTTCTCCCCCGCCGGAATGAAAAAATACTGTAGAAAGGCAAAAGAATCCTGCTTTCATTTCTTGCCAACGCCGCTGGACTGTGTTATGATAAGAGGGATACAAAACAACCCTGCACACTCTATCTAACGGAGGTTATTTCTTATGGTCAACGTTGATATTTCATCCATTTACGGTGCCGTCCCCCAGGAGACTGTGGCCGCCATGGAGCCCCGGCTGAACGCCGCCTATGACACCCTGTTTTCCGGCAGCGGCGCAGGCAATGACTTTTTGGGCTGGCTCCACCTGCCGGAGAACTACGACAAGGAGGAGTTCGCCCGCATCCAGAAGGCGGCGAAGAAGATTCAGTCCGACTCCCAGGCCCTGGTGGTCATCGGCATCGGCGGCTCCTATCTGGGCGCCCGGGCCGTGGTGGATCTCATCAAGAGTCCCAACTATAACCTGAAAAAGAAGGACACCCCGGACATATACTTTGCCGGCAACACCCTGTCCACCGACGCTGTGCTGGAGACGTTGGAGCTCATCGGCGACCGGGACTTCTCCATCAACATCATCTCCAAGTCCGGTACCACCACCGAGCCTGCCGTCTCCTTCCGCATCTTCAAGGCCGCTCTGGAGGCCAAATATGGCAAGGAAGAGGCCGCCAAGCGGATTTACGCCACCACCGACAAGGCCCGCGGCGCGCTGAAGGGCCTGGCCGACGTGGAGGGCTATGAGGAGTTCGTGGTGCCTGACGACGTGGGCGGCCGTTACTCCGTGCTGACCGCTGTGGGCCTGCTGCCCATCGCCGTGGCGGGCATCGACATCGAGGCCCTGATGCAGGGCGCGGCGGACGCCATGAACGCCTTCTCCGTCAAGAGCATGGATAACCCCGTCTTCCAGTATGTCGCCGCCCGGAACGCCCTGTATGAGGCAGGCAAGAGCGTGGAGATTCTGGGCAGCTATGAGCCCTCCTTCCGCTTCATGACCGAGTGGTGGAAGCAGCTCTACGGCGAGAGCGAGGGCAAGGATCTGAAGGGCATCTTCCCCGCCTCTGTGGAGTTCACCGCCGACCTGCACTCCATGGGCCAGTTCATCCAGCAGGGCTCCCGCATCATGTTCGAGACCATCGTGAACTTCCAGAAGCCCCACGGCGAGGTGGTCATCGGTGAGGACGCGGACAATGTGGACGGCCTGAACTTCCTGGCCGGGAAGAACCTGAAGTTCGTCTGCGACCAGGCCATGCTGGGCACCCGTCTGGCCCATGTGGACGGCGGCGTTCCCAACATCGTGGTGAATGTGGAGACCATCGACGCCTACAACACCGGCGCGCTGATCTACTTCTTCGAGTTGGCCTGCGGCATCTCCGGCTATGTGCTGGGGGTCAACCCCTTCAACCAGCCCGGCGTGGAGGCTTACAAGAAGAATATGTTTGGCCTGCTGGGCAAGCCCGGCTATGAGGAGTTGGGCGCGGAGCTGAAGGCCCGGCTGTAATCGCTCTGTCCGTCCGCAAAAACGGGTTACGGCGGCGCATCCCATCGGGGTGCGCCGCCGTTCTTTTCCGCGGGTCGGTTTCCGCTGCCGCCTGCCGCCCCTGAAAGGGGAGGGGAATCGCGGAGCGGAAATGCCGCTATGTCGGATGGCGGCGGTTCCCACGCCCTCTGTAGGGGCGGCCCCTGGCCGCCTTTCCATCCATCGTGCCGTTATTACCAGTGGCTCCCCTGTTCCAGTAGGGGCGCACAGCGTGCGCCCGGCTGACGTTTCGTTCCTTAGATAAGGAATGATAAAGGAAATAGGTTTTGCCCTTCCGGCGGGGTCACACTCCTTAGATAAGGTTCGCTGGAAAGGATTTGTCCGGCCTTCGCCGTCAAGCGGCATTTCCGCTACGCTCCCTACCCTTGCCAGGGGAGCGAGGCCCCGAGCTTCCCCTTAAGCCGCCCTCTTTCCCCCATTTCTCGGCGGAGCGAGAAATGGGGCCCGCCGGGAGGGCAAAACGTTATTCCTTTATCATTCCTTGTCTAAGGAGAATCAGCCCCGCCGGGAGAGCAAGAACATGGCAGATCCATATCCCCTGAAATAGCTACAGCGGGGCTGCCTCATCCGAGGCAGCCCCGCTGCGATTGTCATAACTTTTACGCCAGTGCGCCCATGGGGTCCCAGGGCGCCAGCTCCACCGGCTCGCTGTCGTAGGCGGCCAGCACCTCCGGAGCCAGGTACTTCCGGTTCACCACTACCTGGTACATATACTCGTCAAACCAGCCGTCGGTCATCAGGTACATCCCCTTGAAGCCGGAGTCGCCGCCCCAGCTGTTCTCCACCCGCCAGCGGAGGGGTGCGCCGTTTTCGTCCAGGTCGACCCCCTGGAACACCATGGCGTGGGTCATGCGGCTGTGGCCGTAGTCCAGCCGCTCCGCCTTGGTCATGGGGGCGGAGGTGCCGAACAGGGACTCGTAATCATAGGCGTTCACGTCCATAATGCCGTCAGGGCGGCCCACCCGTTTGCCCATGTCGCAGCCGAACCACACGGGCTGGCCGTCCTTCATCTGGGCGATGGCGGCCTCCTTCAGCACCTCAATGGGCAGGTTCACATAGCGGACGCTCTGCCCATCCAGCACGTTGCCCAGGTACTGCACCGTGTAGCTGCGGTAATAGGGCTTGTCCGCCGTGGGGGCGTTGATGAGGCTGATGTACTGGGTCAGATCCAGCTTGACGTACTTCTGATAAAACTCCTGAGGGGTCAGGCCGCAGTCCCGGATGAAGGAGCCGTCCTTGGTGCGGGCCTCAAAGTCCACCGTCTTGGGGGGCGTGCCCAGGGAGATGCACAGCATCCGGTAAACGGCGCTCATCATGGTTTCCTTCTCCGTCCGCAGTTCGTCCAGGGTCTTGCCGGCCTGGTAGCCCCGCCGGAGGGCGCAGGCGTCGCTCCGCAGCACCTCGGACAGCAGGCCGTTCAGCTCCCGGGAGGCGGAGGAGCAGGCGGTCTCCGGCATGGCGTCCTTGGGCACCACGCCGTATTTCAGGATGATGTTGCTGATCATGTCCCACTGGCCGCCGTCCTGGGTGGGGGTGTCCAGCAGGTGGGCCACCACCCGGTCGGTGATGTCCCGGTCGGCGGTGGACAGGATGCACTCCAGGAAGTAGTTGGCCCGCTCCAGCTTGTCATAGAAGAAGGTGTAGTTCTGGCTCAGCTCGAAGTCCTCCAGGTTCAGGCTGTGAATGACCTCATACCGCAGGCAGTTCAGCGCCGCGAACATCCAGCAGCGGCCGCTCTGCTTCTGGTTGGTGATGCCCTTGTTGTCCAGCTGGATGGAGAACTGGTTCCGGACCTCGGGGCGGGCCGTCCAGCGCCGGGCGGAGGCGTTGATGCCGTTGGCGGTGACGGCGTTCATAGCCACGGCGTTGGCCCGGGAGGACTGGAAGGCGCTGTCAAAGCCTTGCAGGGTCTGCATTGAAATGTGTTTTTCCATGATGTATCTCCTATCGTTCGTTCTTTGCGTGTCCGCGCACGCAGGGAGCGGCCCAGGGGCCGCTCATTTTCAATGGTGTTATTTTACCACCCGGAAGGGAAGCCGTCAAGATGGGACGCGGGGCAAAGGGGCGGCATCCGGACCGCCGCGCCAATGCCCGGCGCTGCGTTTTGCCGCCGGGACGGCAAAGCCGCCCCGGGTCGGCTGACCCAGGGCGGCGCTTTTGCGTATGAAATCAGAACTCCGCGTTGCCCACCGTCCGGGGATGGGGCAGCACGTCCCGGATGTTGGACACGCCGGTGAGGTACATTACCATCCGCTCAAAGCCCAGGCCGAACCCGGCGTGGCGGCAACTGCCGTAGCGGCGCAGGTCGCAGTAATAGCGATAGTCCTCCGGATTCATGCCCAGCTCGGCAATGCGGGCCTCCAGCCGGTCCAGCCGCTCCTCGCGTTGGGAGCCGCCGATGATTTCCCCGATGCCGGGCACCAGGCAGTCCGCCGCGGCCACCGTCTTGCCGTCCTCGTTCTGGCGCATATAGAAGGCTTTGATGTCCTTGGGATAGTCGGTGACGAACACCGGCTTCTTGAAATACTCCTCCGTCAGGTACCGCTCATGCTCCGTCTGCAAGTCGCAGCCCCAGGACACGGGATAGTCGAACTTGTGGCCGGACTCCTGCAAAATGCGGACGGCTTCTGTGTAGGTGACGCGGCCAAAGTCGCTGTCCGCCACATGGAGGAGCCGGTCCTTCAGCCCCTTGTCCACAAAGCTGTTGAAGAAGTTCATCTCGTCCGGGCACTTCTCCATGACGAAGCGGATGATATACTTAATCATATCCTCCGCCAAATCCATATCGTCCTCCAGGTCAGCAAAGGCGATTTCCGGCTCGATCATCCAGAACTCGGCGGCGTGGCGCTGGGTGTTGGAGTTCTCCGCCCGGAAGGTGGGGCCAAAAGTGTACACCTTGCCGAAGGCCATGGCGAAGTTCTCACAGTTCAGCTGGCCGGAGACGGTCAGGCTTGTGGCCTTGCCGAAGAAGTCCTGGCTGTAGTCCACCGTGCCGTCGGGATTCCGGGGCGGGTTCTGGGCGTCCAGGGTGGTGACCCGGAACATCTCCCCGGCCCCCTCGCAGTCGGAGGCGGTGATGATGGGGGTGTGGACGTAGACGAAGCCCTGGTCCTGGAAGAAGCAGTGGATGGCGTGGGCCGCCACCGACCGCACCCGGAACACGGCGGAGAACAGGTTCGTCCTGGGCCGGAGGTGCTGGATGGTGCGGAGGTACTCGGTGGTGTGCCGCTTCTTTTGCAGCGGGTAGTCCGGCGTGGAAGTGCCCTCCACCTGAATCTCCGCAGCCTTCAGCTCGAAGGGCTGCTTGGCCTCCGGGGTCAGGGTCAGCACCCCCCGGACGATGAGGGCCGCGCCCACGTTCTGTTTGGCGATTTCGTCATAGTTTTCCAGCGTGGACTTGTCCATCACCACCTGGAGGGACTGAAAGTGGGAGCCGTCGTTCAGGGCGATGAAGCCGAAGGTCTTCATATTGCGGAGCGACCGCACCCACCCGGCCACGGTGACGGTCTGACCGGCAAAGGCGTCGGGGCTGGCAAAGATGGAAGCAACAGTTGTGCGTTTCACAGGGAATCCCCCTTCTCTATTCCTGCGGGCGGCGGGCCGCCCTGTACAGTCTGCCCCTATTTTACTACAGAAGGGCCGGATTTACAAGGGAAAATGCGGAGGGTTTCTTGCCGCGTTGCGTTGCGGCATCACCCCTCAGTCAGCTTCGCTGACAGCTCCCCTTTCAGGGTAGGGAGCGAAACGGAAATGCCGCTTGACGGCGGAGCCAATGACGTAGAGATTATGACAACTTTTTGCCTCCCCTGAAAGGGCAATGTCATCAACTTAAAGATGCAATTTTCCTGGATTAAGGAGAATAAGGT
>JAJBUK010000105.1 GCA_020860385.1 Clostridiales bacterium
AGATAAAGATATTAGAATGAACAACGTTTTGCCCTCCCGGCGGGCCTGACTACCGCCTGCTGACCCTTTACGGTATCCTCCTCGGACAGTGACCCTCGCCAGCATAGCTGGCATCGGTTTCCGGCTAAAAATGTGCCGCTGGCACATTTTTGGACGCCGTAAATTGCTCCGCCAAGAAATGGGGGAAAGAAGGCGGCTTAGGAGGGAGCTTCGGGGCCTCGCTCCCCCCTAAGAACCCTCCTCCTATCCCACTGTGGGCTTCGCCTTGTCCCTCAATCAGGTGGTCTATCCCAATAGAGACGATGTGACTTCTCACTGGTGAGACTGCCGCCCATGGCGGCTGGGTACGATTGCCGTTCCGCCCTGCCGATGGCGGGCGGAACGTGCAATTTTATTGCCCTTTGGTCGTTGAAAGCTGCCTGTGCGGCTGCGTTGTTCCTCTCACCCCAGGATAGATAGTTTTTTAAGTTGATGGCTTTGCCTTTCAGGGGCGGCAGGAAGTTGTCATAATCTCTACGTTATTGGCTCCCCTGAAAGGGTAGGGAGCGCAGTGGAAATGCCGCTTGACGGCGGAGCTGTCGGCGAAGCTGACTGAGGGGTGACTAATCACTGGCCACTGACAACTAGCCACTAAAATCTCCTCCTATTGTACCAGAAAAAAGTCAAAATGAAAAGGCCCGGTTTCACGTTCTGCGGAAATCCTTCCCCCTGTCACAGAAAATTCACAAACAGACTATTGACAATCATAGAAACCCCGTGCATAATAGTAACTATCAGTGGTAGAAAATAAAGGGTGTTAGGAGGTGATACCATGGAGCTTGAGGAAATGGCAACGGAACTGTTCCGTTACACGTCGGCTTTTCAGCGAGGCCCCCGGCGGAAAATGACCGAAATCTCCCAGGGGGAAATGGCCATGCTGCTGCACCTCATCCACACGGACGCCCCCACCACCCCCACTGTGCTGAGCAACTGCTTCCACCTGTCCACCGCACGGGTGACCAACATCCTGAACAGCCTGGAGCGCAAAGCCTATGTGGAGCGCACCAGGGATGGGACAGACCGCCGCAAGGTCATCGTCCGCGTCACTGAGGCGGGCAAGGACTATGCGGCGGAGCGCTACCAGGACGCCATCAACGACCTGAAGGGCCTGCTGACCGCCCTGGGCGAGGAGGACGCCAGAACGTATCTGCGCCTGATGAAAAAGATTTCTGCCCTGATTCAGGAGCATGAGGCTGCATCGCCCTGCGCCTGCGCAAAGGACGTGCGCCCTGCCCGTGAACCTCCCGACCCCGCGCCTCCGACCCCTGAGGAGTGACGCGGGTTTACCCCTGACAACATCACATTCTGACAAATTACGGCCCGCCGCCAAGGGGAGCGTCCGGGCCAGGAAAGGAAGGATAGTCTAATGAATATGATTAGGCGGCTGATCCCTTACTTCAAGGGATACGGCAAACAGGCGCTGCTGGCGCCCACCCTCATCACAGTGGAAACTATCTGTGAGCTGATCCTGCCCCTGCTGATGGCGCAGATCATTGACGTGGGCATCGCTGACAGCGACATGGGGGTCATCCTCCGCATGGGGGCGCTGATGCTGGTCATCTCCTGCATCTCCATGACCTGCGGCACCCTCAGCGCGAAATACGCCGCAGGAGCCTCCATTGGCCTGGGTGCCAACCTCCGCAGCGCGGAGTTTGACCAGGTCAGCAAGTTCTCCTTCGCGGATATTGATCACTTCTCCTCCTCCTCGTTGATCACTCGTATGACCAACGACATTACCAACATCCAGAATACCACGGCCATGGCGCTGCGGATGCTGGTGCGCTCCCTGGTGATGATGATTGTGGCCCTCATCGTGTCCTTCACCATTGAGTGGCGGCTGGCCATTCTCCTGCTCATCATCCTGCCCATTCTGGCTGTGGCGGTGGGCTTCATCATGACCAAGTGCCACTCCCTGTTCCGGGCCATGCAGTCCAAAATCGACGTCCTGAACGAGAAGGTGCAGGAGAACCTGGTGGGCATCCGGGTGGTAAAGAGCTACGTCCGGGCCGACTTTGAGAAGGAAAAGTTCCGTCAGGCCAACGATGAATACACCAACGCCGGCCTGAAAGCCGTGCTGCGTGTTGTGATGCTGAACCCCATCATGATGCTCTGCATCTCCACCGGCACGGTGCTGATTCTGTACAACGGCGGCCTGCTGGTGCTGGACGGTGAACTGCCCATCGGCCAGCTGTCCAGCCTGCTGAACTATGTAATGATGGTGCTGTCCGGGGTGATGATGGTGGCTATGACGCTGCTGCAATACAGCCGCGCCCAGGCCTGCTCCGATCGTATCTTTGAAGTCATCGACACCGAGCCAGACATTGAGGACGGCCCCCTGGCCCAGGAGCAGCTGCCCCGCTCCGGCGGCAAGGTGGAATTCCGCAACGTCTCCTTTAAGTACACGAAAACCGGCAGCGGCGACGATGTGCTGACCAATCTGGACTTTGTGGCTGAGCCGGGCCAAATCGTGGCCATCGTCGGCGGCACCGGCGTGGGCAAGAGTTCCCTGGTGAACCTGATTCCCCGGTTCTACGACGTCACCGAAGGCGAGGTGCTGCTGGACGATGTGAACGTGAAGGACTACCCCCTGGAGGATCTCCGGGGCCGCATCGGCATGGTGCTGCAAAACAACGTGCTGTTCTCCGGCACCATTCGGGAGAACCTGCTGTGGGGCGACCCCGACGCCACCGAGGAGGAAATGATCCAGGCGGCCAAGGACGCCCAGGCCTACGACTTCATCATGTCCTTCCCCTACGGCTTTGACACCCACCTGAGCCAGGGCGGCGTCAACGTCTCCGGCGGACAGAAGCAGCGGCTGTGCATTGCCCGGGCTATGCTCCGCAAGCCCTCCGTGCTGATTCTGGATGACTCCACCTCCGCCGTGGACTCCGCCACCGAGGCCCTCATCCGGGAGAGCTTCTATCACAACCTGAAGGACACCACCGTTATCTTGATTGCCCAGCGTATCTCCTCCGTCCGGAACGCGGATAAAATCATTGTGCTGGACGATGGCACCATTGCAGGCATCGGCACCCATGAGGAACTGATGCGCTGCAACAAGATCTATCAGGAAATCTATCATTCCCAGCTGGAAGGAGGGGTCGATCATGGCTAATAACGGACCCGGAAGACGGAACAATCCCAATCCCCAGCGCCCCAAGAATATGATGGCCACCATCACCCGGCTGCTGAGCTATCTGATGAAGCGGCCTGTGATGCTGATTTCCGCCCTGCTGATGGTGGTTCTGTCCTCCCTGTGCAGCGTGGCGGCCACCTATATGATGCGCCCCATCATCAACAACCTGACTGACGCTGTGGCCGAAGGGGTCACCGTACTGCCCAACCTGCTGACCAGCGTGCTTCAACTGTTCCTGGTTTACCTGGTAGCGGCAGCCTGCTCCTACGGTCAGGCCAACCTGATGGCCCAGCTGGCACAAAAGAGCTGCAACACCCTGCGCAAAGAGATGTTCGACCATATGCAGACCCTGCCCCTGCGGTTCTTTGACCAGCACACCCACGGCGAACTGATGAGCCGCTTCACCAACGATGCGGACAACGTGCAGATGGCACTGGAGCAGTCCATCGTCCAGATGCTGTCCGCCGGCATTACCTTCATTTCCATCGTGGTGATGATGATATATCTTAGCCCAATTCTGTTCCTGATTTCCGTCGTCATGCTGGTGGCAATCCTCTTGGTCATCAGAATCGTGGGCGGCAGAAGCCGCGCCTATTACCGGGAGCAGCAGGCTGCCTTGGGCGCCCTGAACGGCAACATCCAGGAGATGATCTCCGGAATGAAGGTGGTCAAGGCCTTCACCCATGAGGAGCAGGCGGTCAGCGACTTCCGCGAACTGAACGAGAATTACCGCCAGGCGGCCTCCAAAGCCACTTTCTACTCTAACGCCATGGGCCCCATCTCCGGCAACATCTCCAACATCGCTTACGCCATCACCGCGGCTGTGGGCGGCGCCCTGAGCATCATTGGCGGCTTCGACATTGGCGGCCTGGTCACCTATCTGACCTACTCCAAGCAGCTGTCCCAGCCTCTGAACCAAATCACCATGCAGATGAACAACATCCTGTCCGCCCTGGCCGGCGCGGAACGTATCTTCGCCGTCATGGACGAGGAGCCGGAAATCGACGACGGCAAGGTCACTCTGGTCAACGTGGAAAAGCACGAGGACGGCAGCCTGAGCCTTCACAACGGCGAGGGCCGGGTCACCAACTGGGCGTGGAAGCTGCCCCAGACCGAGCGGGGCAAGCTGGTGCACCACGATGACGGCCACTGGAGCTGGGAGCCCCGGAACGGCGGCGACAACTTCAAGCTCAAGCCGGTCACCGGCACCGTTATCGGCGAGGGCGAGGACGCCTGCGAGCTGGTAGAGTTGAAGGGCGACGTCCGCCTGACCAATGTAGACTTCAGCTATGTGCCGGAGAAGCAGGTGCTGTACGACCTGAGCGTCTACGCCAAGCCCGGCCAGCAAATCGCCTTCGTCGGCTCCACCGGCGCAGGCAAGACCACCATCACCAACCTGATCAACCGGTTCTACGAGATTCAGGATGGCTCCATCACCTATGACGGCATTGACATCCAGGGCATCGCCAAGGACAGCCTCCGCCGCTCCCTGGGCATCGTCCTCCAGGACACCCACCTGTTCACCGGCACCGTCATGGAGAACATCCGTTACGGCAAACTGGACGCCACGGATGAGCAGTGCATCGCCGCCGCCAAGACGGCCAACGCCCACTCCTTCATCCGCCGCCTGCCGGAGGGCTACAACACCATGGTCACTGCTGACGGCGCCAACCTGTCCCAGGGCCAGCGGCAGCTGCTGGCCATCGCCCGGGCCGCCGTGGCAGACCCGCCTGTGATGGTGCTGGACGAGGCCACCTCCTCCATCGACACCCGTACCGAGGCGCTGATTTCCAAGGGTATGGACGCGCTGATGAAGGGGCGGAGCACCTTCGTCATTGCCCACCGGCTGTCCACCGTCCGCAACAGCGACTGTATCGCCGTGCTGGAGTTGGGCCGCATCATTGAAATCGGCTCCCATGACGAGCTGATGGCCATGAAGGGCCGCTACTACCAGCTGTACACCGGTCAGTTCCAGCTGAGCTGACAACGCACGTTCCCGAACCGGCGGGGCTGCACCGCGGCCCGCCGAAAAAAGCCCCCGCAGAGGCAGGCGATTTGCCTGCCCCTGCGGGGGCTGTGTTTTGCGATGCGTGCAGGGAAGCACAAACACCCCCCGGCTCAAATCCGGGTGACGACGATTTTGGCCGGGTCAGGCTCCCTGGGCTGGGCCGGGGCCGTGGGATGCCCCACCGCCAGGGCGGAGACGATTTGGAAGCCCACGGGAAGCTGCAACAGGGCGGCGGCCTGGGCGCTGCCCTGGAGGACGTTGCAGATGCCGAACAGGTAGACGCTGCCCAGCCCCTGGTCGGTGGCGGCCAGGGCCATATGCTCCACGGCGCAGGCGGCGTTGGCCCCCTGGAGGGCCAGGTTGTCGCTGCTGTCACAGGCGACGAAGATAACGGTGGGGGCGTGGTAGGTGGGATAAGCGGCCTCGTTGCCGGTAGCGGCGGCAAAGCTGCTGTTCAGCGCTTCCAGCACCCCCTCGTCCTGGACGACGACGAAGCGCAGCTTGTCAAAGCGGCCCATGGCGGCGGGGGTTTGCAGTCCGGCGTTCAGCACGGTGGTCAGCTCCTCCTCGGAAAGCTGCTGGTCAGTGTAGCTGCGGCAGGAGGACCGCAGGGCGAATACGTTGGTCAGTTCCATGATGTCAGGCTCCTTTCAAATCAAATGATGTGGGGATGGCTGCGGCCTGTCGGGGCCGCAGATTCTTTATAGCTCGGCGCGGGCGTAGTCCAGCGCCGCGGCAATCACCTTGTCCATGTCATAGTACTGGTACTCCCCCAGGCGGCCGCCGAAGTGTACCCCCGTTTCCTGCTGGGCCAGGGCCTTGTACTGCTGGTAGAGGGCCTGGTTCTTCTCGTTGTTGACGGGGTAATAGGGCTCGTCCCCGGGCTTCCACTCGGCGGAGTATTCCCGGGAAATGACGGTCTTGGGCTGGGTGCCGAACTCGAAGTGCTTATGCTCGATGAGGCGGGTGAAGGGGGTTTCCCGGTCTGTGTAGTTCACCACGGCCACGCCCTGGTAGTTCTCCATGTCCAGGGTCTCCGTCTCAAAGCGGACGGAGCGGTACTCCAGGTAGCCCAGGCGATAGCCGAAGTAGGCGTCGATGGGGCCGGTGTAAATCACCTTGTCCGCCAGGGCGTCCAGCTCTGCCTTCTGCTCCAGATAGTCCACGTTCAGGCGGATGTCCGCCCCCTCCAGCATACGGGCCACCATGGCGGTGTAGCCCCCCATGGGGATGCCCTGGAAGCGGTCTTTGAAGTAGTTATTGTCATAGGTCATGCGCACCGGCAGGCGGCGGATGATGAAGGCGGGGAGGTCTTTGCAGTCCCGGCCCCACTGCTTCTCGGTGTAGCCCTTTACCAGCTTCTCAAAGATGTCCCGGCCCACCAGGCTGATGGCCTGCTCCTCCAGGTTCTGAGGCTCGCCGGTGACCTCGGCGCGCTGCTGGTCCAGGATGGCCTGGGCCTCCCGGGGGGTGGAGATGCCCCACATCTTGGAGAAGGTGTTCATGTTAAAGGGCATATTATAGATTTCCCCGTGGTAGTTGGCGATGGGGGAGTTGACGTAGTTGTTGAACTCGGCAAACTGATTGATATAGTTCCAAATCTCCTTGTTGGAGGTGTGGAAGATGTGCGCGCCGTACTTGTGGACGTTGATGCCCTCCACTTCCTCAGTGTAGATGTTGCCGGCGATGTTGCCCCGGCGGTCCACCACCAGGCTGCGCTTGCCCTTCTGCATGGCCTCGTGGGCAAAGACCGCGCCGTACAGCCCGGCGCCGACGATGAGATAATCATATTGCTTCATAGCGTAAAACCTGCCTTGTAAACTGATTGCGCTTTTATTTTAAAGGACTTTTCCGGAAAATGCAACCCATTTTCCGGGGAATGTTGCCGGAGATGCCCTCACTCCCCTGCGGCGATACGCCCGGCCAGACGGTTCCCGTCCTCCACCCGCTCCACGGCGACGCTGCGCAGGACGTTGTGGAGGTCTTGCCCCCAGGCGTACACCTCCACATAGTTGGGGGCGTGGCCCCGCCACAGCCCTTCCCCGGCGGGCGCGCCCTCCGCCGTTTCCTCAAAGAGGACGGGAAGGGTCTCCCCCACGAACTGGTTCAGGTAGTCCTCCTGCAACGCCCGGGCGACGGCGGCGGCCTGATGGCAGCGTTCCTCCTTCACGGCGTTGGGCAGCTGCCCCGTCAGCCGGTCTGCCACTGTGCCGCTGCGGCGGGAGTAGGGGAAGATGTGCATGGCGGAGAACCGGGCCTGGCGCAGGAAGGCCAGCGTCTCGGCAAACTCCTCCTCCGTCTCCCCTGCGAAGCCGCAAATCAGGTCGGTGGTGATGGCGGGCCGGTCAAACCACTGCCGCAGCAGGCGGCAGCTCTCCAGGAACCGGGCGGTGTCGTACCGGCGGTTCATCCGTTTCAGGGTGGCGTCGCAGCCCGATTGCAGGCTGAGATGGAAGTGGGGGCAGAGGTTGGGGAGTTGGGACGCCCGGCGGCAGAAGTCCTCCGTGACCGTCCTCGGCTCCAGGGAACCCATCCGTATCCGCAGGTCGGGGACGGCGCGGCAGACGGCCTCCAGCAGGTCGATGAGGGTGGCGTCCCCCGGCAGCTCCTTCCCCCAGGAGGAGATTTCGATGCCCGTCACCACGATTTCCTGATACCCTGCCGCAGCCAGCCCCTTGGCCTGGGCCACCGCGTCCTCCAGCGGCTCAGACCGCACCGGCCCCCGGGTGTAGGGGATGATGCAGTAGGTGCAGAAGTTGGCGCAGCCGTCCTCTACTTTTAAGAGCGCCCTGGTGCGGCCTGGCAGCCCCCCGGCGGGCAGCACCTCGAAGGGGCTTTTGCGGCGCAGGGCGTCGTCCACCTCCAGGCGCTGGCGGCGCTGGGCCACCGCCTGCTCCACCGCGTCCAGAAACTCCAGCCGCTTCCCCGTGCCGTAGACCACGTCCGCCCCCAGGGCGGCCACCTCCTCCGGTTTGGCCTGGGCGTAGCAGCCGCAGACGGCCAGCACGCTGTCCGGGGCCAGCTTCTTCACCCGGCGGAGCATATTGCGGCACTTTTTGTCGCTGACGGCGGTGACGGAGCAGGTGTTCACGATGTAGGCGTCCGCCGGGGCGTGGAAGTCGGTGAGGGTGTGGCCCCGCTGCTGGAGGATGGTCTCCATGGCCTGGGTCTCGTACTGGTTGACCTTGCAGCCCAGGGTGTAAATGGCAAATCGCATGAGGTGGGTCGCTCGCTTTCTATCGTTGCTTTCCGTGTTGCTTTTTCTGTCGGGAACCGGTATAATATCGGTGAGAGACGGGCAAATCGATACCACAGGGGCCGACGGGGCGTCTCTGCCCTATTATAATCGCTTTCGCCGCCGGTGTACAGTGGTTTTCGCGGGATTTTCCGGCGCTGCGCGGTGCCTGAACTGAACGGTAATATCAAACTTAAGATGCAATCTATCTTAAGTTGAGGGACGTAGCGCAGCCGTACAGTCAGATTTCAGCGACCAAAGGACAACAAAATTGACGCCCGTCCCGCCAACGGCAGGGACGTGGGCGGCAATCCCCGCCAGCCGCCATGGGCGGCAGTCTCACCAGTGAGAAGTCACATCGTCTCTAACGGG
>JAJBUK010000108.1 GCA_020860385.1 Clostridiales bacterium
TCGCCCCTCCCTAAGAACCCTCCCCCTATCCCGCTGGCGGCTTCGCCTTGTCTCTGCCGCTCCGTGGCAGCGCAGGCAACAGACGATGTGACTTGATACCTGCTGAGACTGCCGCCCATGGCGGCTGGGGCGGCAATTTTGTTGCCCTTTGGTCGCTGAAATCTGACTGTACGGCTGTGTTATTCCTTTCAACCTAGGATAGATTGCTTTTTAAGTTGAGGACATTGCCCTGAAAGGGTAGGAACGCAGGTCACACGTCGGCCCAGTTGATGACTTCCTTGTTCTTCACAAAGTATTCCACACCGGAGTACACCGTGGTCACCAGCATCACCAGGTTGCACAGGAAGTCCAGGATCGTGTTGTCCGTCACCGCCAGCATCAGGATAATGCAGACCATGGTGGAGGCGGTTTTCACCTTCCCCGACCAGGCGGCGGCAATCACCTTGCCGTTGTCCACCGCGATGAGCCGCAGGGCGGAGACGGCGAACTCCCGGGCCAGGATAATCAGCAGCACCCAGGCCGGGGTGCGCCCCCAGCCCACGAACATACACAGGGCAGACATGGTCAACATCTTGTCCGCAATGGGGTCCATGAACTTGCCGAAGTCCGTGACCATATCCCGGCTCCGGGCCAGGCGACCGTCCACATAGTCGCTGAGGCTGGCGAGGATGAACACTGCTAGGGCCGCCAGCTGGTGATAGGGAAAGTCCAGATAGCAGAGCACCACAAAGACGGGGATCAGGCACACCCGCGCCATGGTGATTTTATTTGCCAGATTCACAGCTCATTCCTCCTCGCTGTCGGCGGCTTCTCCCATCAGGTCGCCCTCCACCGTGCCGGTAAGCAGCACCGGCAGGAAGGTGCCCGGTTCCGGACGCCCGGCCACCGTGAAGTAAACGTGGCCGTCAATGTCCGGGGCGTCGGCATAGGTGCGGCCCACATAGCAGCCCATGTCCGGGTCGAAGCCCTCCACCAGCACCTCCACCGTCTCGCCCAGGCGGCTTTCATTGTACTCGTCCATCACATCGCTCTGCACGTCCACCAGCAGGTTCAGGCGGCGCTCCTTCTCCAGGTCATCCACCTGGTCGGGCATACGCTCCGCCAGGGTGCCCTCCTCCGGGGAGTAGGCGAACACCCCCGCCCGCACCAGCTTCTGCCGGCGCAGAAAGGCGCACAACTCCTCAAATTCGTCCTCGCTCTCCCCCGGCAGGCCGGTGATGAGGCTGGTGCGGAACACCACGTCGGGTATCTTCGCCCGGATGCCGTCCAGCAGGGCGACGATTTGCTCCTCCGTCCCCCACCGGTGCATGGCCTTTAAGAGCCTGCCGTTGCAGTGCTGGAGGGGGATGTCCAGGTAATGAACGATTTTCGGCTCGGCGGCGATGGTATCAATCAACTCCTCCGTCAAATCGTCGGGGTACAGGTAGTGGAGCCGTATCCAGTGGAAGTCCATCTTGCACAGCTCCCGCAGCAGCTCCGGCAGCTTGTGCGTCCGATACAGGTCGGTGCCGTAGCGGGACACGTCCTGGGCGATGAGCAGCAGCTCCTGCACCCCGCTGTCCGCCAGCACCTGGGCCTCCGCCAGAATGTCCTCCATCCGGCGGCTGCGGTAGGGGCCGCGAATCTTCGGAATGGCGCAGAAGGCGCAGCCGTTGCTGCACCCCTCCGCCACCTTCAAATAGGCCAGGTAGGGAGGCGTGGACAGCACCCGCCGCCCCTCCTCGTCGGTGTGGCGGATGTCGCCGTAGTACTCCGGCATGGTGTCGGCCATGACATCGTTGATGGCGGCCACAATGTCCGTATAGCTGCCGGTGCCCAGCAGGCCGTCCACCTCCGGCAGGCTCTCCTTGATGTCCTCCCGGTAGCGCTGGGAGAGGCAGCCGCTGACCAGGAGTTTCTTCAGCACGCCTTCCTCCTTCAGCTGAGCCATCTGGAGGATGGCGGCAATGCCCTCCTCTTTGGCGGCGTCAATGAAGCCGCAGGTGTTGATGACGCAGACGTCCGCCCCTTCCGCAGGGTCGGCCACCAGCTCATGGCCGGCATCCTGCACCAGGGCCATCATCTGCTCCAGGTTGATGCGGTTTTTGTCGCAGCCCAGGGAAACGAAGGCCACTCTGTAGTGATTTGTCATTCCATATCTCCTTATCAGGGGTTCCGTCTGCTTTGCTGCCGCTGCTCACCTTTGCGTCTTGCAGTAGATATAAATCATTACAAAAATCATAAAAATGATGTGCATGGCGCTGCCTCCTTGGAAGGGGGTTAGTGGTTAGTGGCGGTGGTTGAAACCGCCGGGGTTTCCCTTATCCAGTAGGGGCGCACAGTGTGCGCCCGCCCCGTTTTCGCCTGAAATGAGGTTCAAGATAGAGGGTTTACCTGACTTTATCTGGCAAAAACCTTATCCCACCCAAATTCTTTCTTAGAGAAAGGCCGCAGGAGATAAAAGGTTCGCCGGGCGCACACTGTGCGCCCCTACTGGATGAAATGGACACAATGGTTCTAAACCATCGCTGCAAAGAGTTAAGCGCCAACCGTTCCGCCCCGCAGGGGCGACTAGCCACTAGCCACTAGCCACTAGCTATCAGCCACTACTCCTCCTCCGCGCCATACCGTTCCAGCCCCTCTTTTACCTCGCTCCAGGAGAAGCCCCGGCGGAGCAGGAAGTTCTGCACCTTCCCCAGTTCCTGCCGGTCTGGGGTCTTGCCCCGCAGCTTCTGGGCGATGAGCTTGTCGATGGCCTCCTCCGGCGGCTCCGCCTGGGCCAGGGCCTCCGCCCAGAGCGCCCGGGGAACCTTCCGCCGCCACAACTCGTCCTGCACCTTCCGCAGGCCGTAGCCTTTGGCGGTGTAGTGCCGGGCAACCATGGCGGCATAGGCGCTGTCGTCCAGCACGCCCAGCTCCTCCAGCCAGTCGGCGGCTCCCTCCGCGTCCTCCGGGGTGTAGCCCTTCCGGGCCAGCTTTTCCGTCAGCTCCCCCCGGCTCATGGGCTTGGCCCCCACCAGCTTGGCGGCGACGGCTCTGGCCCCGGAGGTCTGCCCCGCCTGGGTCAGCCGGGCTACCTCCTCGTCAGTCAGTTCCTTGCCGGTGTACAGGCCGAAGGAGAGGATCTCCTCCTCCGTGACCCGCACCAGCTCCTTCTCCCCCAGCCACACCAGGTAGCGTCCGGAGACGTGCTTGGATTCCTCCAGCTTTTGTATGACGGGCATCAGCCTTCAAAGTCCCCGGCGGAGATGTCGATTTCCGCCTCCAGCTCGCTGAACAGGGAGGAGGCGATGTCCTCCTGGGCAGACTGCTCCGGCTTCGCGGTCTTGGCGGCTTTGGCAGCCTTGGCGGGCTTCTTCTCCGGTTCAGCGAGGGCAGGAGCGGCCTCGGCGCTCTCCTCCTCCGGCCCCAGGGCGCGGCCTGCGGCCTTGGCCGCCGCCAGGGACTGTTTGCTCATCAGCTTATAGGCGTTGGCGCGGATGTCCGCCTCCAGCTTGTCCGCCTCGTCGGGATGGTCCTTGAAATACTGCTTGGCGGCGTCCCGGCCCTGGCCCAGCCGCAGCTCGCCCATGTTGAACCAGCTGCCGGACTTCTCCACTAGGCCCAGCTGAACGCCCAGGTCCACCAGTTCGCCCACCTTAGAGATGCCCTCGCCATACATAATGTCGAACTCCGCCTCCCGGAAGGGGGGCGCCACCTTGTTCTTGACCACCTTGGCACGGGTGTGGTTGCCGATGATTTCGTCCCCCACCTTGATGGACTGGATGCGGCGCACGTCGATGCGGACGGAGGAGTAGAATTTCAGCGCCCGGCCGCCGGTAGTGACCTCCGGGTTGCCGTACATGACGCCCACCTTCTCCCGCAGCTGGTTGATGAAGATGACGATGCAGTTGGTCTTGGAGATGGAACCGGCCAGCTTCCGAAGGGCCTGGCTCATGAGCCGGGCCTGGATACCCACGAAGGAGTCCCCCATCTCGCCCTCGATTTCGGCTCTCGGCACCAGGGCGGCCACCGAGTCCACGACCACCAAATCCACCGCGCCGGAGCGCACCAGCTGTTCGCAGATCTCCAGGCCCTGCTCGCCGGTGTCCGGCTGGGAGATGAGCATGGAGTCAATGTCCACCCCCAGGGCCCGGGCGTAGGCGGGGTCCATGGCGTGCTCCGCGTCGATGTAGGCCACCTCGCCCCCGGCCTTCTGGGCCTGGGCCACGCAGTGGAGGGCCAAAGTGGTCTTGCCGGAAGCCTCCGGGCCGTAGACCTCCACGATGCGGCCGCGGGGCAGGCCGCCGATGCCCAGGGCCAGGTCCAGGGTCAGGGAGCCGGTGGGCAGGCTCTCCACTTTGATGTCCGCCTTGTCCCCCATGCGCATGATGGAGCCTTTGCCGTAGGTGCGCTCGATTTGGGCCACGCAGGTGGCCAGCGCCTTCTGCTTATCCTCCGCAGGGGCGGCGGGCTGTACAGTCGATGATTTCTTAGCCATGTTCGTTTCTCCATTCTCGTAATTTCTAGGTGGGGTTTAGAGCTGTTAGCAGTTAGTGACTAACAGCTAACGGCAAACCCCTCCGCCTCCTTCGGAGGCACCTCCCCTTTCAGGGGCGGCAAAAAGTTGTCATAATCTTTGCGTCATTGGCTCCCCTGAAAGGGGAGCTGTCAGCGGAGCTGACTGAGGGGTTACACCGTTGGAATTTTCCATACCTTATCAAAAGGGGGACACCGTTGCCACCCCTCCACCGGCTACTGCCGGTTCCCCTCCCCTTTCAGGGGCGGCAGGAGGTTGTTGTAATTGCCATGTCAATGGCACTGCCGTCAGGCAGCGGTGCCGCTTCGCTCTGTCCCTGTAGGGGCGGCCCTTGGCCGCCTCGGATAAGCAGGTGGTTTCCCCGGGCGGCCAAGGGCCGCCCCTACAGAAAAGTGAAGATTTAGACTTCGCGTTCCACTAAAGGGGTAGGGAGCGCAGCGGAACTGCCGCTTGACGGCGGAGGCAGCCGGAACAACTAACACCTAACACCTACCTCAGCTCAGCGTCCCTTCCACCGCCCGCAGCACCCCGTTCCAGTCCGGGTGCTTTTGAATGTTATGGTAGCCGCTGGCGGCCAGGATGGCGGCCACGTCCTCCGCCTGGTCGTACCCCACCTCAAAGAGGAGAACGCAGGCCGACCGCATGGCCCCTTTCCACTGCTGGGTCACGCTGCGGTAGAAGTCCAGCCCATCCGCCCCGCCGTCCAGTGCCAGATGGGGTTCATAGTCCCGGACAGAGGCGTCCAGCCCGGCGATGTCGCCGGAGCGGATATAGGGCGGGTTGCAGACGATGAGGTTAAAGTCCCAAATCAGCCGGGGCGGGGGCTGGAGGGCGTCGGCGGCGAAGGTGGTGATCTGCCCGCTGAGGCCGGTGCGGAGGGTGTTCTTCCGGGCCACGTCCAGGGTGTCCTGGTTCACGTCCGCCAGCACCACCCGGCAGTTCTTGCAGCGCTGGGCCACCGCCAGGCCGATGCAGCCGGTGCCGCAGCAGAGATCCAGCACCCTGGCATGGTCTCCGGCCCGGGCAGCCAGTTCGATGGCCCGCTGGGCCACCGTCTCCGTATCGCTGCGGGGGATGAGGGTGTCAGGCGTCACCAGCAGGTTCAGCCCCATGAAGTCCCACTCCCCCAGGATGTAAGCCAGCGGCTCCCCGTCCAGGCGGCGCTGCACCAGCCCCCGCAGCCGCTCCTCCAACTCCGGGGTGGCGTACAGCTGCAAGCTGGCGAAAAACTCGTCCTTCCCCTTGCCGGAGGCAAAGCAAATCAGCTCCCTGGCCTCCAGCTGGGCTGCCTCCACCCCGGCCAGCCGCAGCTTTTGGCGGGTGTCCAGGTACAGGGTATTGTAGGTTTTCAGCATGGGCAACGCCTTCCTTCTCCGCGCAGCCGCCTTACCAGGCGTCCTGCCCCTTTTTCTCCGGCAGCACCGCCTTCAGCGAGGCAATGCCCACCTCTATCATAGAATCATCCGGTTCGTTGGTGGTAAAATTCTGCATCCACAGGCCGGGGGCGATGAGGAACCGGGTCAGGGCGTTGTCATGCCTGCCGGCGTAACGGTTAAACTCATAGCTGACCCCCACGATGATGGGCAGGCTCAGCAGCTGGAGCAGGATACGCACCAGCACGTTGGGGGGCGTGATAAAGGTGAACATCACCGCATGGACCAGGATGGCCAGCGCCACCACCACAAACAGGAAGCTGGTGCCGCATCTGGGGTGATGCCGGGGCATTTTGCGGACGTTTTCCACCGTCAGCTCCAGCCCCCGCTCGTAGCAGAAGATGGTCTTATGCTCCGCGCCGTGGTAGGCGAAGACCCGCTTCATATCCTCCATCCTGGAGCAGAGCACCAGGTACAGCAGGAACACCGCGATGCGGATGACCCCTTCCATCAGGCTGACGGCCAGCTTGTTCATGGGGATGAGTTTCCCCAGCAGGTTGGTCAAAACGGTGGGCAGCAGGAAGAACAGTCCCACCGAGAAGCACACCGCCAGCACCACGGCGAAGTAGACCACGAACTTGGACAGGGCCTCGCTGCCGAACCTCCGCTCGATCCACTGCTCCAGCTTGGTGGGCTGCTCCTCTTCCTCCTCCGGGTAGAACTCGGCGGAGTACATCAGCGCCTGGACGCCCTTCACCATGGAGTCCATGAAGTTGACCACGCCCCGGATGAAGGGCACCCCCAGGATGGGGTACCGCTCCTTGATGAGGTGCAAGTCCTCCACCTTCTCCTCCAGGCCGCCGTCTGGGCGGCGGACGATGATGGCCTGTTTCTCCGGTCCCCGCATCAGGATGCCTTCCAGCAGGGCCTGTCCGCCGATGGATGTGCGAAATTCCCCTTCAGCGGGGGAGGATGATTTGCTCATAGGGATGCTCCTTTTGTCTATACTATCAAACATTTGTTCGAATTGCAAGGGGGAGTTTTAGTGGCTAGTGGCTAGACCGCCCCTGCGGGCGGCGTGAGCTGTTAGCTATTAGCTTTTAGCTGCTAGCCACCCCTCAGTCTGGCCTTCCCACCCCTCAGTCAGCTTCGCTGACAGCTCCCCTTTCAGGGGAGCCAATGACGTGGCAATTCCTACAGTTTCATTGCCTCCCCCGAAGGGGGAGGGGGACCGGCGTTAGCCGGTGGAGGGGTTCTAGTGCAAACCGGATTTCAAAATTGATTTCCGTGTTAGTGGTTGGTGACTAGTAGAACGTGAAGTCGAAATCGTCATTTTTCTGTAGGGGCGGCCCTTGGCCGCCCGCAGAAACCACCTGCTTATCCGAGGCGGCCAAGGGCCGCCCCTACACATACAGCCGCCTCACTCCGCCTCCGACCACTGACTGAGGGGTGGCTAACAGCTAACAGTCAACAGCTTATTCACTCCGTCTCGCTCTCCGCCCCGTCGGCGGTATCCTCCGGCGCGTCATAGAGCCAGCCCGCCAGGGTCTCCCTGGCATAGTCCCAGTCGTTGATGATCAGCACCGAGCCGATGCCGCTGATGCTCTGGTTGGAATACATATCGTCAGTGGGCAGGCGGTAGGACAGGATGCCGTTATCCTTCATGCCGTAGGCGCTGACCCCCACCCCCGCGATCTGGAGGGCGGTCATGTCGGTGGTCAGGTCGTCCGCGATGGAGTTGTAAATGGACAGCAGACTGACGACGCTCTGGCCTTTCAGCTCGTTAAAGACGGCGGTGATGACGGTGCGCTGGCGCTGGGTGCGCTCAAAGTCGTACTGCCCCACCTTCCGGGTGCGGGCGTAGTCCAGGGCGGCGGCGCCGCTGAGGTGGTTCGTCCCCACGGTGACGTCATAGGGGCCGTCGGTGAGGTAGCTCAGATACTCGCCGTTTGCGCCGCCCTGGAGGTAGTTGGCCTCCTCCTCGTTCAGCTCGATGTCCACGCCGCCCAGGGTGTCAATGACGTCGATGAAGCCCTCAAAGTCGATGGCCACGTTGTAGTCAATGACGACGCCGTAGTTCTGGGCGATGGTCTCGTCCAGCAGGGAGACGCCCCCCAGGGAATAGGCGGCGTTCAGCTTTCGGGCGGTGTAGCCGGGTATCTCCACATAGGTATCCCGCATCAGGGAGACCATGGACATCTGGTTCGTGTTCTGGTTGATGCTGAGGAGGATCATGGTGTCGGAGCGGCCGGTGTCGCCGTCAGAGCGGCTGTCCTGGCCGATGAGCAGGATGTTGCACACCCCCTCCACCGAGGTGGTGATGCTCTCCGTCTCAATATCGGCGCTGCCCATCTCCTCCGCGGAGAAGGTGCCCAGCTTGCTGAGCTGATAGCCCAAAAAGCCTATGGCGCAGGCCGCCAGGATGATAATGACCACCAGCACCCGCAGCAGCACATGGAGGCCGCCGCGCTTTTTGTGTCTTTTGTTGTTTGCCACGGAAATCAAGTCCTTTCTGTCTCTCTGGACGGGGGCTGCCGCCCTCGCTGCCCATACACAGATGATTGCAAAAATGTTATCAACTTAAGGATTAAGTTTCATTTATCTAAAGAAAAATGTGCCTCCGTGCTAAAAATCAGATTAGCACGACCAATGGAAACTCAGAATGTTACCCAGCCGCCATAGGCGGCAGTCTCACCAGCGAGAAGTCACATCGTCTCTAACGGGATAGACCACCTATAGAATAAGACAAGGCGAAGCCGCCAGTGGGATAGGGGGAGGGTTCT
>JAJBUK010000052.1 GCA_020860385.1 Clostridiales bacterium
GGCCGGGGGCGTCCTGGTGCTGCGGGAGCTGCTGGGGCCGGAGGGCGCGGCGCCTGCCGCCGCCTCCGCCCTGGCTGGGGCGCTGGGGCGGGACCGCTGGATGCTCCACGCCCCCGGGCAGGGGGAACCCTTCGGCGTGGTGAAGTGGCTGGGGGAAGCCCGGCTGTCGGGGTGCTACCTGGGGCTGAGCCTGGAATGAGGAAGCGGGGGCCTGCCCTCCCGATACGCGCCCCGTTCCTGCCGCCCCTGAAAGGGTCTGCCGCTTGACGGCGGAGGGGCCTCTGAGGAAATGCGCAGGAATCCTGAGTCACCTTGAACCGAAGTGATTCATGCCTCTTTCGCTCTGCCTGTCCCATGGCGGAACTTTACCGCAAGACTCCGAAGTTCATTCGTTCAGAAGTTCTCAATTTAATCGCAAACAAGCCCAGGCGCCCGACAGCGGGCGCCTGGGCTTTCTGCGTTTACCGGCGGCGGCAGACCTGCCGGGGCAGCGTAAAGCAGGGACAGCCGCCGGTTCCCGAATGGGGCTGACCGCCGTCAAAACAAACGACTTTCATATAACCACAAAAAGAAAAAACAAAGTGCAAGATTTTGTTCTTACTTTGGAGAACTATCTGTTATATTGTCCTTAATCAACAAAACACGTTTGAGATGTCGATTTGAAATAGGCAATCTGCCCGAAGTTATCTCAAGAAATGATACAAGGAGGAATGAAAAATGCCGGAAATCAGGGAAGCGCTGGTCACGGTCTACGCGCCGAAGGAGGAGCTGGATAAGCTGTTCGACGCTCTGCGCCCCGCAAAGGTCAACTATGTGATGCCCTACCTGCCGGACGCGAAGGCGAAAATCGCGGAGTACGCCAAAACCTGCGATGTGGCCATCCTGAATGGCGACCTGTATGACTTCATGCTGGATAACCCCAGTCTGAAATGGGTGCACTGCTGCCACGCGGGGGTAGACCGCAGCGCAAGGCCGGAGGTGTTTGAACGGGGCATCCTCCTCACCAGCTCCGCCGGGCGGAGCGCCCCGGCGCTGGCGGAGCACGCCCTGCTCTTCATGCAGATGCTGACCTACGATATGCCCATGCTGTTTCGCGCCCAGGGGGAGCATCGCTGGGCGGTCAGCCGGGATTATCTGCGGAAAACCAACATCTTCGGCAAGACCTTGGGCATCGTCGGCCTGGGCAATACCGGCACGGAACTTGCCAGACTTGCCAAAGCCTTCCGCATGAACGTCCTGGGCTGGCGGCGCAGCCGGAAGCCTGCGGAAAACGTGGACAGGGTCTATGCCAGCGAGGAGGGGGACGACTTCAAGGCGTTCCTCGCCCAGTGCGACTATGTGGTGCTGTGCGCCGAGCTGAACGACGCCACCTTCCACATGATGGATGCGGAGCAGCTGGCGGCCATGAAGCCTACGGCCTTCCTCATCAACGTCGGACGGGGCAAGCTGGTGAACGAACCGGCGCTGGTTCAGGCGCTGAAGAACGGCGTCATCGCCGGAGCGGGGCTGGACACCTTTGAGACGGAGCCGCTCCCCCCAGACAGCGAACTGTGGGACCTGCCCAACGTCATCATCACCCCTCATGTCACGCCTGCCCTGACCGACCGGGAGGCCAGGAGCATCGGCTATGCCATCCAAAACATCAAAGCCTACCGCGAGGGCGGGGTCATGGTGAATCAGGCGACGGAAAAGAGCATCTTCTCCGGTCAGCGCAGCCCGGATAAATACTGAGCAGGCATGGGACGGCCCACGCCTGCCTGAAGGAGGACGATTATGGCACATTGGTGGAACGATTACCCCTGGAGGATGGTGCAGACCAACCTTCGGGAGATAGACATGGCGCATATGGACGCCGCAGCCTACGCACGGGAATTGAAGGAGTTCGGCGCGACCGTGGTCATGCTGAATGCGGCGGGCATCATCGCCAGCTATGACACAGACCTGGAATACCAGACGAAAAGCGCCTACCTCTCCGGCGACGGCATCGGGGAGATGATTGAGGCGTGCCACAGAAACGGCATCCGGGTCATTGCCCGGACGGATTTCTCGAAAGTCCGCTATCCGGTTTACGAGCAGCACCCGGACTGGGCCTACCGGGACAAAGACGGGAACATCCTCAACTACAACGGCGACGTTCAGTGCTGCCCCAACGGGGCGTACCAGCAGGAGAAGCTGCTGGAAATCCTGCAAGAGGTGCTGACACGCTTCCCCTTTGACGGGGTGTTCTGCAATATGTCCGGCTTCCTAGTGGTGGATTACAGCGGCGTCTATCACGGCCCCTGCCACTGCGAGAACTGCAAGCGCAAATTCAAAGCAAAATTCGGCCTGGACATTCCGGAGAAGGACGACCCCCGCAACCCGGATTACCTCAAATATTCCGCCTTCAAGGGGATGGTGCTGCGGGAGCAGAAGAAGCACCTTTTGGAAACGGTGCGGGCCATCAGCCCGGAAATCGCCGTCAACGGGGTGGATTATATCCGCACAGAGTCCGGCACGGAAATCGGCGTGCCCCAGTGGCAGCTTTCCGCCAGCTCCAACTGCCGCCTGACGGTGGGCAGCGGCCACAGCCGCCCGGCGGACAACGCCAGCGTGGACTTCCTGGGCTTCCGGTATCGGGAGACCTCCGTCAGCCCCGCTCAGATGGCCCTGCGCCAGTGGCAGAACCTGGCCAACGCCGGTTCCACCAGCCTGTACATCATGGGCACCCTGGGCAACCATGCCGACCGCTCCTGCCTGGAGGCCAGCAAACCGGCCTTTCAGTTCCATGCGGCCCATGAGGCGCTGTACCGGAACCTGTCCTCCGCCGCCAGGGTGCTGGTGGTACACAAGGGACTCCTGGCCCGGAGCGACCCGGAGGTGAACGGGTGGATTCGGGCGCTGACCGCCGGGCACATCCCCTTCGACGAGGTGAAGCTCTCGGACCTCACCGTTGAGCTGCTGGCGGAAAAAGAGGTCGTGGTGCTGCCGGACGCAAAAATGCTGGGGGACAGCCAGGCGGCCCTGCTGGACGGGTTCGTGCAGGGCGGCGGCACTCTGGTGGCCACCGGGGAGACCGGCCTGTACACCCAGACCTATCAGCCCCGTGCGGAGCAGGCGCTGCGGTGCATCGGCATGAAGCGCGTGGGGGAAAAGCAGCACGACCACGCCTCCGCCGTCTTTTACGCCGCCGGGGACAGCCGCTTCCCCGCCTGCCAGTCTGCGCCGCAAATCGCCTTCGGGACGGATTACCTCCTGGCGGAGTATGAGGAGGGGGCCGAAACGCTGCTGCCCATGATTCCGGAGCATCCCTTCGGGCCGCCGGAGCGGTGCTATTACACGGAGCTTTCCGACGAGCCCGGCGTGGTGGTGCATCCCTACGGAGCGGGCAAGGCGGTGTATCTGCCCTGGATGGCTGGTACCTTCTACTGCCAGGAGGGCTACCAGAACACCCTGAACGTGCTGCTGGACGTGATGCACAGCCTTTGCAACCAGCGGAGCCTCGCCCCCGGCCTCCACCCCACGGTGGAACTGACTTGGAAAAAACAGGGCGACAGCCGGATGTTGCAGCTGGTGAACGGCTCCGGCTGCTTTGCCAACAGCTATTTCCCGCCGGTTCCCATGACGGCGCTGCGCTTCGTCCTGCCGGGGCGGTATTCCGGCGCGGAGGCCTATCACGGCGGTACGGTCACCATAGAACCTGCCGGGGACAGCACAGCCCTTGTGCTGGACCGGCTGGAGGAATATGAAATCATCAAACTGGAGGTAGCAAAATGAAAATCGGACTCATCGGCCTGGGCATTATGGGCAAGCCCATGGCGAAAAACATCCTGAAAGCGGGCTATGACCTGACGGTGTGCAACCGCAGCAAGGCCCCTGTGGAGGAGCTGGCGGCCTGCGGCGCAACGGCGGGCACCTACCGGGAAATCGGCGAGGGCTGCGACGTGGTGCTGACCATGCTGCCCAACTCCCCCCAGGTGAAGGAGGTCATGCTGGGGGAGGGCGGCGTCGCCCGGTATATGCACGCGGGGCAAATCTTCATTGACATGAGCTCCATCAACCCCGTGGCCAGCAAGGAGATCGCCGCCGTCCTGGCGGAAAAAGGGGTGGAGATGCTGGACGCCCCCGTCTCCGGCGGCGAACCCAAGGCCATCGACGGCACGCTGAGCTTCATGGTGGGCGGCAAGCAGGAGGTCTTTGACCAGTGCAAGGCGCTGCTGCTGACCATGGGCTCCTCCGCAGTCCGCTGCGGCGAGGTAGGGGCAGGCAACACCACAAAGCTGGCAAACCAAATCATCGTGGCCTGCAACATCCAGGCCCTGGCCGAAGCGCTGACCCTGGCCCAGAAGGCGGGGGTGGACCCGGCGCTGGTGTTCCAGGCCATCCGGGGCGGGCTGGCAGGCTCCACCGTCATGGAGGCCAAAGCCCCCATGATGCTCGCCGGCAACGACCAGCCCGGCTTCAAAATCGACCTGCACATCAAGGACCTGAACAACGCCCTGGACTGCGCCCACAGCGTCGGCGCACCGGTGCCCATGACGGCCCAGGTGCAGGAGGTTTTGCAGTGGATGCATCACCACCAGGGAGGCCAGAAGGACCACAGCGCCATGGCGCAGTACTATGAATCCCTGGCCGATATCAAAATCGGGCGGGAACAGTGATCGTCTGCAACATCATCTAAAGAAAAAAGGAGGACATCATGGAAGACAAAACGCTGCAAAAGAAGGGGCTTCTCGGTAATTTCCTGAACGGGAAATTCTGGGATTCCAAATCCACCTCTGCCAACGTGACGAAGCGGGAGCTGTGGCTGGGCTATGTGGCTGGCCCCTTCGGCGTCATGCTGCTGCAATCCATCGTCAACAGCTATTTTAACCAGTACCTGACCGACGTGCTGGGCTTCACCGTCAGCCGGGGGGCCTGGATCGCCCTCTTCATGGTCTGGTTCCCCATCCTGAGCAAGCTCATCGACGCGGTCACCAACCTGCTGATGGCGAAGCTGCTGGACCTGACCACCTGCCGCCAGGGCAAACTCCGCCCCTGGTTCATCCTGAGCCTGCCCATCGTTGTGGTCAGCATCCTCCTGATGTTCTGGATTCCGGTGCAGAGCGTGGTGGCCCAGGCGGTGTGGATCGTGATTTCCTACAACCTGTTCTACTCCGTGGGCTACACCATGTGGTATATGGCCTATGAGATGAGCGCCTCCCTCTCCACCAGAAACGTTAAGCAGCGCTCCACCAACTCCATGGCCGGTCAAATCACCAAAAACATGGGCACCGGCATCATCTCCATCACCTTCCCCCTGATTCTCACCGGGGTTTGCGGCCTGGTGGGCGGCGAAAATCAGCAGGGCTACCTGTTGACCATGGCCATCATCTGCTGCATCGCCGTGCCGCTGACCTTCCTGCAATACTTCTACACCCGCGAGCGGGTCACCGAGGAGCGCCGCAACCAGTTCCAGGGCAGCACAGAGGTCAAAAAGGTGGAGGAAGCCAGCTTCCTGACCCAGCTGAAAGCCTGCCTGAAGGATAAGTACTGGATTATGCTGGTGGTCATGATTCTGACCTACCAGGTGCTGAACGCGCTGAAGAGCGTCTCCCAGGTCTACTACTCCGGCTGGGTGGTGCAGGGCAACTCCTACGGCACCTATGCCACCATTCAGGCCAGGTTTACCATGATTGCCATGGCCCCCATGGGGCCGGCCCTCTTCGTCGTGGTCCCCATGATTCGCAAGCTGGGCCGCCGCGTCACCATGATTATCGGCGGCGTGATGAGTATGTTGGGCTCCGGCGTCGCCTTTATGATGGCGGGCAACACCGCCGCCGTCTACGGCGGAACCGCCATCAGCGGCATCGGCACCATGTTCTTCATGTACAGCATGAACACCTTCATCGGCGACTCCATCGACCATGTGGAGTACAGCCAGGGCATCCGGGCCGAGGGCATCACCGCCGCGCTGGTGGGCTTCGTCCACAGCTTCTCCAACGGCATCGGCCAGGGCCTGTTCAACCTGGGGTTGATGGTTACCGGGTATACAACGCCGGTTCAAATCGGCACGGACGCCGACGGCATCGCGCTGTATGCCGACCAGACTTCGGCGGCCACCACCTGGATCAGCTTCTCCTATCAGGGGGCCTTCGTGCTGATGGGTCTGCTGTTCTTCGTCCTCTTCGCCTTCTTCAACGACATCGAGGCCCATATGCCAACGGTTCACGACGCCTTGCAGGAGCGCAAGCGTGCGGAGTGCGAGGCGCAGGGCATCGAGTACATCCCCGCCCAGGAGCTTGAGCGGATGGAGAAGGAGGCCCAGAAGGCCGAGGCGGAGGAGAACCGGATTCGGGAGCTGAAGGAATACTGCGCCAAGCACGGCAAGGATTTCGACATCGAGAATCAGAAGGTCCTCGACAAGCGGGCGAAAAAGGCCGCAAAGAAGGCCGCCAGAAAGGCCCGTAAGAAGTAAACAAAACCATTTTCCCGGCTGCGCAACCGCTAGCCGGGAAAATGCCGTTTACATTGGCAGAGAGATAGATTATACTTTATGACATAAGAAAAACGGACAGGAGGGCGCAGGATATGTACGATTCCGCTGATTTAAACGCATTCCGGACGCTGGTGGGCAGCTGCTGCCCGGTCTGGCACTGGGTCGTCGGCCCGGACTTTCAGGTCCTGGAGAGCGACTGCCCGGCCCCTGACGCCTTCCTGCGCCTGCTCACCGGCAACGGCCGCGAGGCTGTCATCACCAGGCACTGGGAAAAGGGCGGCAAGCCGCTTATCCTGACCATCCAGCCGCTGCTGAACTGGCTGATTGCCTTTGAGGCCGCAGGCGGCACGCTGCGCGCCATTCATGCGGTGGGCCCCTTCTTCTCCGTGGTCAACGAGAGCAAAAATCATGCCAAAATTCTGAAAGACCCGTCTTTAAATGAGTCAGACCGGGCCGTGGTGGGCCAATGGATTGGGGAGCTGCCCGGCGTCGCCCCCGCCGTGGCCGTTTCCTGGGCCCAGATGCTCCACTACTGCCTGACCGGTGGGAAAATTACGGCGAAGGAGGTAGGCGGCTACCTCAGCGAATCCCCGACGAGACAGCCGAGGACGCATCTGACGGTGGACCCCTTTGACAAGCAGACCGGCAACTGGGAGTTTGAACAGGAGCTTCTGGAGAAGATTCGCAAGGGCGACCTGTCCGTGATGGACACCATCGCGCGGGCCAACGCCCACACCCCCAAGGCCATGCCCCAGGAGACGATAGAGGATTACCGCCAGATGGAGCATTTGCTCCTGACGCTGGTGTCCCGGGCGGCGGTGGACGGCGGTATGCCCCAGAAATCCGCCTTCTCCCTGTGTACGGAGTACCGGGAGAAGCTGAACCTCTGCGAGACCTTCGGAGAGATGGTCGTCCTCACCAACCAGATGCTGGAGGATTACGCCCGGCAGGTCCACCGGGCCCAGCAGATGGCAACCTGCTCCGCCCGCATCCGGCTGGTCTGCGAGTACATCTCCAACCACCCGGAGGAAAAGCTGACGCTGGAGCTGCTGGCCCAGAAGGCGGGCTATACCCAGACCTACCTGTCCCGGCGGTTCCGGCAGGAGATGGGGATGTCCATTGTGGATTACATCCGCCAAATCCGTCTGGAGCGGGCGCAATACTGGCTGACCTATACGGATAAGACCATTGAGGAGATCTCCGACGCGCTGGGCTTCGGGAATCGCAGCTATTTTTCAAAATCCTTTCGGGACGCCACAGGGGTCACCCCCACAGACTACCGGAAGCAGCACCAGAAGGTGTGAGGAGGGCTTATGAATCAAATGCTACGTCAGGACGCGGAAACCATTGCCCGGGCCGCCATCGACGCCGTCAAGCCGGACAGGGCGGTGAAAGCCGCCCTGGCGGACTTTGCCCCCGCCGGGCGGCTGTATCTCTTCGCCGTGGGCAAGGCGGCCTGGCAGATGGCCAGGGCCGCCCTGGAGCTGCCCGGCATCCGGCCGGATGGGGGCATCGTGCTGACAAAGTACGGCCATGTGGGGCGCCCGCTGGAACACGTCCTTTGCCTGGAGGCGGGGCATCCGGTACCGGACGGCAACTCCTATGCGGGCACCCAGGCCATCCTGGATATGAGCAAAGACCTGCGGGAGACGGACACGGTGCTATTCCTCCTCTCCGGCGGCGGCAGCGCCCTCTTTGAACAGCCCCGCATCGCCCCGGAACGGATGGAGCAGCTCACCAGGCTGCTGCTGGCCTCCGGCGCGGACATTACGGAAATCAATACCATCCGCAAGCGGCTCTCCTTGGTGAAGGGCGGGCAGTTCGCCGCCTGGTGCGCCCCGGCGAGGGTCTATACCGTGGTGCTCTCTGACATTCTGGGGGACCCCCTGGACATGATTGCCGGAGGCCCCACGGCGCCGGACGCCAGCACCGCCCGGCAGGCGGCCGCCATCGCGGAAAAATACAGCCTGCCCCTGACGGCGGAGGAACGGCTGCTCCTGCGCGCCGAACTGCCCAAAGCCCTGCCCAACGCCGAGGCCCATATCATCGGCAGCGTCCGGCAGCTGTGGGCGGCGCCCATGACCGGCTGCGCCCCCCTGGGGTATGAGACGATT
>JAJBUK010000137.1 GCA_020860385.1 Clostridiales bacterium
GATTTGACCCTTCCCAAACTGCAAGGTATAAAATCTCCCTCCCCGCCCATACTGGGTGGGGAGGGATTTCTTTGTCACGCAAAACAGTCAACTGGAAGTGTGGGGTCAGCGGGGCGCTGGCCGGATTCTCCAACGGGTTCTTCGGCGCGGGGGGCGGCATGGTGCTAGTGCCCCTGCTGCTGGGGTGGGTCAGGCTGGAGGAGAAGAAGGCGTTTGCTACCTCTGTGGCGGTGATTCTGCCCATCTGCGCCGTGTCCTGCGCCGTGTACTGGTGGAAGGGGCTGCTGGACTTAGGCGCGGCGCTGCCCTTCCTCCTCAGCGGCGCAGTGGGCGGCTGGCTGGGAGGCCGCTGGTATGACCGGGTCAGCGGCAAGCTGCTGCGCCGGATCTTCGCCCTGTTGACCATCTATGGAGGGTTTCGATGCCTGTTTTGAATCTGCTCGCCGGACTGGTCACCGGCGTGCTGTCCGCCTTCGGCATTGGCGGAGGGACGCTGCTGCTGCTCTACCTGACCTTTCTGGCCGGATTTTCCCAGCAGACCGCCCAGGGGGTCAATCTGCTGTACTTCCTCCCCACCGCCGGAGCCTCGCTGCCCCTGCACCTGAAGCGGGGGGCCATCGACCGGAGCGCCGCCCTGACCGGAGGCCTCTGGGGCTGCGCCGCTGCCATCGGCGGCTCGCTGCTGGCCTCAGTGGTGGAGCCGGGATTTTTGCGCCAGTGCTTTGGTGTGTATTTAATTGCCACGGGATGCGTTACTCTGCTGGGCAGAAAGGACGCCTCCGGCGGGTAACAACGCAAAGAAACAGGCGCAGGTCATTTGACCCGCACCTGTTTTTGTCGTTTTGCAGTTTAGTACAGCCCGAACAGCCGCAGCAGCTTTTGCCAGAAGTTCAGCGTCTCCGCTGCTTCCTCCTCCGCTTCCTCCGCCTCCTGGACGGAGATGGCCTCCGTCTGGATGACAAACTGGACCGCATCCACATTGGTGTTCTTCTCCGACACGAAGGAAACCGTGTCCGCCGCGCCGCCCTTTAACTCCTCCAGCATGGTGTCAATGGTGTCGCTGACCTGGGTATCCATATCGGAGGTCTCCTCCCGCAGGGTGGAGGTGCCGTCGTAGAGCTCGCCGGCCCCATCGGACAGGCTGCCTGCCCCGTCACGCAGGGTCAGCGTGCCGTCGTACAGGGTAGAGGCTCCGTCCGCCAGGTCGGACGCGCCGCTGGTCAGCTGGTCCACGCCATCCCGCAGGGTGGCGACGCCCTCCAGCAGCTCCTCCGTCCCCTGGTACAGAATCGTGCTGCCCTGATACAGGGAGGCGAGGCCCGCATACAGGGCATCCGCCCCATCACTGAGGGCGTCCGCGCCGTCCTTCAGGCTGTCCGCACCGTCGGCCACCTCGTCCGCCCCGGAGGACAGGGCGTCGGCCCCGTCGGTCAGCTGGGACGCGCCGTCGTACAGGCTGCTGGCCCCATCATACAAGGTATCGGTGCCGCTGACCAAGGCCGCGCTGCCCTGGGTCAGGGCGGTGACGCCCTCCATCACCTGGCTGTACCCAGCCACCACCTGGGCCACGCCCGAAGTGTAGCTTTGGATGCCTTCGTCCAGGGCGGTGTACTGGGTCACCAGTTCGTTGACGCCGTCGGCCAGTTGGGCCAGGCTGGTAATCGTTCCGCTGAGGGTGGTGACCAGCGTACCAATAGCCGTGTCAAACTCTCCATAGGCCGTCTTCAGCGCCGCCGCCCCCTCGGCCAGGGTATCAACGGAGTCGGACACCGTGTCCAGATAGGTTTCCATCCCGCTGATAGCGCCGTTGCTGCCGGTCAGGAGGGCGACGACCTGCTGGAGGGTGGCGATAGTGCTTTTCAGTTCTTCCGCCGCGTCCTCATAGCCCTCCACCCCGGAGATTTGACTCAGCTGGGTTTGCAGCGCGGTGATTTGTGCGGTCAAAGAGGAAATCGCTGCGGCGTTGCCCGCCGTCAGCGTGTCAATGTCCAGGCCGTTAGCCGCCATGGCAGCCTTGTACTGGTCATAGCTTACGGCGGACTGGAGGGCGGCGGCCCCATCCGCCAGGTCACTGATGGACTGGCTGATTTCACTGGAGGCCGTCACCAGAGAGGTCAGCGTCTCCGCGCTGGCGGATACGCCGCTGAGGCCCGCCTGAATCTGCTTCAGCGCCGCCAGCACCGCCGCGCTGCCATCCGTCAGCGTGTCCGACTGGCTGTCCAGCGCTTCCAGACCGGCCTGCACCTGGGCAAGGCCCATCTGCAAGTCGGCAAGGCCGCTGTCCAGGGCCGCTGCGCCGCTTTGCAGTGCCGCCGTGCCGTCCGCCAGGCTGGCGGCACCGCTTTCCACTGCCGCAGCGCCGTCCGCCAGGTCGGAAGCACCCTCCGCCACCTGGCCCGTGCCATCGGCCAGGTCGGACGCGCCCTCCGCCAGGTCGGAGGCCCCGTCGCTCAGGTCGGCTGCTCCCTCCTTCGCCTCATCGGCTCCGTCCGTCAGGCTGGACGCCCCCTCTGTCAGGTCGGACGCGCCACCGTTCAGGGTATCGGTTCCGTCCTCCAACGCGGAGGTGCCATCGGCCAGGGCATCCGCTCCGTCCTGCAAGGCGGAGGCCCCCTCTGTCAGTTCTGACGTGCCCTCCGCTAGGTCGGACGCGCCGTCCGCCAGCGCTCCCGCACCGTCGTCCAACGCGACAGTGGCATCCATCAGCGCCGTGACCTGCTCCAGCAGCTCCTCGTCGTCAATTTCAATGCTCAGGTTCAGCCGGATACCGTTGATGGCGATGCTGTCCATCTCAAAGTCGGTGACATCCGCCGTCACCGCAGTGTCCAGCCCGCTGCCGGGGAGGACGGTAAAGGTCAGCTGCTTCTCGCTGCCCACGTTGGCGATGGTGGCGTCCGTGGCGGTGATATTTGTGCAGTTCTCCGTGTCCAGCGTCAGCGACACCTGGAGGGCGTAGGCGTCGAAGAAGTCCCCGGTGCAGGCCTCGTTCTCCGTGATGGAGAGCTGAATCTCCAGCGCGCCGCTCTGCCCGGCCAGCTCCGCCGGGTCACACTCCGCGCCGTCCAGATAGTAGCGGATGTCAATGTTCCAGGGGATCTCCCGGTTCGTCAGCTCCCCCTGGTAGTAGACCTTCTCCGCCGTGGTGGTGAAGGTGATCTCATCCCCGTTCTGGGTGATGTCGTCCAAAGTGTTCAGCGCCTTGATGGAAACATAATCGCCATAGTCCAGAATATCCCCGCTGCCGAAGCTGTTGACGACATAAATCTCCTGTACCGCGCCGGTGGCGTCCAGGTTGATGTAGACCACCTCCTCCTTCTCGGAAGGGGTATCGCTCACCGCTCCGGCACTCAGCGGCAGCCCCGCCGTCAGCACTGCGGCCAGCGTCAGGGCCGTGGCCCGTTTCAGTAGCTTCTTCATATGGTTTCCTCCTTTTTCGCAGGCGCAAACTGCGCCCGGACGGTGGTCTTGCCAATCAGGCCGTCCAACAGGTACAGCAGCCCCGGCAGCACGAACAGCACCAGCGTCAGGGACAGCAGGCTCCCCCGCCCGATGAGGGTGCCCAGCTGGGCGATGATGCCGTGGCTGGAGACAGCTCCCATCATAAAGCCAATCACCGCCAGCACGATGCCGGAGGTCAGCATAGAGACCGTCACCGCCGAGAGGGCCTCCTTCAGGGCCCGCTTCTTCCCCATCTCCCGGCGGTACTCCATGTAGCGGTCAGTGAGCAGGATAGCGTAGTCCACTGTGGCCCCCAGCTGGATGCTGCTGATGATCAGGTTGGAGACGTAGAACACCGTGGAATCGGTGAAGTAGGGCACCGCCTGATTGATCCAGATGGCCGTCTCAATGGTCAGCACCAGAATCACCGGCAGAGAAATTGACTTCATGGTCAGCAACAGCACCAGGAAGATGGCCACAATGGCCAGCAGGTTCACCCGCAGCAGGTCGGCGGTGATGCTGGTTTTCAGGTCGCAGGCCACCACGCCCTCTCCCGCCAGATAGTAGCTGTCGGGATAGTAGCGCTGGGCGGTCTCCCGGATGGTCTCCACCAGGGCAAAGGTAGCCTCGCCCTCGTAGTCGGCGTCCACCGTCAGCACCATGCGGCTGTAGTTGTCCGACACCAGCTGGGCCAGGGTGTCCTCATCCAGGTAGGCCTCCGGAATCTCCTGACCCACCGAGTCCACATAGGACAGAATGCTCTTGACCTCCGGAATGTCGTGGAGGGCATCGCTCAGCGCCCGCTGGGTAGCCAGGTCGCCGGTGGGCACCATCAGCACATAGGTGTCGCTCCTGCCGAACACCGCTTCAATGGCGGCGGTGTCCCTGCCGTAGTCCGTGTCCTCGCTAAAGATATGGGAGGAGCCATAGTAGTAGGAATTGGCGTTGGAGGCCAGGAAGCTGGGAACCATCACCACCAGGAACACCACCACCAGGGGCAACATGATGCGGGTCACCACCCGGGCAAAGCCGTGGAAGTCCGGCATGAAGCTGCGGTGGCGGAGCTTATCCAGCCACTTGCTGGTGGCCAGGATGAACACCGGCATGAAGAGGAACACCGTAACCAGGCTGATAGCTACCCCCTTCGCCAGCACCAGCCCCAAGTCCGGCCCCAGCTGGAACTCCATAAACACCAGCGCCACAAAGCCCAGCACTGTCGTCAGCCCGCTGGAGAGGATGGAGGTGGTGGACTTGCAGAGGGCCTCCACCATGGCCTCCTTCGTGTCCGGCTGCTCCAGCCTGCACTCCTCGAACCGGTGAATCAGGAACACGGAGTAGTCCAGCGACACCGCCATTTGCAGCACCGGCCCCGCCGCGTTGGAGGCAAAGGAAATCTCGCCAAAAATCAGGTTCGTCCCCATGTTGATGACCACCGCCACCAGCAGACCCAGCAGCACCACCACCGGCTCCAGCCAAGAGGTGGTGGTCAGCATCAGGATGAGGAAGGCGAAGGCCACGCCCACCACTGTAATCATGGCGACTTCGGACTCCGTGCTGCTGGTGGACAGGGCGGTGGAAACGGCGTCGCCGGTCATGGCTCCGTCCTCCCCAATGACCGCCCGGATGGCGTCCACCGCCGCCACCAGGTTGTCTTCATCCAGGGTGACGCTGAACAGCGCCGCGCCGTCCTGGTAGTAGGTCTCCACCGTGTCAGCGTCCAGCGTCTCGATAGGCTGAACGATGTCCACCGCGTCGTCCAGCCAGGCCACGCTGAGGACGCCCTCGCAGGCGGCGATTTGCTCCTTGTAGTCCAGTGCCTCTGGAATGGTCACATCCGGCACCATCACCCGGGCGTTGGGGATGCCGCCGGAGAATTCATCTTCCATCACCTCCAGGGAGATGGTGGAGGCGGTGCCCTCCGGCAGGTACTCTGACAGGTCGTAATTGACCCCTACATCGTCTGTCAGGAAGAAGCATATCACTGTGGCAATCAAAAAGAACGCCATGATTTTTTTGGGATTGTTGACAACCCCCCGGTAAAAAGCCCTCATCCTGTCTCCTCCTCCGTCCGGGGGCAGGCTATCCCTGTCACCTGGAATGTACTGCGGCCGCTGGTCACCGTCAGGGTGAGCCCCTGGCAGTCCACCCGGCCCACGGCGGAAAAGACGAACTCCCTCGACAGGGCCCGTAGCTTGCCCCGGAGCGTGCAGGAGCCGTCCTTATTCAAGATGCCTTCCACCGGTTCCCGTCTGCCCATCACAGTCAGAACGCCGGTGAGGGCCGGGCCGCCCAGGGTCAGCTCCAGGAAGCCTCTCCGCATCCCCATGGGGGTCTGCACCTGAATCCTGTATCGATACTGCATTTGAGGCATAAAAATCCCCACCCTTCCCTATTGTATATTATTATAAATCCGCGTCACATAAAAGGAAAGGGTCAAATCGCCTGCTTTGGGTAAAGTTCGTATTTGGAACTATCTTATGCGTTCCAGGTTAGACGCAAAGGCTCTTTTCTTCGCCCCTGACGCACCATCCTTGCTAAGAGAGAAGCAGCAGCAGCGTTCTCTGCCGTGTGCTGTCCCTGAGGACGGCGGATTACAATTTGACAATTCCATGGGAATCAGGTAGAATAATAAGATAGTAAATGTGGGCGTATGACGCCCGCTGACATAGGAGGTTTTGTTATGGCACACCAGATGGTGGTAGTTCTGGACTTTGGAGGGCAGTACAACCAGTTGATTGCCCGCCGCGTCCGGGAATGTCAGGTCTATTGCGAAGTGATTCCTTATACAACCCCCCTTGAGACCGTCAAGGCGATGAACCCCATCGGCATTATCTTCACCGGCGGGCCCAACAGCGTCTATCTGGAGGACGCGCCCAAGGTGGACCCCGCGATTTTCACCTGGGGCGTACCTGTGCTGGGCATTTGCTACGGCTGCCAGCTGATGGCCCAGGAGCTGGGGGGGCAGGTCGTCCCCGCCCAGGACGACTCCGCCCGGGAGTATGGAAAGACCGCCACCTACTATGACCCGCCCTGCAAGCTGTTTGACGGCCTGCCGGACAGCGGCATCTCCTGGATGAGCCACAGCGACTATATGGCAAAGGTGCCGGAGGGCTTCCGGCTGGTGGCGCACTCTGATGCCTGCCCCAACGTGGCCATTGCGGACGAGGCCCGGGGCTTCTACGGCGTGCAGTTCCATCCGGAGGTCAACCATACGGAACACGGCTCCCAAATGCTGCACAACTTTCTCTACCAGGTCTGCCACGCCCGGGGCGACTGGACCATGGGGGACTACTGCAAAACCGCCATCGCGTCCATTCGGGAAAAGATCGGGGACGGCAAGGTGCTGCTGGCCCTGTCCGGCGGCGTGGACTCCTCTGTGGCGGCGGCACTGCTGGCAGAGGCGGTAGGCGACCAGCTGACCTGCGTCTTTGTGGACCACGGTCTGATGCGCAAGAACGAGGGCGACGAAGTGGAGGCCGCCTTCGCCAAGTGGGACATCCATCTGATTCGCATGAATGAGGAGGAGCGGTTCCTTCGGGAGCTTGCCGGGGTCACCGACCCTGAGAAGAAGCGGAAAATCATCGGGGAGCAGTTCATCCGCGTCTTTGAGCAGGTGGGCAAGCAAATCGGCTCCGTGGACTACCTGGTGCAGGGGACGATTTACCCGGACGTTATCGAGTCCGGCAAGGGCGACGCCGCCGTCATCAAGAGCCACCACAACGTGGGCGGCCTGCCGGACTATGTAGACTTCAAGGAAATCATAGAGCCGCTGCGGATGCTCTTTAAGGACGAGGTGCGTCAACTGGGCCGGGAACTGGGCCTGCCGGACTACCTGGTGAACCGCCAGCCCTTCCCCGGACCCGGGCTGGGTATCCGCATCATTGGCGACATCACCAAGGAGAAGGCGGACATTCTGCGGGAGGCTGATGCAATCTTCCGGGAGGAAATCGCCAAGGCCGGGCTGGACAGCCAAATCGACCAGTACTTCACCGTGCTGACGGATACCCACTCCGTGGGCGTCATGGGCGATGGGCGGACGTATGATTACACCCTGGCGCTGCGGGGCGTCACCACCAGCGATTTTATGACCGCCGACTGGGCCAGGATACCCTATGAGGTGCTGGATACGGTGTCGGTGAGAATCGTCAATGAGGTGAAGCATATCAATCGGATTGTGTATGATGTGACGTCGAAGCCGCCTGCGACGATTGAGTGGGAATAATAAAATCTTAGTTTCCGAGTCCCGAAAAACGTTGAAAATCCAGCGTTTTTCGGGATTTGTCATTTTTGCTGGCTACAAACTGGCTACATTTGAAGCCTTTTTTGTAGCCAGACGCTCACGGCATGATGCCGTCGAGCTGTCTGGCTACCTCCACCTGCTTGTTGGGGTACAAGTGGCTGTAGGTGTCCATGGTGGTCTGTACCTTTTCGTGACCGAGCCGCTCTGCGATCAGCAGCGGGGAGCAACCCATCTCCACCAGCAGACTTGCATGGCTGTGGCGGATGTCGTGTACCCTGATCCGTTTCACTCCGGACACCTTGCACCCATGCTCCATTTCGTGGTAAAGGAAGTTCTTGGTGTAGGGAAAGAGCCGGTCATCGGGTTGCAAGTCATAGCAATGGGACATATACTCCTGCAAGCAGTCGCACAGCCCGTCAGGAATGGGAACGGTGCGGTTGCTCTTGGGCGTCTTAGGCGGGGTGATGACATCCTTTCCATTCAGGCGCTGATAGCTCTTGCTGACCGTCAGCGTTTTCTTCGTAAGATCGATGTCTGCCGGGGTCAGAGCCAGAAGCTCGCCTTCACGGATGCCAGTATAATACAGGGTCATAAAAACGGTGTAACTTACTGGCCTGTCCCGGATAGCATCAATGAACGTCTGAAACTCATCCTTCGTCCAGAACAGCATCTCGTCCGCCTTTTTCTTCCCCATGCTCCCTGCCTTATGGCAGGGATTTTCTTTTAGGCCGTAAT
>JAJBUK010000055.1:0-5055 GCA_020860385.1 Clostridiales bacterium
GGGCTTCGCGCTGTCCAGCCAGTAGGTGGTCTGCTCCGTTAGAGACGATGGGACTTGACACGCGCCAAAGCTGCCGCCTATGGCGGCTGGGGCACGATTGCCGTTCCGCCCTGCCAGAGGCGGGCGGAACGTGCAATTTTATCATCCAGCGATGGATAACATCTGACTGTGAGGCGAGGTTTCCGCCTCTGATGAAAAGCGTATGAATGACCAACGTTTTCAGGATTAGGCGCAGCAGCGTACCCTTACCGGCAGATTTCAGCGACCAAAGGGCAACAAAATTGACGCCCGTCCCGCCGTAAGGCTAGGGAGCGAAGCGGAAATGCCGCTTGACGGCGGAGGGACGTGGGCGGCAATCGTTCCCCCAGCCGCCATCGGCGGCAGCTTTGGTGCGTAGGGGTCACATCGTCTGCTGCCTGATAGACCACATATGGAATGGACAGCGCGAAGCCCCTGCGGGATAGGAGAGGGGTTCTTAGGGGGGAGCGAGGCCCCGAAGCTCCCCCCTAAGCCGCCTTCTTTTGCTGCTTTTCTTGGCGGTGCAAGAAAAGCAGGCCTCCGCTTCCCTGGCAAGGGAAGGCCGGACAAATCCTTTATAGCGAACGTTATCTAAGGAGACCAGCCCCGCCGGTCAGGCAAAAACATTGTTCCTTTCTCTTTCCTTACCTAAGGAAAGCGCCGCCCCTCAACTCCCGCTGATGGTAATGCCGTCAAAGGCCGCCCAGGGCAGGACGCTGTCCCCGTCGCACTGGGTTTCCCGGGAAATCGCCACCACATGATTCAGCATCTCGGCCAGGTTGCCGCTGACCATCACCTCAGAGATGGGTTTCAGCACCCCGTGGTCGATGAGGTAGCTGTTCTTCGCCACGCCGGAGAAGTCCCCGCTGCTGCCGGGCTGCCCGCCGGAGAAGTACCCCGCCAGGATGCCGTAGTCGATGCCCCGGATGATGTCGGCCAGGGGCTTGTCCCCCGGCTCCATGACCAGGTGCAGCTCGCTGTTCCCCGCCGGGGGGAGGCCGGTCTTGTTGGCCCCGTAGCGGCTCAGGGTCATTTGCTTCAGAACGCCGTGGTCTACAATGGTGTAGTCCTCCGCCGGATAGCCCTCGTCGGTGACCCGGTCGCCGCCTACGATGCGGCTGTCCAGGGGGCGGCTGCCGAAGGTGATGGCGGGGTCGGCCACCTGCTGGCCCAGCTTGTCCTTCCAAAGGGCGGTGCCGTTTATCATGCCGTCGTCGCCGGTGAACAGCTCCGCCGCCTCGGACAGCATCTCCCCCAGGAAGCCGGGGGACAGCACCACGGTGCCCACCTGCTTGCCGGTCAGGGCGGGCGGGTCGATAAGGGCCTCCGCGTCCCGGACGGTCTGGAGCATACTCCCCTGTTCCAGCACGGGCCGCTCCAGGTCATTCACCAGAATACCGCTGTAGTTCAGGGAGGAGGTCTTATCCCCCTCATGACCGGACACCTCCAGGGAGAACTCATAGCAGCCGGAGGTGATTTGATACACCACGCCGTAGCTGTTGGCGTAGACGGTGTGGGAGACGGAGTGGAGGGCAATCACCTGGCTCACCGTCACCGTGGGGTGCTGGGCGTGGACGGCGTCAATCAGCTCCTGGGTGCGGAGGAACAGCCGCTCCAAATCGCACTCCACCGCCCCGTAGGTCAGCACGCCGCCGCCCTCCTGCGCCAACTCCCAGGCGTCGTCGGGCAGGGAGGCCGCGGCAGAGGCCATCGCCGTCTCCGCCGCGGAGCGGAGGGCGCTGTCCTCCAGCCGGTTCACGCTGCTGCTCCCCTTCCGGCCTCCGGCGTAGCCGGTGAGGCTGGCGCTGTCGTCAAAGAGGGTGCGCAGCAGGTTCAGCCCCTCCGTCTCGGCGGTGAACTCCTGGGTGGCGGTCTCCGACACCAGGCAGGCCGCCATATCCGCTCCGTTGTCCCGCAGGGCGGCCAGAGACAGGGCCGCCAGCTTCTGCAAATCCTTCATGGTCATCTGCCTCCCATCTTGATGCGGCACCGGAGGGCCGGGCCGCCCAGCCCCACGGGGATGATTTGCTTTTTCCCGCAGAAGCCGGAGCTGTTCCACGTCACCGTGTCGGAAACCATGTCCACCGTTTTCAGCATATCAAAGGCGATGCCGGAGATGGTAGTGTCCAGAATGGCCCGGCCCAGCTTGCCTCCCTTGATTTCGTAGCCCATGCACACGCCGAACATGAACTCGCCGGTGGCGTCGGCCTGGCCGTTGTTGGTGTCCACCAGATAATAGCCGTCGTCCACCGAGGCAATCAGCTCCTCCAGGGTGGAGGTACCGGGGTGGATGGCGGTGTTCCGCATCCGGATCAGCGGCTCGTCGGAGAACAGCCAGGCCCTGGCGTTGCCAGTGGGGGCCATGCCCAGCTGCTGGGCGCTGGCCCGGGAGTGCATGAAGCCGGTGAGGACGCCGTTTTCAATCAGCTTTGCGTTCTCCGCTTTCGTTCCCTCGTCGTCCACATAGACGGGCAGGGGCGTGGGCGCGCCGAAGGCGGTGCTGGCAAAGTCGGTCAGGCTCACTAGGGGGGAGCCCACCACCTTGCCCAGGTTGGGCCCGGCCACGCTGCCGCCTAAGACCAGGTCGGCCTCTACGGTGTGGCCCACAGCCTCGTGGGCCAGCATCCCCGCCAGCTCGCCGCCCAGCACCACGGTGTGAACGCCGGCTTCGGGGTAGACGCCCTCCTTCTTGTCCATCAGGCGGCGGTGGCAGGCTTCCAGCCGCTCCGCCATAGATGCTACGTCGGTGAACTGCCGGTCAAAGGTGCCGTAGCCGCCGAAAATCTCCGAGACCTCCACCGGCACACCGGCGGCGGTCTCCGCCCCCATGCGGACGTAGATATAGCTGCGGGGCAGGACGGTGTGGCAGTCCCACCCGTCGGAGACGGACAGCACCTTCTCCACCGTGTCGGCGGTGGCCGTCAGCTTCCGGCTTTTCAGGTCGGGGTAGGTGCGGACGATGTAATCGTCCAGGGCTTTCAGGAAGTCGATATAGTCCTTCTGGGGCACGTCGTTCCAGTTGGTATCCTCCCCGTAGCTGCCCTGGGACACCGGGGGCAGCGGCCCCTTCCCCGTTCCGGCGTGGGCACTGAGGAAGGCGGCGTTCTGCTGGGCGGCCTCCACCACGGTTTTCGCCGCCTCCGGGGAGCAGTCGGCAGCGGACGCGAAGCCGTACACGCCGCCCTGGTACACCCGGGCGGAGACGCCGGACAGGTCGGTGCGGGTATTACGCAGCAGGCTGCCGCTGACCAGATCCACCCGGCGCAGGCTGTTCTGCTGCATCCGTAGCTCCGTGTGGGCCTGGGCAGGGAAGAGGGCCTTCTGCTGGGCAAGCAGGTCTTGTAGCATGGCTGAATCCTCCTTGATGGTTGGCAGCGGCGGGCGCTGCCGGTTTGGCTGTGTTATCAGGCATTATTATAGCACGGTTCCGGCGGAATGAAAAGCGGGGTTCTCAACTTCGGCGGCGGAAACGTAACACGGGCTGGCCGCAGGGCCAGCCCGTGGGGGTGTGTCGGATGGGAGAAGCCTCGGCCTCCCGTGTTTGGCGGAGCGGTTCCCTAAATAAACCAGTAAACCAGGAAGCAGCCGGTCACTGCCGCCGGCACGAGCAGCATCACCGCCGCCGCAATGCAGAACCGGAGGCTCCTTTGGCGGGGCGCAGCTGTCAACCCGAAGCGGAACCCGACGCCGCAGGCCAGCACAGCCACTGCCACAGCCGCCGCTGTATATAAGCCGGGCAGCCCAGCACTAAGAAGGACCCAGTACATCACAAACAGGAACAGGGCCGCCAGCACGCCCTCGACCGTTACAGCGAGGCAGAACGCGGCTCCCTTCTTCCGGCTCACAGACGCCGTAGCTGCCGTAACGCAGTACCCAAAGGCGCAGAGCAGCGCAGCTTCCGCCGCAGCGGTCACCGCCAGCAAATAGCTTCCCCAGATGCCTCCCACAAGCAGCGCCGAAAGCAATGACGTCACCATCGTCAGCACCAGCAGCGTCGCTGCTATCACGCCGTGGAACCGGGCGCCCGTCTGGCGGGGGGCAAGGGTCATCCCTGCATGGAACCCAACGATATAGGCCGCCGCAGCCACCAGCACAGCCGTCACCACCTCCAGAACGTACCCTCCAACATAGCTGGCATACTGTATCACACGCCAGAGCGTTTCCAGCGGAGTATCCGTGGAATACACAGAAACGTATCCCCCAAGGTAATACCCAAGGACATAGCACGCCGTATACAGGAACGCGACCACCAGCGCAACCGCTGCCGCCGCAGCGGCGAAGAACGCGATTCTCCTCTTTGGAAACGCGGACGCCAGAACCGCCGCAACGCAGTATCCGAAGGCGTACAGCAGCACCGCCTCCAGCATCGCGACCAGTGCTGTCGCCAGCACGTCTATGCTCGCGCCTCCCCATTTGATCAGCAATGCGCTGCACACAAGCAGCCCTGTGACGATTGCTGTCACAGCCGCCCGCGTCCAAATGCGCGGCCTCTGTGACGCAGCCGGTTCCGCTTGAGTTTTTTCTGATGCGGGCGTCTGCCCGGCATCCTGCCGCCGTTCCCGCTTCCGCGTTTTGGCCTTCTTCCGGCGGCGCTGCTCCTTCGCGTCAGCGGCGGGCATGTCCTTCTGCAGCGCCTCGAAGGCTGCATCCGCCTGTTCCAGCTCCTGCCGGGCCTGGGCCTGCCGCCGCTCCAGCTCCTGCTCCGCCGCCCTGGCCTGGGCCGCCTGCCGCTCCAGCTCCAGCCGGGCAGCCCGCAGGCGTTCCAGCTCCTCCTGGGTCTCCTGCTGCTCCCGCTGCCGGGCCTGAGCTTCCTGCCGCTCCCGTTCCTCCCGGGCAGACTGGAGGCGCTTCAACTCCTCCTGGGCCTGGGCCAGCTGCCGTTCCAGCTCCGCCTCCCTGGCCTGAGCCGCCTGCCGCTCCCGCCGGGCGGCAGCCAGGGTAGCAGCGGGGACGGCCCCCGCCGGAAGGGTGGCGGTCAGGGTGGGGTAGCGCTCACAGTCCCGGCTCAGGTCAAAGCCGCAGTCCGGGCAAATCCAC
>JAJBUK010000055.1:5155-8351 GCA_020860385.1 Clostridiales bacterium
GGGGTAGCGCTCACAGTCCCGGCTCAGGTCAAAGCCGCAGTCCGGGCAAATCCACACGCCGGGATGGCTGCCGCCGCATACCGGACAAATCCAGTTCATAGGGGTTCCCTCTCTCTCCGCCTCCGGGCAGACGCCCGGCGCTTTGTTTCAGTGTAACACAGTTTTCTGGGGAATGCAATTTTTACCTCGTTTTTCGTTCATTTTTCCTCAAAAAAGGAGGTCAGCAGCCTGCCGCAGTCCTCCTCCAGCACGCCGCCGTAGACGGCGGGCCGATGGTTGAACCCCTCCTGGAACAGGCTCAGCACGCTGCCGCAGCACCCCGCCTTGGGGCTGGCCGCGCCGTACACCACAGTGTCGATGCGGGCGTTGAGGATGGCCCCGGCGCACATGGGGCAGGGCTCCAGGGTGACGTATAGGACGCAGCCGTCCAGGCGCCAGCTGCCCAGGGCGGCGCAGGCGTCCCGGATGGCCTCCACCTCGGCGTGGGCGGTGGCGTCCCCCAGGGCCTCCCGGCGGTTGCAGCCCCGGCCCACCACCGCGCCGTTTCGCACCACCACGCAGCCCACCGGCACGTCGCCCGCCGCGGCGGCCGCCCTGGCCAGGGCCAGGGCTTCTTTCATCCATTTCACTTCCGGTTCCATCTGTTTTACCTCCTTTTGAGGGATAGTTTCCGTCCTGCCGGGCAAACTGGGACGGTAATCGTCTCCGCTACCATATACAGAAAGGAATCATTCTATGGAAAATAACAACGAGTATCCTGTTTTGCAGGAGATTTACCAGGGCGCGGCCATGGGCGCCGCCGCCATTGACGAGCTGCTGCCCCTGGTGAAGAACGCCCGCTTCCGCTCCGACCTGCAAACCCAGCGGAAGGAGTACGACGGCGCCCAGCAGCGGGCGGAGGAACTGATGAAGCCCCTGGCGAAATGCCCCCAGGAACTGAGCAAGGGGCAGCGGATGATGCTCTGCGCCTGCCTCCACGCCAAGACCCTCTGCAACCGGGAAACCAGTCACCTGGCCCAGCTGATGATTCAGGGCAGCAACATGGGCATTCTGAACCTGACCAAGCTGCTGAACTCCTGCGGGGACTATGAGCCGGACCCCGCCGCCGACGGAGCGGAGCCCGCTCCCCAGGCCCAGACCGACCCGGCGGCGGCCCTGGCCCGCAGCGTCGTCCGCATGGAGGAGGACAACATCGACCGGCTGAAGGCGTATCTCTCCTGATGTAAAATTTGTGACATTTGCCATCGAACAGAGTATCCAGTTTGAAAGACACCAGTCCGCCCCCAGGCGATTCTGAAAAAATGGTTATTCTGCGGTTTCCACATTTTTGCACATTATCCACAGACTTTTCCACAAAAAACCGCCGTCCGGCGTTGGAAAAGTCTGTGGGTAACTTTTCTTCGGAAGTCGAAACAAGTCGAAGCCTTCGGCAAAATGCCGAATCCTGTCGGCTACCTCAGTTCTTTTGGGGAGACCCCGTACCGCTTCCGGAAGGCCCGGAGGAAGGTGGAATAGTCCTGAAATCCGCTGCCCGCGGCGGCGTCCCGGACGGAGGCCCCCTCCCGCAGCAGCTCCGCCGCCCGGATGAGCCGCTTCTGCACCACATACTGATGGATGGTGCAGCCGGTGGCCTCCTTGAACCGGCTCATCAGACCGGAGCGGGAGACGTGGAACCGCTCCGCCAGGGCGTCCACGGACAAATCCTCCGTCAGGTGGGCCCGGAGGTAGGCCAGCACCGCGTCCACCTTGGGGTCGTTGCGGCCCTGTGCGGTATCCTGCGCTTTTTGGCCTGCATAGGCCCGGTTCAGCGCGATGAGCAGCTGAATACAGTAGGTGCGCCCCAGCAAGGAGGAGGCGAAGGCGGCGCTGCCCTCCGCCTCCTCCAGTTCCTCCGCCAGCCGCAGCGCCTCCGCCTTGCCCTCCTGGCCGGAGCGCAGCAGGTGGCTGCCGGTGGCCGCCGCCTCGTCAAAGCAGGGGGAGAGGCCGTACTCCGTCAGCATGGCCGGGGAGAGCCACAGCAGCCGCCGCTCATAGGGCTGCCCGCCGCGGATGATGGGCTGGTGAATCTGGTGGTGGGGAATCAGCAGCACGTCCCCGGCCCGGAGGTCGTACACCCGTCCCTCCACCAGGTAGGTCACTTCCCCGGCGTAGAAGAACAGCACCTTGTCAAATTCGTGGTAGTGGTAGCCGATCTCCTCGGCCCGGCTGTCCCGCAGGTGGAACAGGCGATAGTCCTCCCGCAGGTAGCCCCGTACATCTGCCAGCATGGTGGCCTCCTTTCTGACCGATGTCGTTTATTTAAGGGCATTTCGCTCCTTAGATGGTGTTCTTTATAGAGGATTTGTCCGGCTTTTCCCTGTTCCAGTAGGGGCGAACAGCGTTCGCCCGACGAACCTTTTGCTTCCCCCGCCTTTGGTTAAGAAGAAATTTTGAAAAGACAAGGCTTGCTATCAAAAAGGTCGGGTAAATTCTCCACCACAAGCCCCATCTAAAGGGGAAAACAGGGCGGGCGCACACTGTGCGCCCCTACGAAATGGCGGGGAAGCTGTGTGTTAGCCCCCCTCGCCGTCAGGCGGCATTTCCGCTTCGCTCCCTAGCCGATGGCGGGCGGAACGTGCAATTTTATCGCCCAACGATGGATAACATCTGAACTGTACGGCAACGTGATTCTCCTCAACCCAGTGCAGATTATATCTTAAACTGTTGCCAGTTGCCCTTCCGCCCCGTCTCCGCCGGAGACAGCGTTCATCTTCCCCGGAACCGGGCATATACTTCACCAAAGCAACAGCTCGGAGGTTATGATGTTATGCTGTCGGTCTTTCTCATTGCCCTGTCCCTGGCCCTGGACGCCGGGGCCGCAGCGGTCTGCTGCGGCATTGCCACCCCAGGCTTCCGGTTCCGGGACGGGGTGCGGGTGGGGGCCTGGTTCGGCCTGTTCCAGGCGGGCATGACCCTGCTGGGGGGCCTGGCCGGAGCCGAACTGAACCAGCACTTCGCCCGCATCAGCGACCTGGCCGCCTTCGGCCTGCTGGTCTGGCTGGGCGTCCGGATGATACTGGACGCGGAGGAAGGGGAGGGGGACGCCTGCGCCGTCTCCGACCTGTCCCCCCGGACGCTGGCGGCCCTGGCCGTGGCTACCAGCCTGGACGCTCTGGCGGTGGGGGTCAGCGTGACCCACCTGGGGGTGGGGCTGTGG
>JAJBUK010000109.1 GCA_020860385.1 Clostridiales bacterium
CTTAAAACACATTGTATAATCCTAAGTGCAAAAAATCAATAGACCCAAGGAGGTTTTTATGAAAAACAATTTGTCTTCTGTCCCTAACGTGCTTTCCCAGATAGAAAATGCACTGCTTTACAACATTTCCGGACATGATTTGATTACTGTCATCGGAATCGCAGGTGCGTTTATCTTCGGCGGCATATGTATTGTCTGCGTAACGGGCAGTGAATTTTCTGTGGATAACGGAGCAATCTCTTTGAGAGGTAGAGTTCAACCGTAACACATTCTACGTTTTTTGCTTTTGAATACAGAAAAAGATGAAAACAATTGTACAATATGTAGTGCGTTTTGATAGAAGCAAATACGGGAGCGCACCGACTTGGTGGAAGCCAGTTCCGCTTTCAGTTTTCCTCTGGCGGGGTTCCTACTGTCTGGGGCAGAGGCTACCGCAGAACTTTTGCTGGTTTTCCTTGCCCGGACTGCTGGGCGGCGGCGCTCCCTTTCTGTCCAATGTTGGAGAGGGACTGCTTTGCTTTCTTTCCATGCACCTTCGCAGGTTCTGAATTGTCCTTCTTTCCAAACCGCAGTTTTTCAGCCCTGGCCCTTGCCCAATCCGCGTCCGTTCGCAGTTTTGACTTGGCAGCGTCTGCCTTGTCCGCCGCCTGTTCCGCCCGGCCTGCCGCCTGCCTGACCTGTTGGTTTTCTAACTCCTCGTCAGTAAACCGCAGACGGGGCGATTTATCGAGCATGGTTCACCTCTGGCTCGGCCGGCGGCGCGTCCCTCTCCTGACCCTCCAATGTCTGCCCGGAAATCTCCGACAGCTTGGTGGTCATGATGCGGTACAGCTCGGTGTCCTGGGGAAAGCGGTCAATGAAGGGTAAAATGACATCTCCATAGAACAGCAGCCCTTCGCCCTCGCCGGACTGGGTGACGTAGGAGAGCTGATAAGGCGAAATACCAAGCTGGTTGGCAAGAATCTGTCGGTCTCCGCTGGCCTGGTTCAGCATAAGGATGAAATCGCTGTTTTCAAAGATGTTTTCCACCTCGCGGGAGGCCAGCAGATCCTTGACGTTCTGAGTAATTCCGGTGGGGATTCCGCCCCATTTTCGGAACCTTTTCCAAATCTCCACGGAGTACGCTGCCGTCTGCTCCTCCCGAAGCAGCAGGTGGAACTCGTCCATATAATACCGGGTGATTTTCCCCTCGCTGCGGTTGGCGGTGACGCGGCCCCACACCTGGTCCTGTACCACTAGCATCCCGATTTTCTTGAGCTGTTTCCCCAGCTCCTTGATGTCGTAACAGATGAATCGGTTCTGGATGTCCACATTGGTGCGATGGTTGAAGAGGTTCAGGGAACCTTTCACATAGATTTCGAGGGCAGTCGCAACGTGCCGGGCCTCTTTCTCCTCCTGCTCCAGCAGGGCATTATAAAGGTCCTCCAGTAGCGGCATATTCTCCGGCACCGGGTTCTCAAAATACCGGCGATAGATTTGGTGAACACAACGGTCAATGACCGTTTTCTCCACTGGGAGAAGGCCCTCCTTGCCGCCGACAATGAGTTCACACAGGGAGAGGATAAAGTCGCTTTTGAGAGCGATGGGGTTATCCTCCTCAGAATAATTGCTGTTGATGTCCATTGGGTTGATATACTGGGTGCTGCTGGGGCTGATTTTGATAACCTGCCCGTCCAGCCGCTGCACCAGCGCAGCATATTCTGCCTCCGGGTCGCAGACGATGATGTCGTCGTCCGTGGTCAGGAACGCATTGGCGATTTCCCTCTTGGCGGCGAAGGACTTGCCCGCGCCGGGGGTGCCGAGAATCAGGCCATTGGGGTTTTTCAGCCGCAGCCTGTCCACCATGATCAGGTTGTTGGAGAGGGCGTTCAGCCCATAATAAAGGGCGGACGGGCTATCCTGGAACAGCTCCTGGGTTGTGAAGGGGATGAAGATAGCGGTGGAGCTGGTGGTCAGCCCCCGTTGAATGTTGATCTGGTTATCCGCCAGCGGCAGGCAGCTCATAAGCCCCTGCTCCTGCTGGAAGTCCAGCCGCCGCAAATTGCAGTTGTGCTTCTGCGCCAGAGAGGACACCCGGAACACATTGGTCTCCAGCTCCTGCTCTGTACGTCCGGTGGACAGGACGAGGAACGTCACCAGGAACATCCGCTCATTCTGGCTCTGCAATTCCTTGAGCAGTGCTTTGGCGTCCTGCCCGTAAGTGGCGAGGTCGCTCGGAATTATATCCATGTCATAACCGGAACGGACGGCCTTTTTCTGCTCGTCGATTTTGCTCCGGTCCAGCTCCGTGATGGTGCGCTTCACCGTCTTGATGGCCTTGTTCTGGTCAACGGACTGAATGTGCATCGTCACCACCTGGCTGCTGTCCCCGTCCAGAAACTCTTTCAGCAGCCTGTCGCTGATGTCCGAGGCAGTGATGGACAGAAACGACATGGCCCCATACAGCCGCCCCATCGTGAAGGAACGAGCGTCAAAGGTGAAGGACGTGGGGGCGATGAAGTCCTTGACGGACAGCCCGGACTCGGTCAGCCACTTCCAGTCGAAGAAGAACTTGTCGCTATCGCCCATGTGAAATAAGCTGTGCATCAGGGACAGGCGTTCTTTCCCATCCAGCACCCTGGCCGAGACCCCCAGCCGCCGGAAGTTGTTCAAGAGGTCAGTCTCAACGTGTTCCAGCCGGGGCCGAGCCTGCCGCATGGAGGCCGCCTCAATGCCGAAGGTCAGAAATTTGTTCTTGGTCAGGCCGTTGTTGCCCCGCTTGAGCTGCTGGCAGAGCATCTGTTCATACTCGGCCCGCACGTCGTCGAAGCCGTCCTCCTGGCGAGGGATGCGGATGCTCTCCTCGAAGGCATCGGCGTCGGTGGCCATGTTCATAAAGGACAGCTCAAAGCAAACGGAACTGTCGAAAAAGTTCAGGAAACTGCACCATTCCTCGAAAATAGCAGTCTGGTCCTCCTGCTGAGCCAGCTGGTAGTTGATGTCCTGAAACTGAATGGTTTTGGTGTAATAGTTGCTCCGCACCCGGCAGACGCCGTCCGGGAACATCCGTTCAAAGGGGATGGACTGCTGGGCGGTGCGGGGAACGCCGTCGTCCCGGCGGGCGCGGTCAACGATTTTCCTGATTTGCCGCTGTTCCTGCCGGGACAGATTGGCGGGCAGTTTTACGCCGTCCGCCTTTTTCTTTTTTGCAAACAATCGCATCGACCTCCTTGTAAACCTGGTACTGCCGCATGAGGGCGGCGTAATAGTTGTCCGTCCGGTAGGGACGGACCTTGGGCCGGATGAACCGGGCCTGAATGAAATGGGACACGATGACCTCCAGCGTCTGCCCATCCTTTTCGTACATGGCGAGCAGAAACAGGGGAAGCATGATAACGATCATGCCAAGCGTAGCGAGGCTGGCATTGCCCAGCCCTTTGAGGGCAAAGAACGACGGCACTCCGATGAGCGCCGCCGCGCCGAAACACACGAGCTGCCGTTTGGTCAGATTGAAAAACACTTTGGACTTCACCCGCGACAGGTCGCGGGGAACGGATACATAAGCGGCCAAAAAATACTCCTCCCTTCAATTTAGTGAGCATTCAGCACACTTTTAGCGAGACTTCCGGTTTTGAACAGGGTGAACACCAGCAACACCGTATAACCGACCACGCCCCACAGGGACGAGATGATGTCAGTGGACAGCACCGCCGACTGGATCAGCACCGCGTAAATCCCCACGCAAATCATGATAAGGAACCCCTGGAATCCCAGCGCGATGAGGGAGCGCAGGTAGTTCTGCCCGATTTGGCTCTGCTCCCGGTTGCCAAAGGTGGCAAAGGGGATGGGTGCGAGACTGACGGCGAGATAAATCTCCACCATCCTGCCGTAGACGATGATAAAGATGACCACAGACAGGGCAAACAGCGTCAGCCGGATGATAAATGTCTGCAAATACAGCCCCAGAAGCGGCCCCAGCTCCATCTCCAATAAGGTTTCCTCAATTGTGGCAAGGGCGGCATCGTCAATCGCGGTGCTGGCGTTGATGAGCCTCCCGCTGGAGCTGATGACACTTTGCGCCACATCGAGCACCGCCAATGTGATGTTGAAGCAGTTGGAAATCAGCGTCACAGCCACAAAGGTCTTGAAGATCCACTTAAAAATGAGCCAGGTGTCGAAGTTGGCCAGATTGTTGTGTTCTATGAGAAGCTGAATCAGCTCGCTGCACACGATGAAGGTCAGGATGATACCTGCCACCGGCATGATGACTGATTCAGAAATGCTCCGAATCATGGAGAACATCCCCGGCGAGAAGTTCGCCGGGGTCGTCCCCACGTCTGACACAATCGAGCTGACTTGGGTGTTCACTGAATCGAATAGCCCCGTTAAGTTTTCCATCACAGCGGCGACGAGCATTTCCTTCAGCCACTGTGTGATTTGTTCAAGGATACTATCCAAGGACTACCCTCCCTTCGGACGTGGCCGCAGGCGCGGAAGCCGCGCCCGCAGCCGTTTCATCAGCCGAACAAGCCGGAGAGCAGGGGGACGAGGGTGGTGCCAATGAGGGCGACCCCACCGCCGGCCATCAGTTGTGTCATACCCGTTTAGGTGGAAGTGACCTCGAATTTTCCTTGATTTTTCAAGGCTTTTCGATTTTCCCGAAAAATCGGGGTTCATACCTAATTAGGTGTAACATCAGCAAATGGCAGGCGGCGGTGTGTGTTTTTCGGTACCACGCTTATTCCTCTGTTGTCTGGATTGTTCGTGTGTGTCCTTATTCAGTTGTAGGTTCGGAGTCGCCCATCGGCTCCGGCAAAGGTTTGAGATTGAAGTGAATTTCAGCGGTGATATTCCGGGTTCCGTCCTCGTCGATGTCCTCATGGACGGTGATCTCCCGGATGAGCTTTTGCAAGGTTTCGGCGTCAAGTTCCTGAATGTCGGCATACTCCCGGATCATGTCCAGCCATTGCTGGTTGTCACGGGTCAGCTTGTTCTGATCGGTCAGCAGCTCCTTGTTGTGCTTTACCCGGTCGGTCAGTTCCGCCTGTTCATCCTGGGCTTTCTTCATCATCAGATTGAAGTTGGCCTCAGAGATGCGCCCGGCGATCATGTCCTCATAGAGCTTCACAACCATTCTGTCCAACAGTGAGAGCCGTTCGGTGTCCTTGGCAACCTGTCGGGAAATGGCCTGTAGCTGGCCTTCCTGCTCAGAGCGAAAGGAATCGCTCAACTGGTCAAGCACTTCCTCATCGTCGGCCAGGGCAGCGGCGGCGCACTCCTGAATTTTGGAGAGAACCATATCATAGAGAACATCGTACTCGATTCGGTGCTGGGTGCAGTGGTGCTTGCCGTATCGGTTGTAGGTCACGCAGGCGTAGATGTCCTTTGGCTGCTTGGCGTTGGTCTTACGGATGGTCAACGCCTTGCCGCACTCGCCGCACTTGATCAGACCGGCGAACAGACTGAAATTGCCGTCATCCCTTGGCCGCTGTCTGGCCTTGAGCTTCTGCTGAACAATCTCGAATTCCTCGGCGGTGACAATGGCCTCATGGGTTCCTTCAACGATGATCCAGTCCTCCGGCTTCTTCTCACCAATCGTCCCGATCTTGAAGCGGTAGTTCTTCTTCTGGGATGCCATACAGCCCATATAAACAGGATTGATCAGCATATCCTTCAGGACTGAATCATCCCAAAGATACCTTCCGTTATCCGGGTCAGCCAGCTCCCATTTGGTGAAGTGGTTTCGGATGCCTCGCTGCCGATTCCACCAGGTGGGGCAGGGTATCTTGTCCATCTCCAGGCGGCGACGGATATAACCGGGGCCACGTCCTTCCAGTGCATAATCGAAAATCTGCCGGACAATGGGTGCCGTCTCCTCGTCAATGAGCAGGTGGTTTTTGCACTCCGGGTCTTTGACATACCCGAAGGGAGCTACACAGCCGGTGAAGTCGCCCCTCGTTGCTTTGAGGTGATAAGAGGCGTGTACCTTCTTGGAGATGTCCCTCGAATAAAATTCGTTGAGGATATTTTTGAAGGGCGCTATATCGTTGTTGTCCAGCATGGTGTCAATGCCGTCGTTCAGAGCGATATAACGGATGCCGTGCCGGGGAAAGAAGTCCTCGATCATCCTGCCGGTTTCCAGATAATTACGACTTAAGCGGCTAAGATCCTTCGTTATGACCAGATTTATCATCCTGGCCTCGGCTGCTTTCAACATTTTCTGAAAGTCAGGGCGATCCATGTTCAGACCCGTGAACCCATCGTCCTGATAAACTGCTATGACCTCCCATCCCTGCTTTTCGCAGTAGTCCTGGAGCATACTGCGCTGATTGGCAATGCTGGCGCTCTCGCCTTGCTCCGTTCTGTTTCGTTCCACATATCCGTTACCCGCATAATCCAGACGCAAGGTTTTGGGTCGTTGGAACCTTGTCTGTAGTATAGCACTGCAATTCTGATTTAGCAAGCATTTCTTGTGAAATAGCTATGCTAATTTTTCGGGCAATCAGAGAAATAAACGCCTCGGTAGCGTCCATGTCTCCGTCAAAGACGGCAACCGCCGTGTAATTCGTTTTTGCCAAAAGCATACCTCCTTGAAATGAAAAAAGCTCGATACGGTTTATGGCCATATCGGGCGGTGAATTGGTGTTGTATTTAGTTGTGTGTGACACTGTGACGCTGTGACGCTAATTTTATATACCGGTCAGCGTCACAAAAATAGCGTCACGGTTGAGGGCTGTCGTTCTCCGCCGGTTGCTCAGTTGGTGGTTCGGGTTCATTCACCGGGTTCAGGCTTCTCAGCGTGAAGGTTCGTTCGTCCCGGGTACGCTTATTTTGAACATAGCTGATACCGAACCTGTTATAGAGAATGGACACTCCGTCATTCATCTTTCTGGTCAAAACGTGGGGCTTGAGGTCAGGATAGGACAGCAGCTTCAAAAGCTCTGAGGCGGTGCCTGTCCACTCAGTTTTGTCCATCATAAAACCGGCAATATCAAAGAGCAGAGGATCGGCTTGCCGTTGATAGATGGTTTTCTCTGCCTTAGTCAGTTGCCAGAAGCAATGCTGCCGGTCAAATATAAGTTCCAGCTCCTGATCCTCCTGATCTCTGCCCACGATTTGCATGGTGGCGGTGTTCTCAATGCGCTTCTTCTTTTGCAGGACAATAGCTCCATCGGCAGCACCCAACAGACCGGTCGTGCCGGAGATCGTCTCGAAGGAATCACTGGCCTCCATCTTCCTTGTATGATGAACAACCAACAGGCAAAGGTTATGTCTGTCGGTAAACTCCTTCAAGGCTGCGATATTCTTGTAGTCCATAGCGTAGCTGTATGATTCGTTCCCGATCTCTCTGACCTTCTGCAAGGTGTCCACGATCACAAGGCTGGTGTCTGGGTGCCGCTGCATAAAGCGCTCCATTTGTTCGGTCAGGCCCTCCGCAAGCGTTTTAGACTGCGTGGTCAGCACCAGATTGTCCGTTGATTCTACTCCGAACATCTGCATCAACCGGCCTTGCAGTCTGGGGTAATCGTCCTCCAGGGCAAGGTAAAGGACGGTGCCTTGCCGGACAGAATAATTCCATAATGGAACTCCCATCGCCACATGGTAGGCGAGCTGCATCATAAAGAAGGACTTGCCGATTTTTGGAGAACCGGCAAAGAGATAAGTGCCGCTGTAGAAAAGCCCGTCAATAAGCGGCGTCCTGGGTGGGAATACCGTATCATAAAGCTCGGTCATCGTAACAGTGTGCAGATCGATTTTGGGGTCGAAGCGGGGCGGTGAGGCTCTCATGGCCTCCATTTCTTTCATCGCCTCTATCACGGCCTCCTGTTTGGCAGGTGGTAAACTCTCGAATTCGTTTTTCAAGTCTGGTCACATCCTTTCCGTGGAGCCTGATAAACTCTGCTTTGTCCTCAACGCTCCCGGTCAGGAATACATCGTCCAGCAGGTACTCCACATAATTTTTTCTCTGCAGTGCTTCAACAAAAAGCGGGTGCCATTCCCCATCTGGCGTCCTTGGTGCGAAGTCCGTCTGCCATTTTTCAAGCAGCCAGTGATATTCGCAGAGGACACGGTAGCAGTAACTCTCTGTTTTTCTGAATTGCAGTTCCGCAGATATTTTTGGTTTCGGGTTTGGCATGGGCGGGTCGTGTGTCCGTTCCTCGTAAGGGATGCCGAAGTCAGCGGCCAGCTTGACAGCGGCGCTCTTGTTGTTCATATCAAACAGCTTCGCCGTGAAGTCAATGACATCTCCATCGGCCTGACATCCAAAGCAAT
>JAJBUK010000058.1 GCA_020860385.1 Clostridiales bacterium
CGAGGCCCCGAAGCCCCTCCCTAAGCCGCCTTCTTTCCCCTATTTCTTGGCGGAGCAATTTACGGCGTCCAAAAATGTGCCAGCGGCACATTTTTAGCCGGAAACCGATGCCAGCTATGCTGGCGAGGGTCACTGTCCGAGGAGGATACCGTAAAGGGTTAGCAGGCGGTAGTCAGGCCCCCGGAGGGAAAGAACGTTTTTCCTTTCACTATCCTTATCTAAGGAGAAACCCCTCTGCCTCCTTCTGAGGCTCCTCCGCCGTCAAGCGGCATTTCCGGCGCCTCGCGTCTCCCTACCCTTTCAGGGGCGGCAGGAAGCTGCGGGAATCGCTGCGTCATTGGCTCCCCCGCAAGGCCAGCCTGAGAGGCCCCTTTGGCACAGCTGACCGGAACGTGATTTCCCCCGCTGAACGCCTTGACGTTTGGCAAATTATCCCTTACAATAGACAAAAAGAAGCACTTTTGGCGGTATGGAGGGAGTGTATTGCCATGACGCGCATCGCCATTGTGGAGGATGACCCCATCTACAGCGCCCAGCTGCGGCGTTATCTGGACCAATATGAACAGGAATCCGGGGAGAAGTTCGTGACCGTCTGCTTTTCCGACGGTATGGAGCTGGTGGAGCATTACCGGGCGGATTATGACATCCTCCTGCTGGACATCGAGATGCCCGGCCTGGACGGCATGACGGCGGCGGAGCGTATCCGCAGGGTGGACCGGGAAGTGGTCATCATTTTCATCACCAATATGTCCCAGTACGCCATCCAGGGCTATGCGGTGGAGGCGCTGGACTATGTGCTCAAGCCCGTCTCCTACTACTCCTTTACCCAGTGCATTCAGCGGGCCATGGACCGGATGCGCAAGCGCACGAAGCAGTTCCACTCCGTCAGCACCGGCAAGGGGGAGACCCGGAAGCTGGAGCTGTCCCACATCTACTTCGTGGAGGTGCAGGGCCACACCTTGATCTACCACACCACCGAGGGTGAGATCACCTCCTCCGGCGTCATGAACGAGGTGGAGCAGGCGCTGCAGGGGCGCTTCTTCCGTTGCAACAAGGGGTATCTGGTGAACCTGGAGCACGTGGACAGCATTCATGGTGACCTGGTCACGGTGGGAGGCCAGCAACTCCAGGTCAGCCGGGCCAAGAAGAAGCCCCTCCTGGATGCCCTGAATAACTACATCAATGAGGTAAGCAAATGAGCTGCGAGCTGCAAAATATCCCGCCCTTCTGGAATGCCCTGGCCCTGTGGGCGGCGGATATGCTCTACGTCCACTTCCTGCCCCGCCGCCGCGGCTGTGACCGCTGGCGGTTTTGGCTCATCGCCGCAGGCTGCTTTCTGGCGCTGTGGGGAGCCATGGAGGGGGCCGCCCTGCTGAACGGGACGGCCTTCAATCTGGCCTATGTGGGCATTGCGCTGCTGACCTTCGTCCCCTTCCTGTGGCTGTGCAAGACCAGCTTCACAAGCTCCGCCACCTACTGCGCCCGGGCCTTCATCCTGGGGGGCTTCGCCGCTTCCCTGGCCTGGCAGCTGTACCTCTTCCAGGTGGACCATTACCCGGTCTGGGACGCCCTGCCCGTTGAGGCAGCCTTCCTGCTGGCGGTGTACGGGGTGATTTTTGCGCTGATGAGCCTGCTGGAGCGGTGCAACCGGAAGCAAATCGCGGAAATGCCCATCAGTCCTCTGTCCTGCGGCAGCACCATCCTGATTGCCTTCATCATCTATGTGGTCAGCAGCCTCAGCTTTTCCGGCCTGGATACCCCCTTCGGCGGCAGCACCTACGCCGAGGCCTTTAACATCCGCACCATCGTCTACCTCGGGGGCGTGGCCATCCTCTACGCCCACCATTTGCAGCTGTGCGAGAGCTACACCACCCTGGAGCGGAACACCCTGGAGACCATGCTGAACGCCCAGTACTCCAACTACCTGCTGAGTCAGGAGTCGGTGGACATGGTGAACCGGAAGTATCACGACCTGAAGCATCAGATCGCCATCCTCCGCAGCGAGGTGGACGCTCCCCACCGGCTGGACTACCTGGACCGGATGGAGGAGGAAATTCAAATTTATGAGACCCAGAACAAGACGGGGAACCAGTTCCTGGACACCATTCTGACCAGCAAGAGCATCCACTGCCAGAAGGAGCATATCCAGCTGACCTGCGTGGTGGACGGGGCGGCGCTGGCGTTCATGGACGTGATGGACCTGAGCGCCCTTTTCGGCAACGCGCTGGACAACGCCATCGAGGCCGTGGTTCAGCTCCCCGACCCGGAGCAGCGGCTGATCCACCTGTCCGTCTCCCAGGAGAAGGGCTTCCTCCGCATTCGGCTGGAGAACCGCTGCCGGGAGGAGGAGACCGTCGCCAGGGGCCTCCCCAAAACCAGCAAGCAGGATAAGCGCAACCACGGCTTCGGCCTGAAAAGCATCTGCGCCATCGCAGAGAAGTACGACGGCTCCGCTACCGTTCACGCGGAGAAGGGCTGGTTCGAACTGCGGGTGCTGATTCCCCTTGCGGAGGAGGAGCGGTGAGGGCAGAGGGAACGCGAAAAGAAGAAAGCCATGTTCCCCGTTGCTTTTTGGGGAGTTATCGATTACAATAAACCTGTATATATATGAGGAAATGGGGCGTTGTTGATGCAAAAAAACAAACTGGTGCAGCCGGTTTTGAAATGGGTCGGTGGGAAACGGCAGCTAATAGACACTTATGCCCCTCTGTTTCCAAAACGATGAAACGATAAAAGCGAGTGTGAACTGTTCAGGATTTTATAAACTGTGGATTGAGTTGAGTTTTCGTGAATTTTAGTTTTGATAAAACAATTGCAAGTCGGTACACAAACAATTCTCAACGAATACGTGTTATGAGTGAGCGTTGGGTTGAAAAAAATGTTTACTGCCCATGTTGCGGAAGCCCTCATATTGAAAAATTGGGGAACAATATGCCTGTGGCTGATTTCCGGTGTGAGCACTGTGGAGAGATGTTTGAACTGAAAAGTAAAAATGGAACGATTGACGGGAAACTATCCGATGGCGCCTATGGTACCATGATTGAGCGAATCACAAGCACAACGAATCCAGACCTGTTCGTTCTCAGGTATGCCAGGAATCTTGAAGTAATTGACCTGGTCATTATACCAAAATTCTTTTTCACTCCGCAGGTTATTGAAAAACGAAATCCCCTTTCCGCTACAGCGAGAAGGGCTGGCTGGACAGGGTGCAATATCCTGTTATCCGAAATACCGAAACAGGGACGCATACCAATCATTACGAACCAGAAAGTAGCCGACCCGAAAGAAGTGGTCAGCACATACAGGAACATCTCCGCCGTACAAACCAACAATATTGAGAACCGTAGCTGGTTGTTTGACGTGTTAAATTGTATCAACAAAATTGACAAAGGGCAATTCACGTTATCTGAGGTTTACGGGTTTAAAGGTGAGTTGCAGCGTCGGCATCCTGACAACCACAATGTAGAGGCTAAAATACGGCAACAGCTGCAAGTATTACGGGACAAAGGTATTCTTGAATTTGTTGATAGAGGCGTGTATCGAAAAAGATAATATGCACAATGAACAAGCAAGGGAAACCCATCCCTACTCGTACCCTGCCCCCTTTTCCTGTTCATGGAAATCAATTTTGAAATCCGTCTTACACGAGAACCCCTCCACCAGCTGCCGCCGGTTCCCCTCCGCCGTCAAGCAGCATTTCCGCTGCGCTCCCTAGCCTTATGGCGGGACGAGCGGCAATTTTGTTGCCCTTTGGTCACTGAAATCTGACTGTACAGCTGCGTGATTCTCCTCAACCCAGGATAGACTGCATCTTTAAGTGAATGACATTACCCGACCGGGGAAGCAGAAAGTTGTTGTACCTTGCTCCCTTTTCCTGTTTCTCCCGCCTTGACAATCCGGCGGGATACATTATAATAAACTCATAAAAACGGGCAAATCGTGTCCCCTTGCAGCTTCGCCCTGTGAACGACGGAGACAGATGGAGGTGGTTTTCATGCCAAATTATTATGCCCATCTGACCTTCGGCCAGGCCGTTCGGGACTGCCTGAGGCCAAACGCTCAGGCGGAGGTGGACGGCCAGCGCCAGGGCTTTGACTGCGGCCTGTACGGGCCGGACCCTCTGTTCTTCTACCATAACGGCATCCCCAGCCCCATGGAGCGGGAGGCCCACGCCCTCCACCACGGCCCGCCCCAGACCGCCCTGGAGCGGCTGCGCCGCCCCATCGAGGAGGGCGTTCCCTTCGCCCTGGGCTACGCCCTGGGATTTTTGTGCCACTACTTACTGGACCGGAGCTGCCATCCCTTCGTCTATGGCAACGCCAGCGCCGACGGCATCAGCCACATGGCCATGGAGGGGGAGTTTGACCGCTTCCTGATGGCGCGGGATGGCATCGACCCCCACCGGGTCACCCCCATGAAGCGCCCCACAGACCCAGGGGTGTACGCTGCTGCCGCCCGCGCCTACGAAAGTGTGGACGAGCGCGGCTTCCGGGTGTCCATGGCGGGGTTCTATCGGGTGTCCCACCTGCTGACGCTGTTCCAGGGGACGGTATTCTGCGCTCCCTTTGACCTCATCACCTGCAAGAGCGATTCCGCCGCCCGTATGCTGCTGCACAAGACCCCCGCCCCGGAGACGGAGCGCACCAACCCGGCGCTGCTGGCCCTGCTGGAGGGGGCCGTCCAGCCCTCCGCCGCCCTGGTGGAGCAGGCGCTGAACGCCTATGAAACCGGCGGCTCCCTGGACTTCCTGCCCCGGGAGAACTTCCAGGGCAGGCCCCTGGCGGCGCTGGGGTGAGGCGGGGAAATCAAGTTTGAAATCCGTTTCGCATAGGAACCCCTCCACCGGCGGCTGCCGGCGGAGGGGTTTGCCAACGGGGCGTTCCTTAGAGAAGGATGGAGGAAGGAATTGCGTTTTTGCCCTCCCGGCGGGTTCCCTCTGTCTTTGCCGATCCTGCCGCCCCTGGAAGGGTAGGGAGGCGCGAAGCGCCGGAAATGCCGCTTGACGGCGGAGGTGCCTCGGTCGGAGGCGGAGGGAAAATACCTATTGCCTTTATCATTCCTTATCTAAGGAACGCCCCGCTGGCAACCCCCCGCGGCAAATAAAACCGAAAACTTTTCCTTCCGACCTGCAACCGCCCCCGCCCGCTTTGCGTCAGTATGAATGAAAGCACCCCATACCCCGGCGCAGCCGCGCCGACGACAAAAGATGAAGGGAGCAATCCATATGAAGAAGTTACTTGCACTGAGTTTGGCCCTGACCATGGCGCTGACCCTGGCCGCCTGCGACGTCCCCGCCTCCGACTCGGACAGCAGCGTCGTTGACCCGTCCGGCAGCGCCTCTGGCGGGGAAAGCACCGGTTCCGTCTCCGCCCTGGCGGCGGCCCAGTACCCGGAGACGGCCTCTTACCCCGATGAGGAGAACTGGGACGAGGACGCCTATGACGCCTGGTGGGCGGTGACCCAGGAGCGCCGCGCCCAGGTTGAGAACTACCCGGAGAACTATAACGACTTCGTCTCCGCCACCATGGCCCAGTTCCTCGTCAGCGAGAACGGGGAGAACGCCGCCTACTCCCCCCTGAACATCTACCTGGCCCTGGCCATGCTGGCGGAGACCACCGGCGGGAACAGCCAGGCCCAAATCCTGACCCTGCTGGGGGCGGACAGCGTGGAGGCCCTCCGCACCCAGGCCAACGCCCTGTGGCGGGGGAACTACTGTGACGACGGCACCGTCACCAGCCTCCTGGCCAGCTCCCTGTGGCTCAGCGACAGCCTGACCTATCAGCAGGACACCCTGGACGCCCTGGCGGAGTACTACTACGCCTCCACCTATCGGGGGCAGATGGGGTCAGACGAGGTGAACCAGGCCCTCCAAAACTGGCTGAACGAGCAGACCGGCGGCCTGCTGGAGGAGCAGGCCAGCGGCGTGGAGCTGAGCGAGTACACCATCATGGCCCTGGCCACCACCATCTACTACAAGGCCGCCTGGGCGGACGAGTTCTGGGAGGACAACAACACAGAGGAAACCTTCCACGCCCCCAACGGCGACATTACCTGCACCTTTATGCACCAGTCCGGTGAGACGAACTATTACCGGGGCGACCAGTTCGGCGCAGTCTACCGCAGCCTGATGAACAGCGGCGGAATGTGGCTCATCCTCCCCGACGAGGGGGTGGAGGTCGGCGACCTGCTGACCGACAGCCAGGTGCTGGAGATGATGGAATCCGGATGGGAGTGGGAGGGCTGTGACTACTGCCAGGTGAACCTGTCCCTGCCCAAGTTCGACGTGTCCGCCGACCTGAATTTGCAGGACGGTTTGGAGGCCCTGGGGGTGACGGACGTGTTTGACGCCGACGTGGCCGACTTCTCCCCCCTCAGCGATGTGGCCGCCGTCCTCAGCACCGCCACCCACGCCGCCCGGGTCATCGTGGACGAGGAGGGGGTGGAGGCCGCCGCCTACACCGTGTTCGCCGCCGACGGAGCTGTCCTGGAGGCGCCGCTGGACATCGTGGACTTCGTGCTGGACCGGCCCTTCCTCTTCGTCATCACCGGCGACTCGGATACCATCCTCTTCGCCGGGGTGGTGAATCAGCCGGTGGAGTGACACGCAGCTGCCCCGTCTCCCTGCTTTGGGAGGCGGGGCGTTTTTTCCTGACAGGGCGACGGCGGGGCGGGCTTTTGCCCTCCCGGCGGGGCCGGTTTCTCTTTCAGGAAAGTGCGCGCCTGACGGTATTGCCTGCACGGAACTCAATTTTGAACTCCGTTTCGCATAGGAACCCCTCCACCGGCTGTCGCCGGTTCCCCTCCCCCTTCGGGGCGGCAGGAAGTTGTTGTAACTGCTGCGTCATTGCCTCCGCAGGAGGCGGAGGGGTAGCCCGCTTGCCCCTTCAAAGAGGCTTATAAAAGGCGCAAACAGGCCGGGCGCACACTGTGCGCCCCTACTGGACAGAGGCGACCCCGGCGGTTTCGGCCTCCGCCGCTAACAACTAACAGCTAACAGCCAACAGCTCCCCACGCCGCCATTGCCGCCCCGGCGAAACTGTGCTACAATATCCATAGAATTTCCCCCCGGAGGAACCGCCATGCGCTCAGACACCCCCCTCTACACCGCCCTCGCCGCCTTCGCCGCCCGGCAACCCCTGCGGCTCCATATGCCCGGCCACAAGGGCCAGCCCCTGCCCGGTCTGCCGGGCTTCCCCACGGAGTTCGACTTCACCGAGCTGCCCCCCACCGGCGACCTGTACCGGCGGGGCGGGCCGGTGGAGGAGGCGGAGAACCTGTGGGCGGAGTTTTGGGGGGCGGACTGCTGCCTGTTCCTCACCGGCGGCTCCACCCAAGGCATCCACACCGCCCTACGCTGCGCCACCCCCGGCGGCGGGCTGGTGCTGGCCGACCGGGTCAGCCACCGGAGCATTCACACGGGGCTGGCGCTGCTGGGCTACCCGGTGGGCTGGATACCCCGGGAACCGCTGGCGGGGGACAGCGCCCTGGCCCCCCTGACCCCCGCCCAGGTGGAGGACACGCTGGCGCGGCACCCCCAGGCCAAGGCGGTAGTGGTCACGTCCCCCACTTACTACGGGGTGCTGTCCGATATTCCGGCCATCGCGGCGGTCTGCCACCGCCACGGGGCAGCGCTGGTGGTGGACGGGGCCCACGGAGCCCATTTGCCCCTCCTGGGGGAGAACCCCTACCGGGGGGCGGACTTCACCGTGGTCTCCGCCCACAAGACCCTCCGGGCCCCCGGGCAGACCGCCCTCCTCTTCGCCAACGGCTGCGCCCTGGACGGGTTGCAGGCGGCCTCCATGCTGTTTGCCACCTCCTCCCCCAGCTATGTGCTGATGGCGGCGCTGGACGCCCTGCGGCCCTGGTGCCAGGGGGAGGGTGCTGTCCGCTATCGGGCGGCGGCGGAGCAGGTGGCGGCGCTGCGGCAGGATTACCCCGCCCTGACGGAGGCGGACTGCCCCCTGGACCCCTGCCGCCTGACCCTGTGCGTCCCCGACGGGGAGGGGCTGTGCCGGGGGCTGATGGAGCGGGGCGTCTACCCGGAGATGACCGACCCCGGCCATGTGGTGAGCATCCTCACCGAGGCGGACGGGGCAGATTCCTTCGCCCGGCTCCGGGCGGCGCTGGATGGGCTGGGATTGCGGGGGCAGGCCAGACCGAACCGCCCCGCCCCGACGC
>JAJBUK010000141.1 GCA_020860385.1 Clostridiales bacterium
TAGGGGGAAGGTTCTTAGGGAGGGGCGAGGCCCCGAAGCCCCTCCCTAAGCCGCCCTCTTTCCCCTATTTCTCGGCGGAGCGAGAAATAGGGCCCCCGGAGGGAACAAACGTATTTCCTTTATCCATCCTTGTCTAAGGAAAACAGGCCCCGAAGTCAGTCAACCACTTGTTTCCTTCATCCATCCTTGTTTAAGGAGGATACCACAGAAAACCCCTCCACCGGCTACCGCCGGTTCCCCTCCGCCGTCAAGCGGCATTTCCGCTGCGCTCCCTACCCTTTCAGGGGCGGCAGGAGGTTGTTGTAACCGTCACTTTTTTGGCTCCGCCGTCAAGCAGCATTTCCGCTGCGCTCCCTACCCCGAAAGGGAAAATGGCTGGCTTTTGACCAGCCTGAGGGGCCCCTTTGGTACACTTGACCGAAAACCTGATTTCCGTGTATCCGCCGCCAAACCACTTGCCCTCCTTGACGGCGTATAGTATAATAATCCAAAACGAACAGGAAGAAGGCCACCCATGATTTACCTGGACAATGCCGCCACCACCCCGGTGTCCCCCGCCGCGGCGGAGGCCGCCCGGGACGCCATGCTGTCCGGCTGGGGCAATCCCTCCGCCCGCTATCCGGCGGGGAAGGATGCCCGGGATCGGCTGCTGGCGGACCGCAACGTCATCGCTTCCGCCCTGGGCTGCAAGCCCACCCGCGCCATCCAGACCGCGCCGCCGGAGCTGCTCTTCACCTCCTGCGGCAGCGAGAGCGACAACTGGGCCCTCCGCGCCGGAGCGGACTATGGCAAGCGCCGGGGGAAGCACATCATCACCACCGCCATCGAGCACGCCGCCGTGCTGGAGACCTGCAAGGCCCTGGAGGGGGAAGGGTACGAAGTCACCTACCTTCCCCCCAACCGGGAGGGCAGCATTGACCCGGCGGACTTCGCCGCTGCCCTCCGGCCGGACACGATACTGGCCAGCATGATGCTGGTGAACAACGAGTTGGGGACGGTGCTGCCCGTGAAGGACTGCGCCAGGCTGCTGAAACAGGCCAACCCTCAGGCCCTGTTCCACACCGACGCGGTGCAGGCGTTCCTGAAAATCCCCTTCACCCCCAAGGCCCTGGGGGTGGATATGGTGAGCCTCAGCGGCCACAAGGTACACGCCCCCAAGGGCATCGGCGCGCTGTACATCCGGGAAGGGCTGCGCCTCCGTCCCCTGATTTACGGCGGCGGGCAGGAGGGCGGCCTCCGCTCCGGCACCGAGGCCACCGCCCAAATCGCCGCCTTTGCCGCCGCCGTCGGCCAGCAAAAATGCACATTTGCACAGGATACTGCACAAATGAAGGCGGTCAAGGCCCACCTTCTGGCCCGTCTGGCGGCGGAGCTGCCGGAGGTGACCCCCATCGTGGTGGGGGAGGCCCCCCACATCCTGGCCCTGACCATGGCGGGGTATAAGAGCGAGCCCCTGGTGCAGGAGCTGGGGGACAAGGGCATCTGCGTCAGCGCAGGCTCCGCCTGTCACCGGGGGAAGCCCAGCCATGTCTACGCCGCCCTGGGCCTGGAGAAAGAGCAGCGGGAGGGGGCCTTCCGGGTGTCCTTCTCCGGCCAGACCAGGGAGGCGGATGTGGACACCCTGGTGGACGCCCTGAAGGTGATTCGGGACACCCGGTTCAAATCCATGTCCTGAGGAGGGAACTGAAATGGCAGAATTTTCCTTTGCGCAGTATCAGGAGAGCGCGGACTACCTTTCCGCCCGGCTGGGGGGCTTCCGCCCGGAGGTGCTGCTGATTCTGGGCTCCGGCCTGGGGTACCTGGCCGACCAGGTGGAGGAGCCGCTGGCGGTGCCCTATGGGGACATCCCCCACTTCGCCCGCTCCACCGCCCCCGGCCACGCGGGCCGATTCGTCTTTGGACGGCTGCGGGGCAGGCGGGTGGCAGTCATGCAGGGCCGGTTCCACTACTATGAGGGCTACAGCTTCCCCCAGGTCACCTACCCTGTCCGGGTGCTGCGGCTGCTGGGGGCGGAGACTTTAATTGTCACCAACGCGGCGGGCTGCGTCAACCTGAACTGGAGCGCCGGAACGCTGATGGTGATGGACGACCACATCAAGCTGGCCCTGGATTCGCCCCTCCGGGGGGAGAACCTGCCCCAGTTTGGCCCCCGGTTCCCGGACAGCGGCCAAGTCTACACCCCCGCCCTCCGGGCCCTGGCAGGGCAGGTGGCGGCGGAGCAGGACATCCCGGTGGAGCATGGGGTGTACCTCTTTATGCCCGGCCCCCAGTACGAGACCCCGGCGGAGATCCGGGCCGCCCGGCTGCTGGGGGCGGACGCGGTGGGGATGTCCACCGTGCCGGAGGCTGTGGTGGCCAGCCACGCCGGAATGCAGGTGCTGGGCATCTCCCTGCTGACCAACATGGCGGCGGGGATTTTGGACGCACCCCTCAGCGAGGAGGAGGTGCTGACCGCTGCGGCGGCAGGTCGGGAGCGGTTCTCCGCCCTGGTGCTGGGGTGCCTGGAGAAGATGCCCGGCGGCGGGGAATGCTGCCGTTCCGACGGATAACAGCGGTGGCCCTTGGCCGCCTTGGGCCGCTGGCGCAGCGGGTTCCACTAGTCTCTTACGGCGGATTGTCAATCAAATGCAACACTTTCTCTGGGAAGAACACCTCAACAGGGGTTCTCCATCCGAGGCATTTTCTCGGATGGTTGTTAATCAAATCTTCAACCTTTTGAAGTTCTTCCGCAGTAATTGTCCTGAAATCAAATCCCTTGGGAAAGAAAAATCGTACAAGATCATTGGTGTTCTCATTTGTGCCGCGCTGCCACGGTTTATGTGGCTCCGCAAAATAAACAAGTGTATTCAAGTTCTGTTCCAGCTGGTGAAATTCCGAAAATTCCGCGCCGTTATCCAAGCTGATACTCTTCACTGGCAAGTCGGACAAGCTGCTTTCGATGGCAATTCTGGTTTCTGTAGCGTTTCTGCTATCCAGCAGTGCAAGGCGAAGAAAGCGGCTCTTCCTATCTACCATTGAGACGACCAGCCCTTTTCCAATTCCACCGTAAATTGTATCCCCTTCCCAATCACCTACACGACTTCTGGTGACAATCTCTTCCGGCCACTGCGGAATTGTTCGGTCAGGTTGGATGGTATTGAAGTTGGAATTGCGCGGTACCTTTCGCTTTCCACGACGACGAAGGTGCGTTTTTTCTGAAATCTTGTGAAAATAGTTCAATTTTATATACCGATAAATTGTAGATACACAAAGCGTCTTACGTTCAGGAAACAAAAGGTGCCAGCGTTTGCAAATCTCTTCCGGAGACCAAAAATTTTGCAGCCCGGACACAATATACTCCCACGCTTCGCTTTCGGGCTGTAACGCTCTCCGACATAAGTTTTTGCGACGAATAATGGAAAGCGTCTGTGCCCGCCAGTGGTTATATTGGTACTTGTTGTTTGATTCTTTTTTTGGCTTGCCTTTGGTACGGTTACGCTTGATTTCACGGCTGATAGAGGAAGGGCTTCTTTCCAAAATAGCGGCAATTTTCCTCATACTGAGGCCATCGGACAAAAGTTGTTGTAGATATTTTCGTTCTTCTAGTGTAAAATGTGTGTAGGACAATATGCTCGCCTCCGTGTAGTCTGTTTGTGTGGTAATTACATTTTACACCAAAGCTTGCATATTGTCTTTCTCTATTTCAGAGATTTAGGGTGTTGCACTTCGTATTATAACCTGCCCCCTCCCCTTCCAGGGGCGGCAGGCGGCGCAGCCCCTTCGCCCCCACCACCATCAAAGAAGAAAAGAAACGAGGAACGAAATGCAAATCGGCAATGTGACCATCGACGCGCCCCTGGCGCTGGCCCCCATGGCCGGGGTGACTGACCTGGCCTTTCGGACGGTGTGCCGCCGGTTCGGGGCGGGCTATACGGTGACGGAAATGGTGTCCGCCAAGGCGCTGTGCTTCCAGGACGGCAAGACCCTTCGCCTGCTGGAGCTGGGGGAGGGGGAGCATCCCGTGGCCGTCCAGCTCTTCGGCAGCGAGCCGGACTGCATGGCCCAGGCCGCGGAAAAAGTGATGCGCCTGGCCCATCCTGACATCATCGACATCAACATGGGCTGCCCGGTGCCCAAGGTGGCGGGCAACGGGGACGGCTCCGCCCTGATGAAGGACCCGGACAAGGCCGCCGCCATTGTGGAGGCGGTGCGCCGGGCGGTGGACGTGCCGGTGACGGTGAAGACCCGGAAGGGCTGGGACAAGGGCAGCGTCAACGCGGTGGAGTTCGCCCAGTGCCTGGAGGCGGCGGGGGCCGCCGCCGTCACCATTCACGGCCGGACAAAGACCCAGATGTACTCCGGCAAGGCGGACTGGGACATCATCCGGGCGGTGCGGCAGGGGGTGTCCATCCCGGTCATCGCCAACGGCGACATTTTTGAGCCGGAGGACGCCCCCCACATCCTCCGCTACACCGGCTGCCAGATGGCCATGGTGGGCCGGGGGGCCTTCGGCAACCCCTGGCTGTTTCAGCGGGGGCTGGCCGCCCTTCGGGGAGAGCCCATTCCCCCGGAACCCACGGTGGAGGAGCGGTGCGACACCGCCATGGGCCAGTTCGCCCTGGCCAGGGAGCAGAAGGGGGAGAAGATCGCCTGCCTGGAGGCCCGGAAGCACTACGCCTGGTACCTGCGGGGGGTGCGGGGGGCCGCCCGGTGGAAGGAGCGCATCAGCCGCGTCTCCACCATGGACGACCTGGAGCGGCTCACCGACGCCATGAAGCGGGATTTGGAGCGGCGCTGAAACGGGAAATCAATTTTGAAATCCGTTTCGCATAGGAACCCCTCCACCGGCTAACGCCGGTTCCCCTCCCCTTTCAGTGGAGGAAAAAGTTGTTGTAATCCTACGGTCTCTGGCTCCGCCGTCAAGCGGCATTTTCGCTTCGCTCCCTACCCTGAAAGGGGAGCTGGCTGGCTTTTGGCCAGACTGAGGGGGCTCTTTGGTACATTTGACCGGAAACTTGATTTCCGTGCGGCGCTGAAACTGTCGGTTGCTATTTCCGGAAAAACCTGCTATAATAGGGCCTGTCCATCCCATGTTCTGAATGAGGTAACTGCTTATGGAGCGTTTTGTCAGGGATTTAAAAAAATACTACCGCTATATGCTTTATTCCGCCGAGGCCCAGCTAAAAAACGAGGTGGCCGGTTCCTTCCTGAACTGGCTGTGGTGGATTTTAGACCCGCTGCTGTTCATGCTGGTGTACACCTTTGTGTACGCGATGATTTTCGGCCGGTCCCAGCAATACCTGTGCGCCTTCATCTTCATCGGCTACAGCCTCTGGACGTTTTTCCAGAAGAGCATCAATTCCAGCGTCAAGCTCATCAAGCAGTACCGGGGCGTGGTCTCCAAGGTGTATGTGCCAAAGTTCGCACTGGTGGTGTCCACCATGCTGGTGCAGGGGTTCAAGCTGCTGATCTCCCTGGGGCTGGTGTTTGCGGCCATGCTGATTTATCAGGTGCCCTACTATCCCACGGTGTTCTGGCTGCTGCCCTATCTGGTGATGCTGTTCCTGCTGACCTTCGGGCTGAGTATGCTGCTGCTCCACTTCGGCGTGTTCCTGGAGGATTTGGCCAACATCGTCAACGTAATTCTGCGGCTGCTGTTCTACCTCTCCGGCATCTTCTACAATGTGGAGACCTCCAACATGAATGCGACGCTGCGCAACGCGCTGATTCACCTGAACCCCACCTGCTTCGCCATCACCTCCATGCGCAACGCCATGCTGTACGGCAAAACGCCGGAGCTGGCCTGGCTGGTGGCCTGGCTGTTTGTTGGGGCGGCGCTGTCCGTCATCGGCATCCGTGTGGTGTACAAGTACGAGCGCCGGTATGTGAAAGCGATTTAAGACCCAGGCTGCAATGCAAACCCGCCGCCGCACATTTGTGCGGCGGCGGGTTTTGGTTATGCCGTCCGGCGGCGCAAGGGGAGCAGGAAGCGTCTGCCGGGGTTCCCGGCGGGGGGGCAAACAGCGCTCCCCACGGAACGGAGGGGCGGCCCTTGGCCGCCTTTCCATCTATCGTTTCGGTTATTATCAGCGGCTTCCCTGTTCCAGTAGGGGCGCACAGTGTGCGCCCGCCCACTTTCTTCCTTCGATAAGGATGGGGAAGGAAACAGGTGGTTCCCTGACTTCTGGGCCTGTTTTCCTTAGATAAGGAATGATAAAGGAAAAAGGTTTTGCCCTCCCGGCGGGGCTGGTTCTCCTTATCTAAGGAGAACCCCGTTGGAAACCCCTCCGCCTTCTTCAGGGGAGGCAAGAGGGCAGTGAAAACCGCTACGTTCTTTCCTCTCCGTCCACCCAGACCCGGAGGGGCTTGCTCCCCAGGGTGAAGGGATGCCCGCTCCACAGCACCAGGTCGGCGTCCTTGCCCACGGCGATGGAGCCCACCCGATTCCCGATGCCGGCGATGTCCGCCGCGTCCAGGGTGATGGCCCGGAGGGCCCGCTCCTGCCCCAGGCCGTGCTGGGCGCACAGCGCCGCCCCCAGGGGCAAGTACTGGACGGGGTTCTCCGGGTGGTCGGTGCAGATGGCCACCTGCACCCCGGCCTGAGCCAGCACCGCCGCGTTCTCCAGGGTCTGGTGGAGCAGCTCCGGCTTCCCCCGGTCGCTGATGATGGGGCCGGCGACCACCCGGGCCCCCTCCACCGCCAGCAGGTCGGCCACCAGATGGCCCTCCGTGGCGTGAATCAGCACATAGTCCAGCCGGAACTCCCTAGCGATGCGCACCGCCGTGGCGATGTCGTCCGCCCGGTGGACGTGGAAGTGGGCGGGTACCCGCCGCTCCAGCACTGGCACCAGGGCCTCCAGCTTGGCGTCAAAGTCCGGCGGGTCCTTGTCCTCGTCCTGCCGGGCGGCGGCCTGCTTCCGGCGGTACTCCTCCGCCTGGGCCAGGGCCTCCCGGATGCGGGCGGCGGTGGCCATGCGGGTCATGGGGCCGTCCTTCTGTTGGCCGTACACCCCCTTGGGGTTCTCCCCCAGGGCGAACTTCATGGCGGCGGGAGCCTTCACCACCATCTGGTCGATCCACCGCCCGGCGGTTTTCACCGCGGCAAACTGCCCGCCGATGGCGTTGGCGCTGCCTGGGCCGGTGAGGACGGTGGTGACGCCTCCCTCCCTGGCCTCCTGGAAGCAACGGTCCATGGGGTACAGCCCGTCGATGGCCCGCAGCTCCGGGGTGACGGGGTCGCTCTCCTCGTTGCAGTCCCCCTGCTCGTAGGTCAGGCCGTCCGGGTTCAGCCCCAGGTGGCAGTGAGCGTCCACGAAGCCGGGGAGCAGCAGCGCCCCGCCTGCGTCCACGTCCCCGGGGCCGGGGGCGGGGCAGTCCGCCATGTCCCCCAGGGCGGCGATTTTGCCTCCCTCCACCCGGACGTAGCCGTCCGGATAGGAAATTCCTTCGACAGGTTCGACATTTGCATGATAAATCAGCATTTTTTGGCTCCTTTCGTCCAAAAGCACCGGTTGACAGGCGGGCGGAAAAAGGGTATCCTGTTCTTGCAGCTCAGCCAATCGCAGGACGGCGTGCCGGGGGAACCCAGCCGCCGGGCCATGTCAACCAGGCGTCAGGCCCCTTTGGGGCCTGTTTTTTTCGGAAAAAAAGCGCCACGCGCTGCGTGACGCTTTGGATGATAACGGGATGATGAACTTCCAATCAGGGCGTACTAGCCCCCTGGTAGAACGTGAAGTCTAAATCTTCACGTTTCTGTAGGGGCGGCTGAAAACCCCTCCGCCGTCAAGCGGCATTTCCGCTTTGCTCCCTACCCTGAAAGGCAATGTCATCAACTTAAAAAGCAATCGATTCTGGGTTGAGGGGCATAACGCAACCGTACAGTCAGATTTCAGCGACCGAAGGATAATAAAATTGACGCCCGTCCCGCCGCAGGCAGGGACGAGGCGGCAATCCCTGCCAGCCGCCATGGGCGGCAGTCTCAGAAGTGAGAAGTTACATCGTCTCTAACGGGATAGACCACCTGATTGAGGGACAAGGCGAAGCCGCCAGTGGGATAGGGGGAGGGTCCTTAGGGAGGGGCGAGGCCCCGAAGCCCCTCCCTAA
>JAJBUK010000083.1 GCA_020860385.1 Clostridiales bacterium
TACCTCCGCCGCTTGTTGGTGGCCTGCTGCCCCCAAGCCCCTGCGAACCCCGGCCCGTTTGGGTCGGGGTTTGATACTATTTTCAACAAATAGCGATGCTCTTTGTTGAAAATACGGCTCGTTCCGAGCCTGATTTTGAGGATGATATCCTCAAAATCCTGTCTCATTAGATTCTCCGGAAAAGCGTTTTCCCGCTTTTCCGGAGAATCGTCATAAGCCGCCTTCGGCGTCTGCTGCTGGGAGACAAGCGTGAATTTTACACGCTCTACCCCCGATGTGCGTTCAATTTTCCAGGCTCTGCTGAACGCTGAACGCAAAAAATCCGGGGTCTACGACAAACGCCGTAGGCCCCGGAATGGGTCATGCCGATCATCACCGGCCTTCCTCCTGTTGCCGCTCCTTCTTGTCAGGCTGTTTGATCTTGATTTCCAGGAATCGCTCCACGTTGCTTTTCGCTGTGAGTAGGTCGATCATCTCCCTTCGAGCTGCCTTCTGGTCGGGATAGAGCTTCTTATTTTCTGCACTCAGTGTAGCATACTCCTGCTTCAACGCCTTGATGGAGGGCAGCTTCTCCAGCCCCAGAGAATCAAAAAAGCGCTTTGCCGCCTCATGCAGCATGATGTCACTCCGATGAGCCTCGTAAAACGCCGCCTGTTTTTTCTTCGGGAGCTTCTTGTATTGCAGATAGACCTCACGTGTCTTGCCATAGGTGCCAATCTGTCGTTGCAGCTCGGCAATTTCTTTCATCCTTGCTTCATTGGCTTTCGTCTTGTCGGAAAGCTGGTGATAGCGCTCAGTTGCGGCATCACATTCCCCGGCGAGCTTTTCCACGTCGCTAATATCATGTTCCTTCATCCAGAGAACAGTCTGTGCGATTTCTTTCAGGTTGTAAGACTTCGCCCACCGCTCAAAGCCAGGTGAATTTGCCTGCACCAGCTTTGATTGAATGTCTAGTTTCAGGCTTTGATTTAGGGTGATAAAATGCACTTTTAATTCGTTTTCTGTCCAAATAATCCACGTCTTCCAAGCTTTCCACAGCGTCTTTACGAATTTTGTAGCCGTTTTGTAGCCAACGATTTTATGCGAACTATCCGTTCACAATGGCCTCAGGCAACAATTTGTGGCCTTAACGGGCATTATTCCCTCCAATAATGCGCACGAAATTGTCCGTCTGGTTCACCTCAAAACCAGTTGTGATTATTATTTTCACGCACATGTCGAAAAATCTGCGAGCGATTTTTATTGCAAAGGAGCTCTGAAAATGAAGAAATTACTTTCCTGCCGATTCAATATCGACACCGCCAGCGTGGAGATCAAGTATACAGATGGTAGCCAAATCAGCATCTACACCCCAGGGGTAGACGATGAGATTTGTCCCACTGTCCCCATGCAGACGGAAATCGATTGGCTGATCTACAATGAACCGATGACCTACGCCAACCTGGTATTCTCTGGCGAACTGAAGCAGTATGCCAGGGATATGGCTGGAATCCACGGCTTAGAAGATTAAAGGCAATACAGCAGCGGGCATCAGACAATGCCCGCTGCTTCCTGTTTCGTTAGCTGGTTACTTATCTATCTGTATCCAGGCTCTGTTTTAGCGGCTCCAGCGCACTTTCCTCCCCCGGGTCGTTCGTCCCCAGTTCGCCCCAGAACGCCTTTGCCAGGATGGATTTTTTCATGGTGTCGATGTCCTCCAAAGCGGCTTCCGCCTTGGCTTCGGCCTGGGATTTCTGTTCAAAGAAGGTGTCCAGATTGCGGACGATTTCGGTTTACTCGTCCAATGAAGGCATTTTCAATACAAGATTACAAATATCATCAAGTCCTAGAGAAAATGCATTGATAAAGGCACATCTCATTTGTTTTGGCTGTTGACTCGCTCGGTTGGATATACGATCAGCCGACACTTCTTTCCCATTTTCCTCTGAAAAAATGTACCCACGTAAGAATACAGCCAAGTCCCCATCCGAAAAGTGCATTCCACCAGACCATGTGATAACTGATAGCGGGAATTTCCTGTAAAACATAGGTGGAAATAACCCGGACAGTCAGTGCACTGGTGGCGACAAAGGTGGAGTACAACGAGTTATTCGCTCCCTGAAACAGCCCCAATATCGGGTAATAGGATGCAAAGGGAATCAGGCAAATCGCCACGCAACGGATATGTGCGGTGCAGTAACCGGCAGCTTCCGCACCCAACCCAAACGCGTTTACAATGGGGGCAGCAAAAACAAATACGACGGACAAAATGCAGATGGAAATGAGTTCAGAGAGTATAACCGTATGCTTTGCACCGGTTATCACCCGCTCCGGTTTTCCGGCACCGATATTCTGCGCCGTATAGGTGGCCTGGGTCGTCATTAAAGCGTTGGAGGGAAGGGTCATGTATGTTTCGATTTTCTGCGCAACGGAGAAGGATGCTGTCATTGCTTCCCCATAGCTGTTAACCGCTCTCTGGATAAAAACAAATCCAAGCGATACAATCAACTGCTGCAGTGCCATTGGATAACCGCGCTGTAACGTCAGTCTGGCCAGCGTCCACTCAAAAGTAAACTCCTGGGGTTTCCATCGGAACAGGGGATATTTTTTCATCATGTAAACAAAAGCGGCCACGCAGGAAGCAATCTGAGCGATGTCTGTCGCGATGGCAACCCCTGTTACCCCCATGCGAAAGTTGCAGACAAACACGATGTCCAGTGCGATGTTGATGACACTGGCAATCAGCAGAAAATAGAGCGTCGCCTTGCTGTCTCCGATTCCGCGCAAAATGCCCGCGATGATGTTATAGCCGAACTGAAACACCAGTCCAAGTGAATATATTTTGAAGTAGGTGTCTGCCATGTCCATCAGGCTTTCCGGTGTGGCAAGGAGATAGCGAAGTGCAAAACGACTGATTAAAACACCCACCACCGTTGCTGCCAGCCCCATACCTGTCATAAGAAGTAAAGAGGAGGATGCCTGGCGGCGCATTTTCTTGTCCTCGCCTGCACCAAACAATTGTGAAATCAGGACACAGGCACCGGCAGAGAAGCCATTTGCCAAAGCGAGGAAGGCCATGGTCAAAACGCCGCAGGCTCCAACAGCCGCCAGCGCAGTTTCACCGGCAAAATTACCGACAATGATGGTGTCCGCCGTATTATAGAATTGCTGAAGCAGTAACCCCATGAATACTGGGAACATGAAAGAAAGAATTCCCTTCCATGGTCTACCTGTGAGCAAGGATTCATTTGTCATAGACATACCTCCGTTTCAAAAAAGTGCAGCAGCCATCCAAACCAGGAGACTGCTGCCCGTATCATTCAGCTTAGTAAACGATTTCAACGTCGGTGCGATTCTGATACAGTTTCCAGAACTGTTCGGCAATTTTCTCCGGCATATACTTTTCAGAGCCACCGATGGTGTCGCAGACCTGGACAGTACCAATAAATACATTCTGTTCTTTACACACCGGGTGCAGCGCCAACACCATAGCCCGCAGAGCGGCTTTATCCATGGAAAGGGGAAGATACGCTACGCTGGGATACATGGACAGCCCGCCGCCGGTAATCAGGATGGTGCCCTGTTTTTTGCTGAATTCTTCTCCCGATACCTGCTGAATGCAAGTGTAAGCACCCAGCACGTCCACCTGATAACGCTGTTCCAGAACCTTTGTGTTAATGCCGCCGGACACATCCGCGTCCGCTGCGGTGATACCCACATTGTAGAATAGCACATCCGGCACACCATAAGTCTGTACGGCCTGTTGCACGGCTGCGGCAAGAGAGGTCTGATCGGCAGTATCTGCAACCTGTGTCGCGACTTCCAACCCCTCGCTCTGCATTTCCCGCTGGTAGTCTGCCAAATGTTCCGCACTGCGGCTCATCAGCACCACCCGGAAGCCATCTGCCCCAAACTTGCGGGCAACTGCGTTGCCTAAACCCTTACCTGCGCCAACCACAAAAATTGTCTTTGCCATAATTATTTTCCTTTCTGCATTAGATTTGTGAACTTTACTTACAGGGAAGCACCCAACCGCCGGGCTGCTTCCGTTTTGCCTTTGCCTAAAACCTCGCCACGATTTTTCCAACCCAAATTGCGTTCGTATGTACGATACCATGTGACAGCCTGAGAATAATCAGCTCCGTCCGCCGTCATGAGCAGCACGCTTTCCCTTGGAAATTTACCGTAGCCCAGACATTCCAGCTCCGCATACAAACGGTCTGCCGCTGTTTTCAGCGTCCCGGTAATTGTCCAGAAATAAAGCGGGGAGGCGAACACAACGACATCGCAGTCTGCGAAAGCAGAATAAATCTGATCCATGTCGTCTTTCTGAGAGCATGGGCTGTGTGCGTCCCGTCCTGCGTGCAGGCAGCCTTTGCAGCTATGAATGTTCATGCCGTCAAGATAAAACTCCTCCACGGAATGACCGGCGCTGCGGGCACCCTCAGTGAAGCTGCGAACCAGTTTCGCGGTGCTGCCATTCTTTCTGGCCGCGCCATTGAGAACCAAAACCTTTTTTGCCATAAGTTTTACCACCTTTCTCGTTTTACCACCAGCCAAATAAGCTCCGCCCAACCTCAAGCTCTTTAATCGCCTGCATTTCTTCTGCATCCAGGTCAAAATTCAGAAACTGCTCGATGACCCACACTACCGCGCGCAGCTCATTGAGATTATGCAGAAGCCCAAAAACTACATTCTGACGATAGAGACAGGAGGCTCTCCCTTATGAATGAAACTACATTGACCTATCAGGAAATGACACTGAGCAGCCGGGAGCTGATCGTACCCAGCAGCTCCTACCAGCGCCCGTTCCAGCCCGAACACGCCATGGCGATCACCAACAAGTTCGACGAACATCTTGCCAATGAACCGAAGGTCAGCTACCGGGGCGGCAACTACTATGTGTTCGATGGCCAGCACACTATCGCCGCCCGGAAGAACCTGAACGGCGGCAACGATGGAGTTGCTGACCGGTGTACCGCTGGCAAAGACAACACCGCGCCCGCCGGTGATCTCGTCCATATACCGGCACTTCATAAACATATCCGAACTGCGCTGTGCCTCCGAGGTGGAAAGCCCGGCCACGTTTCGCATTTTGGTGTACAGGAAAAGGTTTTTGTAGGCTTGTGACTCGTCCACAAAGAGCCGGTCAACGCCCAGTTGTTCAAAGGTAATCACATCGTCCTTCCGCTCTGTGGAGGTCAGTTTGTTCAGCCTGGCCTGCAAGGATTTCCGGGTCTTCTCCATCTGCTTGATGGTGAAGTTTTCCCCGCGGCTGTACTTCAATTCTGCAATCGCGTCCTCGATGTCCTCAATCTGCTCCCGCAGCTGTCGTTCCTGGCGTTCCGCGGAGATGGGGATTTTCTCGAACTGGCTGTGGCCGATGATGACCGCATCATAGTCGCCGGTAGCGATTCTGGCGCAGAATTTCTTACGGCGGGAGGTTTCAAAGTCCTTTTTGGTCGTCACCAGCAGCTTTGCGCTGGGATAGAGCCGCAAGAACTCATTCGCCCATTGTAGCGTCAGGTGGTTGGGAACCACGAACATGGACTTCTGACACAAGCCCAGGCGCTTGCTCTCCATGGCCGCCGCAGCCATCTCGAACGTCTTGCCTGCCCCCACTTCATGTGCCAAAAGGGTGTTACCGCCGTAAAGAACGTGTGCAATGGCATTTCTCTGGTGTTCCCGTAACATGATCTCAGGGTTCATCCCCACGAAATGAATGTGGGAACCGTCGAACTCACGGGGACGGGTGCTGTTAAACAGCTCGTTGTACTTCTGGCAGAGCGCCTCCCGGCGTTTCGGGTCTTTCCAGACCCAATCCTGAAAAGCGTCCTTGATTGCCTGCTGTTTCTGTTGGGCGAGGGTGGTTTCCTTCTTATTCAACACACGCTTTTGCTTGCCGTCTGCATCCTCTACGGTGTCATAGATACGGACATCCTTCAGATTTAAGGTGTCCTCCAGTATCCGGTAGGCATTGGCTCGGCTTGTGCCGAAGGTCATATTTGCCGCCACATCGTCATAGCGTGGCTGGGTCTTGCCGGTGATGCGCCATTCCGCCGTGTGGGTGGAGTATTTTACCTCAATCGTGCGGCGCATATAGAAGGGTGTCTGGAAGGTTTCGTGCATGAACTGCTGGAAATACTTTGGGTCAATCCATGTCGCACCCAGGCGCACGTCAATCTCCGAAGCATCCAAATCTTTGGGCTGCGCTTTGGTCAGCGCCTCCACGTTGACCGCAAACGCCGGATCGCGGTCTGCGGCCATGGTTGCAATGCGGAGCTTATCCCGTACATTGCCGGAAAGATATTCATCCGCAGTCTGCCAGCCTTCTTCCGATGCATCCGGCCCCATGGGGTCTTTGAAGATCACACCATGAAGGCTGCTTACAATGGCATCGTACTCACCGGGAGTGCCGAGCAGCTCTGCCATAAAGGGCAAATCCACCGCGCCTTTTTCTCCGATGGAGATCGCCAGCGCTTCGCTGGGCGTGTCCACACTGGTCACTTTCCGTTCCGGACGAATGGTGCGCTTCGTGAACATATCCGCCTTGCCAATGAGCTGCCCGTCCTCGTCGATATTCTCCAGAGAACAGAGCAGATAGTAGGACGAATCCTCGCTAAACGCCAGGGAGTTGCCGCGGGAGTTGATAAGCCCGTACCTTTCGGTGAAGCTGTCATAAGCAGCATTCAGTTCCTGCTGTTTTGCTGCAATATCAGCCTCCGGATAATCCTCCAGCTGATATGCGATCAGGTCGTTTACAATCTGGCGAAGCTCCACCAGACCTTTCACCCGGCCTTTGGCGGTGTCATTCAGCTCGACGGGCTTCATAACGGAGTTTTCACGGAAGTACACCTCGCCGTCCACAATGGTATAAGAGAAGTTCTTCACATTGGGGTCGGCTGGGATGGGCTTCGGGCCGTCTGCAACGTCCACTTCCTCCGCTTCCAGCTCGATTGCCTGGTAGCTGCCCTGGATGTGTGTCACAGCTTCATGCAGCTGTTCCGACAGGTCAGCGCCGGGGATGGGGATAACGGTACATTCTTCCCGTCCGTATTGGGTGCTTTCCGTGGTCAGCTCGCCCAGCACCATCTCCGGGTGGTCGATGAAATAGCTGTTTAAGGTCAGGCCGTCCGGCGTTTGCCCCAGGTGTACCCACTCCGGTTCAATGTCAATGGGATGCTCCCGCTTTTGCAGGAAGATAATATCCGACACCACATCTGTACCGGCATTGGCACGAAAGGCGTTGTTCGGGAGCCGGATAGCCCCCAGCAGCTCTGCCCGCTGTGCCAGATACTTGCGTACCTCCGGAGATTTCGCGTCCATCGTGTACCGGCTGGTGACAAAGGCCACCACGCCGCCGGGACGCACCTGATCCAAGGCTTTGGCGAAAAAGTAATTGTGAATGGAGAAACCCAGCTTATTGTAAGGCTTGTCGTTGACTTTATAATCGCCAAACGGGACATTGCCCACAGCCAGGTCATAAAAATCGCGCCGGTCGGTACTCTCAAAACCGGCGACTTTAATATCGGCATTGGGATAGAGCTTCTGCGCGATGCGCCCGGTGATGGAATCAAGCTCCACACCGTAGAGCTTACTGCCCGCCATGCTGTCAGGCAGGAGTCCGAAAAAGTTGCCCACACCCATGGACGGCTCTAAGATATTGCCGGTGGTAA
>JAJBUK010000073.1 GCA_020860385.1 Clostridiales bacterium
TCTTTGGTCTCGGTGTTGAAGTGTATCTTGACTGTGTAGGTGCGTCCGTCGATGGTACGCTTGATATAGGGGACTTCCTGAGTCGTGGCGTTGGTATTATCCATAAGCAAAACCTCCGTAAAATTAAAATGGCCGGTCTGTCAATACAGACTCGGCGTGTACGATGTGTGACGCAAGTGACGCTGTGACGCTTTATATACACCCCCTTGCATCGCAGACGTAGCGTCATATCGAAGTGCTGTCGTTCTCAGCTGTCGTTTCCGTTGGCTGGCTATCTTCTGCGTTCAGGTTTCGTAGCGCAAAGGACCGCTTATCCCGTTTCCGCTTGTTCTGAACATAGCTGATACCGAACTTGTTATAGAGAATGGATACTCCATCGTTCAATCTCCGTGTCAGGTGGTGCGGCAGGAGGTCAGGATAGGAGAGCAGTTCCAAAAGCTCGGTGGCGGTGCCTGTCCACTCGTCCTTGTCCATCATAAAACCGGCAATATCAAAGAGCAGGGGGTCGGTTCGATGCCGGTAGATGGGCTTCTCAGCTCTGGTCATTTGCCAGACGCAATGTTCCCGGTCAAATACCAGTTCCAGCTCCTGATCCTCCTGATCTCTGCCAACGATCTGCATGGTGGCGGTGTCCTCGATGCGCTTTTTCTTTTGCAGAACGATAGCTCCATCGGCAGCACCCAGCAGGCCAGTCGTGCCGGAGATCGTCTCGAAGGAATCGCTGGCCTCCATCTTTCTTGTGTGGTGGACAACCAGCAGGCAGATATTGTGTTTATCAGTGAACGCCTTCAATGCGGCGATATTCTTGTAATCCATAGCGTAGCTGTAGGATTCATTCCCAATCTCTCTGACCTTCTGCAAGGTGTCCACGATTACAAGGCTTGTGTCTGGATACCGCTGCATAAAGCGCTCCATCTGTTCGGTCAGACCTTCCGCTAAAGTCTTAGACTGCGTGGTCAGTATCAGATTGTCAGTGGATTCTACACCAAACATCTGCATCAACCGGCCTTGCAGTCTGGGATAATCGTCCTCCAGAGCGAGATAGAGGACGGAGCCTTGCCGGACAGGATAGTCCCACAGGCGAAGGCCCATCGCCACATGGTAGGCAAGCTGCATCATAAAGAAAGACTTGCCGATTTTTGGAGAACCAGCAAAGAGATAGGTTCCGCTGTAAAGCAGCCCGTCAATGAGCGGTGTCCTGGGCGGAAATACCGTGTCATATAGCTCGGTCATCGTAACGGTGTGCAGATCGACATTGGGGTCGTAGCGGGGCGCTGTGGCTCTCATGGCCTCCATCTCTTTCATCGTCTGCATCACGGCCTCCTGTTCGGCTGGTGGTAAACTCTCGAATTCGTTTTTCAAGCCTGGTCACATCCTTTCCATGGAGCCTGATAAACGCTGCCTTGTCCTTGACGCTCCCGTTCAGGAACACATCGTCCAGCAGGTACTCCACATAACTTTTTCTCTGTAGGGCTTCAACAAAAAGCGGGTGCAATTCCTCATCTGGCATCCTTGGTGCAAGGTCTGTCTGCCACTTCTCAAGCAGTCGGAGATAATCGCAGAGGACACGATAGCAGTAGCTTTCCGTTTTCCTGAATTGCAGTTCCGCAGATATTTTCGGTTTCGGCTTTGACCGGGGCGGGTCGTGCGTTCGTTCCTCGTAAGGGATGCCGAAGTCAGCGGCCAGCTTGACAGCGGCGCCCTTGCTGTTCATGTCAAACAGCTTCGCCGTGAAGTCAATGACATCCCCATCGGCCTGACAGCCAAAGCAATGAAAGCGGCGGTCTACCTTCATGCTGGGCGTTCTGTCATCATGAAACGGGCAGACACACATTCCGTTCCGGTTCACCCGTATTCCATAAGCCTCCGCAGCCTGCCGGGTGGTCACAGACTGCTTGACTGCTTCAAATACATTCATACCTCTAAAACCTCCTTTCCCGGTATGTACGGCAACGTCTGCCCAAAAGAAAAAGCACCTGAATCTTTTCAGAATCAGGTGCTTTCGCAGTGACCCCGCCAAATGGCAAGGCCGATTTAGTTTTCGTCTACATAGAGCGCTGCAAAACGAATATCTTCCGCAAGTTCGCATCTCCACTGGGCATTCTCTACTCGCTCAGCCCTCTCTCTGATGCACTTGAGGAAATCGACGCTTTTCGTTTGCTCCATAATGTCATCAAAGATCTCGCTCAAGTAGTAGAATTCCTCGTCTGTACATTCTCCTTTGATAAACTGGATAGATACATCAAGGTCATCTAAAAGAGCCTTCAGTTCCTTTTCCCACCAGAGATCAGGGTAATATTGCGCCCCTGGCTCTTTCATTCGTTCCTGGATGACAGCATGAAAAGTGGAAAAATCATTCATAACATTCACCTTCTCCTTTTTGTTGTGGGCTGGTACCTCGCATCTGGGAAAATGGTTGCTATCTGCCCATGCGTTTTAATAACGCCAACCCGTACTCCTTTATATGTTCCCCAGATGATTTGACCATCTGGAACACTGCGGTTGGATTTCAAACCGCTTACATGCTCACCAGCCCGAACCATATCCTTAACTGTCCATGATTTAGGGAACCATGCCATATTTTTCCCGGTTCGCTTTATCTTTTCCTTACTGGAGGGGATGTTTCCGACACGGACTCCGTTAGAGTAGGTCTTAACAATGTTATACCTGATCCCGTTTTGATCCATAATCTCAAGAGCACTTTGCCCATGGCCTCCGCTTTTGATGTTCTGTATCTTGCCGGTTCGTGGATTCCGAGTATATCGGCCATCAAAAGAATGGATCAACGCTCCATGATGGACACGGTCGCTGCCGTGAGATGTATAATAACGTCCTGATTCTCCGGTTCCCATCAGCTCACCTTCTTTCTCTTCTGAGAAATCCAGTTCTCATACTGATGGAACTCTGCCAGGGGCAAAGCATCACAAAACACATCTTCCGGCATCGAACCATGAACGAGTACGTCCTGCGGCTTCAGATACTCTATCATGGCATTCAGCCCTGCTCTGAAATGGTATCTGTTCTCCCGACCACGGATACACCCGTATGTACTGATCGCTACAACGCTGTTCCGTTCTACTCCAATAAATGCGAAGGGTATGTCACCGACCACGCACTCCTTGTAGCTTCTCTCGTCACCCCATCGGATATTGGGAATCACATAGATACCTTGCTCCTGGAAATAACAACCAACAGCTCTGCTCATGTATGTGTTTGTCAACTGGAGAGTCAGAGGCATATCTCTGTAGAGAGAGCAATCTGGTGTGATGATACCGGGGAACGGATAGAATTTCTGAACGTATTCCTCCGGTTCTTGCAAGACCTTTCGAAACACGACATCGTGTTCATAAAAGTGAATGAACTCGTCATGGGTCTGAGAACAGGAGATCTTTGAAAAAGGGATCAGGTTCTCAGGAATGATCCGTTTTGATTGGGCTTTTATTCTGGGAATTTGCAGCAAGCTGTCGAAAGATGCAGCCTCCACAAGCCAGGGATAAAACCCATCATCGATAATTTTCATATTAATCCTTTCCGCCCATATATGGGCACGAGCATTTCTATCCTACAGATATACATCGTGCAAAAATCGTGTAGCCCTTAAAATAAGGCTTGCACGGGGCGAGAAGGTATGCTACAATCAAATTGCAAAGTGGGATTATAGCATAGTCCCTCCGCCGAACGTGCTGATCAGATTGTTCCCAGCAATCTTGGTCAGTACGTTTTTTTGCACTCTTTATCATACATCCAAAGAGCATCACCGCCTTTCCTGTTTACGCCGCACATCCGCAAAGCTCTTGGAAACCTGGTATGCCTGAATAATTTCATTCCGGCTCATTCCCCGGCTTTCTTCATAAGGGATCATAACCTCACCGCAGAGCGCCTTTGCCTGCCACTCGACGCTGCAATATGCCGGAAGCTCCCTATCCTCAAAAGTCCTGGAGATGATCGGCGTATATCCAATTGCGAACAGAAACACATGGCAGATCTCGTGGCAGATAAATCCACGGAATGCACCATTCCCATTTTGGTAAGCCCCATTATAAACGGTTTCCTTGATCTCTATGGTCATGCCACCCATGTCATTAGGGCTGCACTGAGCCATCGTGTTCGGTGGAAGGTGACGATCCTCTACAACGATATAATTGCTGCCGGGGAACACGTCAGCTAGATGATCCAATGCTTCAAGCACCGGAAATGGCCCACTGCTTGGCACGCCAAACAGTTTCCGAAGGAAGGGTGACAATCTGCGCAGGTCATTCCTGCTTATTGGTTTCGTTTGGTAGTCCACTATTACTTATTGCCCTCCTGTTTGCTCAACAGTTCCAAAATTTTTTGCGCTGTCTCATCGTCCATGTTATCGAAAGAACGTGCAAACTGCATCGCAGCTCGACGTTGCGTTATCCCAGCATTTCCTACTGTGATCTTGTACTGCGTCTTGGATTCCTCGATGGCATCCTTCAGTTCTTGCCGTTCGGACGGTGTCAAGTGGTACAACTGCGATATTTTTTCAACCCAGTCCGCAGGAACATTCTTTCTCCCATTTTCAACTGCTGACAAAAATGGCACAGAAGTTTCCAGCTTGGCAGCCATATCGCCCATGACCTCATGACACCTGATCCTCAACACACGGACATATTCACCGAATTTCGTATACGCCATGTCTTGATGCTCCTCCTTTTTTAGATCAATTAGAAAGATATAAACAAATTGCATTTCCTCCTAATCGTCACACCCATTATAAAGCAAGTTGTCCTCAATGTCAATAAGAATATTAACCTGTTTTCGGTTCACTATCTTATCTGTGCAAAGGAACCGCACAGTTCTGTCTTGCTCGACACCTTCACAATAAATTCAGCGTCCCCGATTTGCACTTCTACTATTGCTTTGTTCCGGCGTCATCGCCTTCTCCGCCTGCCGACGAACGGTATCCAAATCTTTAACCTCTTTCCGATACTGCTTCAACTTTTCGTATTCAATGTCATGCTCGGCGGTCAGCGTTGCAAGCTCTGCCTGCCATGCCTTGATGCTGTCCGGCAGGGCGGACACGTCAACCTCTTTGGCGTGGAGAAATTTGTTTGCCGCCTGCCAGAGCGCCAGGTCTGCGTGGTGGCTTTCCTCAAATTCCTCTTGCTTCTTCTTGAAGCGGATGCCGTTGCGCTCCTTGCGAACAGGCTCGGTTCTGAGGTACTGCTTGCCATTTTCAATGAGCTTTTGCAGCTCCCGCATACGGCGCTCTTTGCCTTTCACAATGCCCTGAGATGCGTCCACCTTTTCCCGCAAACCGGCAAGGGCGGTTTGCAAATCGGCCAGGGTGTAGATGTCCCTGGTGTTCAGCTTGCGGATCGTCTCCATCATGTCGTTGCCGATCTCTACGGTGTGCTGGAATTGGAATCGCTTGGAGTATTTCTGTACCCGCTGGCTCTCCTGCTCCATATACTGCAATAACAGGTCGCCCAGCAGAGGAGAACGTGCTTCCTCCGCAAACTGTTCCAACCTGCCGGACAGTTCAGACAGCCACTCCTTCAAGCCATTGATCCTGTTCCTGATTTCCTTGATGATACGGTTTGCTGCTCTGATTCTCCGGTTGATTTCCCCTCGCTCGGTGGGGATACCTTTTTTCTCCATCGCACAGGCGGCGACGCCCATGTGAATCGTTGGCAGTTCCTCCAGGCCACGCTCAGCGTTGCTCCGGTGGTCGATGCGCTCCGGCGCATGATTGGCCTCCAGAAAACAGTTGACTGTCTCCGCCCAGGACGCCCGCCAGCGCTCTGCGTTCTCGTGGCTGTTCCAGTCAACGGTGTCCACCTTCCGGGACTTCCATCGTCCGTTGGGGAGCCGGATACGCTCACCCCTTTCATCTGGTTCAAATTCCTGGTGGCTCTTGGGGAGCCACTTGCCGTTCTCGTCCAGCGCCCGCATGGTCAGCATGATGTGGCAATGGGGGTTGCCGTCGTGCTTGTCATGAATAGAAAAATCCACGCACATACCAGCGTCCACAAACTGCTGGCAATAGGCGTGGATGATTTTCTTGTGTTCTTCCAGCGGCAGCTCCTGGGGCAACGACACTTCGATTTCCCGTGCAAGCTGGGCGTCGGCCCGCTTCTCGTTCATCTCCACGGAGTTCCAGAGCGTTTGCCGGTCAGAGAAGGAAGCCGGTGCATTGTCGGGCAGCATGATCTCGGAATAAGCAATACCTTTCTTCCGGTCATAGTTGGCTGGCCGTCCACTCCATTCATTGACCAGATTCGTCCCGCTGCGATAGGCGGCAGCGGCCACAGCGCTCCGCCCATCGCTACGGCTGATGATCTGGATAGAGCAATGATAGATCGCTATCGTCACCACCTCCATTCCACGGCAAAGCCGCCCAGCAGAGAAAGAATCAGGAATATCTCCTCTAAATGAGGGGGAGGGGGTGAGAAGGGATAGCTGGCTTGGCCAGCGCAAGGGAGGAGCATCCTCCCTTGATGCACCGAAGGTGCCAGTGCTCCGCAAGAGAAGGGGCAGACTTCCCCTGAACGGTAGGAGTCTCCGAAGAACGCACCGTCACTCTCAGTGACGTATAAGTGCGCCTTTGGTTTTATATTAGTGTTCGCTTGCATTTGAATCGGTGTTGGTTTCGTCATGGCTCGTCCCTCGCTTTCGCAAAAATTCCTGTGCTTCCTGGCTGGTGGCGGCGGTTTCGATGAAGGCTGCGGCCTCCTGCTCAGACATAGTTTTCAGCTCCGGTACAAAGTGTTCCAGCACCCCGGCCTCCCGGCAGAGGCGGCGTGTTCGCAGCTTGCGCTCCTCCTTAGCGTAGGCGTTGGTGTAGAGCTTCTCCTGGTTTTGTAGCTGTCGGATTTGTTTTTCGGCGTACTCCATCTCGGCCTGAATCTCCTCCCTGGTCTGTGGTTCCTTTTTGTGTCCCATAGGGCAACATCTCCTTCCTGTGTGGTGAAAATGGGCAAAATAAAAAGCAGGAAACCATTCATACAAAGGTCTCCTGCTTTTCGTGAGCAAGTATTTGATTTTCAGAGGTTACAGTTCCTTCATGACCTCCACAAACTTATCCAGCGTATACGCCCCGTCCATGCCCAAGTCTTTATCCTCGAACACCATGAAGTAGCGGTACATCCTGCCCGCCTGGGCCTGCCACTGGCGTCCGAGCTTAAGCTTCGTTTTGCTGTCATCGCCGTCCAGATAATCGCCCTTGGCTTCGATCAGCACCAGCTTACCGGATTTCGTCATCACCATAAAATCAGGATAGTGATTGATGAAGGCATTCAGATGCAGGCCCTTATTTTCAATGATTCTGTGCCACCATCTGATGTTGTCCATGCTGACGACCACATCGAGTACCCTGTGCTCAAAGGTATTCATGTGATCCCATTCCGCCTCGTACAGAGAATAAGGGATGGCATCCGTCGTCTGCGACGGTGTGATAACACTGGGAAGAGTATAGGATTTACGGCACACGATCTTCCCGCTGTCCAGCCATTTATAGAATTGCTGTTCCCGGTAGGCTCTTTCCAGCGATTTAATTTTCTCCTGAATCTTTCTGGCGTAGGTGGGGATGGCAGTCTCCATTGCCGCCAGCTCGTCCTCGGTCATGTTCTGAATAATGCGATGCACATAATCGCCTATCTCAGAGGCAACATAGCGGTCGTTCTTGTTGATCTGGTCGCAGATAATGTCAGTACATTGTTTGACCCGTTTTTCCTGTGGCATGACTTCAAGATACGCTCTGATAAAATCGCTGTCCCTCTTACTGGCACGTTTATATTTCGGAACAGCTTCTCCCTCGTCCTGAATGTCCACTTGGTACATTTCGCCGGTAGCCAGTTCAAAACTGACCTGTGCGTCTTGTCCGCTCAGGGAAAATCCCTCTGAGAGATTTTCCGGTTCCAGCAGCTCATACTCTCCGCCAAACAAATCCGGAACGGATTGCAGGAAGAATTGAGGGATACGGAGGCTTTTGACTTCCTCTCTGAACTGAGGTTGTATCTCGTTTTGGTTTAGCATATCGCCCAGCTCACCCCCCATAAATCCGGTGTCCTCATCATCGGCAATCGCATCTTCATAAGCCTGCGCCGCCTTTTCCGCTTCTTCCTCCATACTCGTGACCGCCGGACTTTCGGATGCCGCCGATGATTCAAGTGCGGCTCTGACCTTATCCGGGTCAATATCGTCAAAGTCGTCCGTCGACGTATCCTGGGGCGGCTGAATTTCGAGCTGCTCGCCCCCGTCTCCGGAGCCGGAGCAGCAGAAGTTTCTACTTCCTCTCCGACACGGTAGTCTTTCCGGCTGAATCCCGCCTTGTTCAGCCCCTTGACTATGTTCTCCAGCGTAGTATGGAAGTCTCTGGAACAGGTCAGCACATAGGAAGTATTCAATAGCTTAGAGGAGTGCTGCTTCGCATAGGGCTGGCGCAGGATACGTCCTAAAATCTGTTCCACGTCCACCTTTGAAGTCTTATTCGCAAGAGAGGCCAGAATGTAAGCAAAGGGGCAATCCCATCCCTCTTTAAGAGCATTGACGGTGATGATATATCGAATCGGGCAGTCCCGGCTCATCAGGTCTGTCTTACCCAGGTCATCCACCTTGGAGGTTTTCACGGCGATCTGCTCTTTGGGGATGCCCATGCGGATAAGCGTTGCCTTGATCTTATCGAACGTCTCGCTCTCTTTGCCTGTGTTGGGCTGCGCCTGGAACAAGACGATGGGACGAATATAGCTGCCGCCCGCTTTCTCCTCAGCAATGGCTTGCTGCTCGATATTCCCACGAAGCTGTATAGCGTCCTGGATCACGCTTTCCCTTGTGGTTCGGTTATAGACCACAACCGGCAGCTTCACCATGTTTTCCTTTTTCAATTCCCGTGCGTCCACATAGGAGAAGATGTTGCTGTTCTTTCTCGGCGTGGCGGTCAAGTCCAGCACAAAGGACGGATTCAGATTGTTCAGCATCTCCACGCTCAGATCAGAGCCTGCGTTGTGGCTTTCGTCCACGATGGTCACGGGGGACAGGTGCCGCAGCACCTGGATCAATGCTGTGTCCGGTGTGTCGGCCAGCAGAATGTCATCGTCCTTGAAATACTCTGCAAACTTGAGCAGATTCCCGTTCTCCTGATAGACCTTCCGCACGTCCTTCTTTTTGCTGTCAATACGCAGGGAACCATAGCTCAGAATGCAAATCGTCAACATATCCCGAACGGAGTCCGGCGAAAAGTTCTGCCCATTTAGCAGCATTTCCTTCGTGTAAATGCCCACCTGTCCGGCAAAGTCCCTGTCCAGTCTCTGGCGGTAATCGTGGTTGACATCCGACAGCGTTCTGATCGTCTGCACCAGGATAGGGTCAGAGGGAACGAGCCAGACGACCACACGGGGCTTGTCCAGGGGCATGGCGTCAAATATCCGCTTTACGGCTGCACACGCAATAAATGTTTTGCCAGCGCCGGTAGGAGCCTTTGCACAGACATGGGGAACGCCGTCAATAGCGTTATTGTAGAGAGGTACACCGCCCGCTCCGACGGCTATATCCTGTTCCGCCCAGTATGTGCGCCAGGCAGCATACAGACCAGAGGTCTTGTCCAGGGCGTTCATGTAGGCGGACAAATGCTCCATTACCTTTTTCTGATAATTTTTCAGTTCCATTGTCCCGCCCCCTTACAGTCTCGAAATGTCCCGTGGGATTTTCTTGAACGTGATATGATACTTCTCCAACTCTGCACTGCTGAACATACACAGGTCGGCATAGATGACGTAGGCGTCCGCTCTGGTCTTGACCGTGTGCAGGAAGTCCCGGTTCAGCGTAGTGATGTTATCCCGGTCATAATAGAAGTAGTATGCCGTTTCAATATGGACGCCCAGCAGATAGGGCTCCTCCTCGCTGGCAGGAGCGAGGCGCTGTTTTGTCTCCGTGAAATACACATACTCCCGGATTTTCTCTGCGCTCACATCCTCGTTGAGCTTGCCGTTTTCCATAAGCGGTTTGCCCAGCTCGTAGTAGCTGAAATCCCCGCCGGTGCCTTCTCTGGCGCTCTTGCCGGTGCCATAGCCCTGAATGACCCGCTTCACACGCTCGGCGGTGATGCTGTCAGCGTAGTCCATCATCTCGATGAGAATGAATTTGCGGTGTCCGCCATCAGCTTTGTTCATGTTGAGGACAGCGTGCGCGGTGGTGCCGGAACCGGCGAAGGAGTCGAGAATGAGCGTTTCCTGATCGCCTGCAATTTGCAAAATGCGTTCAATCAGGCGAGGGGGTTTCGGTGTATCAAAGGTTGCCTGACCATCAAAAATCGCCCTCAATGTTTTAGCAGCTTCATCGGTATGTCCAACTTCGGAATATGGCCAGTAGTTCGTTGGCGGTTTGCCACCGACATTATCCAGATATGTTTTCCTACGAATGCCACCTTTTCCGCCCTTCGTGAAATAGAATTTCGGCCACTGTCCACGATTATAGACCTCTTGTGCTTTTGCTGCCGATATTTCTAACGGTTCAGAAAGTACTATTGCCTGCACACCCTGTCGAATTTCATCGTCAGGAACTCCACAAACGACTGCCCGTTCATGTGCATCATCTAATTCCTTTAGTTCATAGTTACACCACGCACACATAATTTCAAGCATTTGATCTTGACTAAATGTCCAGCATCTTCCGTTAGTCGGATACATCATTTTTCCCGTAAACGGATGTTGAATCGCATAAACCATGCCTTGATGCGTAGCAGCACCTGGTGCAAATGGATTGTCACTTGCCCATGGTTTTACATCATTATCAGGGCTTTTATAAATAGAATCCATCTCGGCTGTGCGGGGCAGTCTGTTCGGCTGCCAATCTGGTTGATTGCTGTATACGAGAAGGTGTTCCACCTCATTGACAATGCCTTTGGAATCGTTACGGGTGGAATAAGTGCGCTGCCAGGAGATGTTGGAGACAAAGCAGTTGGAGCCGAATATCTCATCACAGATCAATTTCAAATTGGCATATTCCGTATCATCAATGCTGATGAAGATCACGCCGTCATCGCTGAGCAGCCTTTGCAGCAGCTTCAGGCGGGGATACATCATACACAGCCACTTGTCGTGGCGGCTCAAGTCCTCTCCCTCTTTGCCGACTGTCTCACCCAACCATTTTACAATGCGGGGATCGTTCACGTTGTCGTTGTATACCCAGCCCTCGTTGCCGGTGTTATAAGGCGGATCAATATAGATGCACTTGATGCGCCCCTCATACTGCGGTAACAGAGATTTCAGCGCAGACAGGTTGTCTCCGTGAATGATCATGTTCTCGCTGCCGTTGTCCTCGGTGTGCATCCCATCGGCGTCATAGCTATATTGCCGTTCCAGCACCCGGTACGGCACTTCCAGGTGGTGATTGACCACCTTGTTTTTTCCAATCCAGTCCAATGTCGGCATGGGGTCTGTCTCCTTATCTGCAAAGCGTTTTCCGCTTTTTTCTTTGGCCTGTTTCCTTATATGATAACACAATAAAAGCCCGTTCTCAATCGGCCAATTCGCATAATTTCAACATTTTCTGCTGTCTCCCCGCAGCCCGTTCTCCTTCGCCCATTGGCTTTGCCTTTGCCTGCGTTCCTTGGAGTATGGCCGGGTGACGTGGATACTGACACGGTGCTTGTCCACCTCAAAATAGGAGCCGCAGATTTCATCTTCCTCTGTGAGCTTGCACAGTACCGGGAAATCGGCAGCCAGGGCGGTCAACTTCCGTATCAGCTTCGGGTCGTTGGTGCGTATCTGCATGGGATCACTGGACTGATTGTAATAAATCTCGGTGTCTCTGTCTCTCTTTGTGCGCTTACTCATAACTGCCTCCTAATTCCGAATGTTTTCGCAAGAGGGCCTTTTTCGGGAAAAATCCCCCGATTGACGAATTGGCGTTTTCAGCGATTTTCAAATAGAAACGGCCTCAGACGGAGAGTTGTACGTCTGAGGCCGTGAAAAACGGTAATTTGCTGTTTTTGCCGATTGACGAATGTGATTGCCGGTTTTCAGTCTGTTCCCCTGTCAGGACTTGATGAAGTCCCACAGAGTTTCGTTCAGTGCGGCGATCATGCCAATGACCCACCCGGCGGCGAAGGGAAGGACGAAGGCCACAAACCCCACCACCAACATCTGAACGGCCTCCGAGCCGGTGCTGATGCCCATCAGGTAACTGAGGACGGCAAGCACGAAGCACAGGCCGGAGAAGATGTAGAAGATGGCTCCGGCGAAGCTGGTCAGAAAAAGACCGAACCACTGCGCCACGGTCACAATCAGCGCTATCGGTAAAGCGATAACCTTCAAAGGTATCTTCAATGGGGTCATTGGGTCGCCTCCTTGCTCAATTTGGCTTAAAGTATCTTGCGCCGTATACTTCGTAAATCTCCTGCATCAGCATCACGCCCAGGGTAAGGCCATAGCGGAAGTTTTCTTCCTCTGCGTAGCTCTGGCTCTCGTACATTGTCTCCCGTATCGTTTTTGCCTGGGCTGTATCCTTATCATCTAACCTGGTGAGCAGGGCTTCAAACAGTTCATCCACTTTCGCCTCCGCCTCCTTGAAGCGTTCATCCTGGGACATGATAACCTCTGACGGGTAGATTTGTCCATTGTAGAGCAGTTCCATAATCATCATAATCACCCCCTCTCACAGATACACGATTTCGGACAGAACGATTTCCTCCGCCCGGTTCTGAATACTGCCCATTGACTGCACCCATCTCCACCAGTCCCGGCGCTTCAAGTCCTCGGTCACGCCCTCGGCGGCTTTCATCTGGTTTATGAGTAGCTCCAGCCGTTCCTGTGTCTGCTCGTTGATGTCCGCCAGATAGGTTCCCATGCCGCCGGAAAGGGTCAATTCGGTGTAGGTGATAGGGCGGTGTTCCTTCAGGTGACGAAGGTGCATCCGTCCCCATTTTCCAATGGGGCGGCGCTCCTCCGGCAGCTTCAGGTCGGGGATGTAATAATCCCCGACAAGTACATAGTCCAGCCCGTTGCTGTCATCATGGATTCTCGGTTTCAGCTCGTTCATAGTGCTACCTCCTCTGTTTGTTTTGCGTTACCTTGCTGCTTCGGGAGATAATAGATGCCGTTCTCTCTGTCCTCTGCACGGATTTTCTCCTTTGCTGCGTCCATCTTAGCCTTCTTCGCCCGTTTGTTTTTCCAGTAGTAAGTCGCCTGCCAGCCGCTAGACTTGCTCCGCAAATACTCCTCGTGCCGTCTCTGCCGAGTGGCCTCCCTCCGCTGTTCCAGCTCGATCTCCTCCAGGGTGGGTTCGGCTTCATCGTGGGGGGCGGAGAACTGACCGACGAAATTGAAGTAAATCTCTATCGTCTGCGGAGAATCAAACCTGCCCTTGACATCCCGTTCATGCACCAGAATCTTGTCCACGAACTCGATCAGCATGGGCGTGGTCAGTTCCTCGAAGTCCTGATATTTCCTGACCAGAGCGATAAACTTTGATGCGGAGTATTCCTTCTTCTCTGATTTATCGACGGCCTCTTGCAACTCCTGTATCTCCTGTTCCAGAGTAGCCTGTTCACCGGCGTATTGTGCATCCAGAAGTTGATACCGGGCATCCGGCAGTTTACCGAGGGCGTTGTCCTCATAGATTTTGCAGATCAGCACCTCCAGTTCCTCCCGCCGTTTCAGGCAGGCCGCAAGTCGGGATTTCTGCTCTTTGATGGCGCTGTCCTGCTGTGATGCTACCGCCTCCTCCACAAGACGCTTAAATTCGGCTTCATCCTCTACTGAGAACTTCACGATCTCCTTCAACGTCTCTTTCACAAGGGTCATAACGACCGAGGCGTAAATCCTATGCGCAGATGGGCACAGGCTGCCGACCGGCGTTTTGTGATAGCTGGAGCAGTCAAAGGTGGGGACTCGCTTGCCGTTGTTGACACGATGGATATACATCACACTCCCGCAGTCAGCGCAGAACATCAGCCCGCTGAGGGGGTGCGTCTCGCCCCATCCGTCAGGATACCGGCGGATATTTGAGCGAAGCCGCTGGACGTTATCGAAAGTGTCCTGGTCGATAATCGCTTCATGGGTGTTCTCGATAATTGTCCATTCGTCCTGGTCAACGTAGTGACTTCTCTTGTCCTTGAAGTGCTTACGGGTCTTGAAGTTACAGGTATGACCGAGATAAACGGGGTTTTCGAGGATATGGGCGATTGTGGTGCTTCTCCAAAGGTACGGGTTTTTGATCTCTCTCGATTTGTAAAGCCCGATTCCGAGCTTTTGGTGATGATAGGCTGGTATATCGACCTTCTCGTCAGACAATATCTGCGCGATCTGATACGGGCCTTTCCCATCCATCGACAATTGGAATATCCGTTTCACGATGGGTGCCGCTACTGGGTCAATGACCCACTGGTCTTTATCGTCCGGCGATTTCAGGTAGCCATAGGATGGGAGGCTGGCGGTGTGTTTGCCAGCCATGTTCTTTGCCTGAAAAGCCGACCTGATCTTCTTGCTGGTGTCCCGTGCGTACCACTCGTTCATGATGTTGCGGAACGGAGTGAATTCATCCTCGCCTTTGAGCGTATCCACACCATCATTGAGGGCGATCAGCCGGACACCGGCTTTGCGGATCTCCTCCATGTAGGTGCCTACCTGGAGATAATCACGTCCAAAACGGCTCATGTCTTTCAGGCAGATTACGGCCACTTTTCCGTCCTCAACGTCCTCCATCATCGCCTGAAAGCCCGGCCTGTCAAAACGTGTGCCGGAGATTCCGTCATCCGTGTAATGTCGGATGTTAGTGAAGCCCTGTTGTTTTGCGTAGTCCTCCAAAACCCGTTTTTGATTCGATATTGAATTACTCTCGCCTTGCAGGTCATCGTCATGACTGAGCCTCTCGTACAGTGCGGTTATGGTCTGCTGCCTTTTCTTTCCCATTAGGCGCTCCTCCTTCCATAAAAGAGTAGATAAGATTTTACTGAATACCGGATTTGCCCTGTTTTTCGGGACTTTTTCGGTATGTACTAAAATCTTATCTATACTCTACACCTCCAATAACGACGGAACTCTAGGGAACCTCTGAATAAATGCGCAAGGTGTCACAGTCGCATTTATTCAAAGATTCCCGTCCCCTTACTGGCAGGCTTGCGGTTCCTCCGCCCTGTCCAGCTGCTCCCAAGGTAGATGCCAAAGTGGCCGTAGGCGGCGGCCTGTGCGTAGATAGGAAAGCTCTTTGCCTCTGAAACCGCTGTGGATGTCACCCGCCGCTGCATCGACCTTGTAGGGATGGACGGCGTCTCCGGCGAGTATCCCTTTGAACGGTTCCTGCGGGACGCAAAAATCACTGAGATTTATGAGGGCACCAGCGAGGTGCAGCGCATGGTGATTTCCGGGGCTATGGGCGTAAAGTGATGCGCATCGTTCCCACCTGAAATAAATTTTGTGACCTGTATTGCCTGATAGGACTGTGCCCAGGGTGCTGCTGCACCTTGGGCAAAAATGATGATAGAACGTTTGCCGTTCCACAGTGTTTGCTTTTTGCTGCCGCTGCATTTTTGGGGGGCCTCTGAACTAATGCAATTCGGAGCCTTGCGGTAAATTTGTGCCATAAATGCGTTGCAAAAATTTGAAATCCGTCAGGATTCCTGCAATTTTGCGCCTTTTCTGGCGTCAAATGGAATGAAATGAACAGCTTTGGGGCAGGGCGCAGAGCGAAGGCATTGTCCGGCAGACAGGGACGCCGCCTCCCGCCCTGCAAGCCCTCCTGCACGGTGCGCCGTCTTCTCCGCCGGAAAAATACCGTGATTTCTGTCGAAAACGGCGAAATCCATCCCGCCGAGATTGTTCCACAGCCTTTGGATTGCACGCTGTCCGCGCTCTGAAAACAACAGCGCCTCCTGCGGGATACCGTCCCAGCAGGAGGCGCTTTGCGCTGATATTCAGAGGTTCCCTTACCGCTTCACTCGTCTCAGGGAGAAGCTCACGAAGAACCACGCCGCCAGCAGCAGCGTGATGCTGGCCCCGGTGGAGGTGCCCACATAGTAGCTGACCATCAGGCCGCCGATGCCGCAGACCAGCCCCCCCAGCAGGGAGAGCAGCGTGTACTGCCGCATATTGCGCCCCAGGTTCCGGGCCGCCGCACCAGGCAGCACCAGCAGGGAGTTGATGACCAGCAGCCCCACCCAGGTCATGGTGAGGGTGACCACCACGGCTACGGCGCAGTTGAAGAGGGCTTCCAGCAATCCGGTGCGGACGCCCCGGCTCTCCGCCAGCTCCGGGTGGACGGCGGAGAGGGTCAGCTCGTTCAGCTTTACGACCCACAGCACCGCCACCAGCACCAGAATCACCGCCAGCAGGCCGATTTTCCCCGGCGAGACGGAGAGAATGTCGCCAATCAGCAGGCTGTTGAACTTGGTGAAGCTGCCGCCCCCCAGGGTGGAGATGAAGATGCCCAGGGCGATGGCGGTGGAGGAAAAGACGCCGATGACCGTGTCGCTGGCCATCTTGCTCTTCTGCTGCACCAGGGTGAACAGCAGGGCAAAGACCACGGACAGCGCCACCGCGCACCAGGTGCTGTCCGCCAAGCCGCAGAGTGCGCCGATGGCGATGCCGGTGAAGGCGGAGTGGCCCAGGGCGTCGGAGAAGAAGGCCATCCGATGCTCCACCACCATGGTACTCAGCAGGGCGAACAGGGGGGAGATGACCAGAATGGCCAGGAGGGCGTTCTTCATAAAGTACATACTGCCCGGCTCTGCCCACTCAAAGGGCAGCAGGTCTACCAGCCCATACCAGAGGTTCATCCTTCCCCACCCCCATTCCGAATGTTGACGCTGAACAGGGCCTGGAACTCCGGGGAGGCCATGACCTCCTGGGGTGACCCCGCCTTCAGCAGCTGCTTTTGCAGCAGCAGCACCTTGTCCATCAGGTGAAGGGTGCCAAAGTCGTGGGTGGAGAGGAGGATGGACAGGTCATAGCGGGTGCGGATGTCATCCAGCAGGAGGAAAAGCTGCTGCTCCCCCTCCATGTCCACGCCGCTCATGGGCTCGTCCAGAATCAGGATGTTGGGCAGGGGCTCCAGGGCCATGGCCAGCAGCACCCGCTGCAATTCGCCGCCGGAGAGGCTGCCCACCGGCTTATCAATCAGCGCCTCCCCGTTCACCCGGGCCAGGCAGGCCCGCACCTGCTCCCGCAGGGAATGGGGTACCGGCAGAAAGACCGGCCACTTGGAACTGGCGCAGATGAACAAATCCAGCACGCTGACCGGGTCGCCCTTGTCAAAGGCGGGGCTTTGGGGGACGTAGCCAATGCGGGGCTTGATGTGGGCCCCCTGGGCAGTGTGGAAGGTGATGCTCCCGGTGTGGGGCATTTGGCCCAGAATGGACTTGAACAGGGAGCTTTTCCCCGCCCCGTTGGGGCCGATGAGGGCAATCAGCTCCCCGCAGTGCATATGAAAGCTGACGTTCTCCAGAATCCGCTCCTCGTCCAGGGTGACGGAGAGGTTCTCCACCCGCAGGCAGCAGCTGCCGGAGCAGGCGTCCGCCTGGGGGACAGAAATATGCTTGGGTTTTCTCATAGATACGCCTCCAGAATCGCGGTGAGGTTTCCTTGCAGCAGGGCTTCGTAAGCGGCGAGGCCGGTTTCCGCGCCGTCCCCGGCGCTCATGCCCATGTTCAACACGCCGATGGCGCAGCCCCGCTCTGCGGCAAGGCACTGGGCGGTGGTGTCCGAGCCGTTGGCCTCCACAAAGACGGCGGGGAGGCTGTACTGGTCAATGAACGCCACAAGTTCGGAGATGCGCCGGGCGGAGGCTTCGGCCCCCTCTTCCTCCTCTACGGCGGCTGCGATGGTGAAGTCGAAGGCGTCCGCGAAGTAGGCAAACCCGTCGTGGAAGGTGATAAGTTCCCTGGGGCAGTCCGCCGGGATGCTGTCTGTCAGTTCGGATTGAAAGGCGGCCAGTTCCTCCGCCGCCGCTTCCGCATTGGCCTGATACCGGGCACTGTTATCCGGGTCGATGGCCCCGAAAGCCTCCGCCAAGTTCCGGGCCATCCGGGCGGCGTTGGCGGGGGAGAGCCAGTAGTGGGGGTCGTCCTCCCCCTCCTCCTCGTTCCACAGCAGAGAAATTCCCTCGGAGCAGTCCACCGTGTTCCGCCCTTCCAGGGCGTCGGACAGAAACTCCTCCAGCCCCGCGCCGCTGATGGCAATCAGGTCGGCCCCCTCCACCTTCTTCATATCGTTGATGGTCAGGGTGTAGTTGTGGAGGCAGCTGATCTCCTGCTGAATCATCAGGGTCAGGGTGATGCTCTCCGTCCCCTCGGTGACGGCCTGAGCCATCAGGTACACCGGGTAGGTGGTGCAGGTCACGGTCAGCCCCTCCGCGTCCACATTTGTCTCCCTGGCGGAACAGCCGGCGGCGGAGAGCAGCAGGAGCAGCGCCAGGAGAACGGTAACTAGTCGCTTCAAATTGATAACTCCATTCTGTTTGGATAAGTCACGCCCCAAAGTAGGCGTTCACCGCGTTGACCATGCCCTCCACCAGTTTGGCCTGGTAGTCGGCGTTGTTTAACAGTTCGTCCTCGGTGGGGTTCGTCATAAAGCCCAGCTCCACGATGGAGACGGGCATGGTGCTCCAGTTGATGCCGCTCATGGTGTCCGAGGTTTGGACGCCCAGGTTCTTCGCCCCGGTGGCGGCGCACAGCTCGTTCACCAGCAACTTGGACAGGCGGTAGCTGTCCTCATACAGGCTGCTGACATAGGGGTTGGCGCTGGAGGGGGACAGGGTCACGATGCCGTTGGCGGAGGACTTTTCCGAGCCGTTGGCGTGGATGCGGATGAAAATTTCCGCCCCGGCGTCGGTGGCGATTTGCGCCCGCTCCGCATTGCTGATATTTACGTCCTGGCTTTCCCGGGTCATCACCACCTGGTAGCCCTCCGCCTCCAGGGCGTCCCGCAGCTGGAGGGACACGGTCAGCGTCAGGGTGGACTCCGCCACGCCGGTGCTGACGCCGCTTGTGCCGGTGGACACCTTGGCCTTTTTCTCCGTTGCGCCGGGGCCGATGGGCTCCAGGTCGCTGTTGCCTTTGGCCTGGTGGCCGGGGTCGATGGCCACGATGTGGCCGGTGGCCGCCGTCTCCGTAGGCTGCACCGGCTCCTCAGTGGTCAGGTAGGCGCTGCTGATGTAGCAGACCGCCCCCTCATAGTCTACCTGGCTCCAGGATTCCTGATACCCAGTTCGGGTGACGGAGTCCCCGGCGGACAGCACGGCTACGATGTCCGTCTCGGTGCTGGGGCCGGTGCGGATATTCACGTTGGCGGTGGCCCACACCGTTTCGGACACCTCAGTAAAGACCAGCGGCTCCGCCTCTGCCTCTGGCATCAGGTCGAAGGAATCTGCCGCCTCCTCCGGAGCAGGCTCCGAGGCGTCGGCCTCCGCCTGCTCCGGCGGCACGGCGGACGCGCTTTCCGACCCGTCAGGGTCGGTGCTTTCCTCCGGCGCGGGTTCAGCGCTGCCGGACGCTTCCGATTCTGCGGCAAGGGATGCGCTGGCCGACGCAGCCTCCACCTCAGAGGCTGCGCTCTGGGCTGCCCCCGCAGAGCAGCCGGAAAGCAGCAGCATAACGGCCAAAAGCAGGCAAAGCAGCTTTCGTTTCATGGTATCCTCTCTTTCTGTACGTTCACTCCGGCTTGCCTTCTCCCTTTATCTGGGAAGAGGATAAAGAGCCGAGCTGAATGGCGTCCTTGCCGTATCGGGTGCGGATGCTGTCCATCGTCCGCTCCAACGCCTCCAGCTTGTCCCGCTTCTCAGTGCTGTCTGGGGCGAATAAGTCCAGCTGCTCCGCCGCGTCCTCCTCAGATACCAGCCCCAGCCCTGTCACCGTCAGCATCCGGATGGGGGCGGACAGGTTCCAGCTCCGCCGCACCAGCTCCAGGGCGGCGGCGGTCAGCTCCCGGGACAGGCAGGTGGGGGCGCTCAACGGCTTCTGCCGCTGAATGGTTCTGAAATTGGGGTCGCGGATGGTGACCTGAACGGTGGTACACTTTCTGTCCAGCTGTCGCAGGCGGGTGGCCACGCTGTCACTGAGCAGCTCCAGCCCGGTGCGCACTTCCTCCAGCCCCACCAGGTTCCGGGGGAAGGTCAGGCCGTTGCCCACGCTCTTAGGGGGCGGGGCATCCCGGGCCGGTACTACAGGGCTGGCGTCCTCCCCTCTGGCGTAGGTGGAGAGCTGGCCCCCCAGCTTCCCCAGGCAGGTCACCAGCGCCTCCGGGTCGGCGGCGGCCAGCTGGCCGATGGTCTCGATGCCGTACTGATGCAGCACGGAGGCTGCGGCGCTGCCTACGAACAGCAGGTCGGTGACGGGCAGAGGCCAGACGATTTGCCGGAAGTTCTCCCGGCTGATGACGGTGGTGGCGTTGGGCTTTTTATAGTCGCTGCCCAGCTTGGCGAATACCTTGTTGAAGCTGATCCCCACGGAGCAGGTCAGGCCGGTCTCCCGCTGCACCCGGAGGCGAATCTCGTTCCCCAGTTCCTCCGGCGTCTTGTGGAACAGGTGCAGGCTGCCGGTGACATCCAGCCAGCTCTCGTCAATGGAGAACGGCTCCACCAGGTCGGTGTAACAGTCATAGATGGCGTTGATGCGCCGGGAGGCGGCTCGATACTTGCTGTGGTGAGCGGGGAGCAGCACCAGGTCAGGACACTTCTTCCTGGCCTGCCAGATGGTTTCGGCGGTCTGGACGCGGTACCGCTTGGCGGCCTCGTTCTTCGCCAGAATGATGCCGTGGCGGGCATCCGGGTCGCCGCAGACGGCAACCGGCTTGTCCTTTAGCTCCGGCCGATCCAGCAGCTCCACAGAGGCGAAAAAGGAATTCATATCGCAGTGCAAAATCACTCTGTCCACAGCGGCCAACCTCCGTTCCCAATGGGATTGCCTCATTATAGCATGGGACGGGCGGGAAGTCAAACAGATGTTCGATTGAACAATGGAGCATCTGTCGCTCTGACAGAAAAAACGCGGCAGGCGCATGGCCTGCCGCGGGGTATTTACTTCCTGCCGTGGAGCAGGGGGGACAGGGGCTTATAAATCAGGAAGCACAGCAGCGCGTCCAGCAGGCCCTTGCAGAGGGTGAAGGGGAAGTTGAAGACGACCAGGCACTCCAGCAGAGACCCCACCGAGGGGAGGATGGCCTGGTACATCCCGATGATGGCGTCCAGCGGCAGGCTGTAGAACACCACATAGGCGGGGTAGACCACATAGAAGTTCAGCGGAATACTGATGAGCGCCATGGCCAGCGCGCCCAACAGGGAGCCGATGATGGCGCCCATCCGGGTCTTTTTGAACCGGTAGACCAGCCCGGCCACCAGGGCGAACACCGCGCCGAACAGGAAGTTGCACAGCTCCCCCACGCCGGCGCTGCTGGTGCCCTTGATTAAGATATGGAGCAGGTTTTTCAGCAGCTCGATGACCACGCCGTAGACCGGCCCCAGGGCGAAGGTGCCCAGCAGGGCGGGCAGGTCACTGATGTCCAGCTTGACGAAGCTGGGCATGATGGGGATGGGAAATTCGATGAACATGAGGATGAAGGCCGCGGCGGAGAGCATGGCGGCGACGGTGATGTTGCGTGTGGTTCCTTTCATAAGAGACGCACTCCTTCAAAAAAATTAACACCTGAGCCAGCTATGTGCTTCAGGTGTTATGTTTCAAAGAGTGCGGACAGGGGGGAGGACGGGGATAAAACACGCCCACTACCGCTATTCGAAAAACAACACATCTTCTTTCATCCAGACTATACTGTCGGTACCGGAGTTGCACCGGTTCATGCAGTTACGCGCGCGGACTTTACCGCCGATCGGGAATTTCACCCTGCCCTGAAGACATCCTTGTTCAGTTGTCCAGTCTATTGTAGCACAGCCCGGCCAAAATGCAAGAGGTAAAATGACGAAAATGAAACAGGGAACCTTCTGCCCCTTGTGAAAGCCCCCATAGGCCCTACCCGGGTGCGCCGCCGAACTGGGGCAAGGTTTGCAGCAGCCGCTTCATCTCCTCCACGTCCAGCCGCCTGGTGTTGTGGGAGTGGTACTGCCTGTCCTGCTCCAGCACAGGGCAGCCCTGGCTGAAATAGCGGTCATAGTTCAAGTCCCGGTTGTCGGCGGGGATGCGGAAGAAGCCGGGCAACTCCTCCGCCCGGAGCATTTCCTCCGCTGTGACCAGCACCTCGAAGAGCTTCTCCCCGTGGCGGGGGCCGATGAAGGTGACGCCCAGGCTGGAGCCCCGCAGCTCCAGGATGGCCTGGGCCAGGGTGGCGATGGTGGCTGCAGGCGCTTTCTGAACGAGCAGGTCGCCCTGTTGGCCGTGGGCGAAGGCGTACAGCACTAGGTCTACCGCCTCCTCCAGCGTCATCATAAACCGGGTCATGGCGGGGTTGGTGATGGTGAGGGGCTTCCCCTCCTCGATTTGCTGGCAAAACAGGGGAATGACCGAGCCGCGGGACCCCATGACGTTGCCGTACCGGGTCAGGCAGAGGATAGGGTCGCCCTCCAGCATTTGCCGGGAGCGGGCGACCACGTTCTTCTCCATCAGCGCCTTGGTCATGCCCATGGCGTTGACGGGGTAGGCCGCCTTATCCGTGGAGAGGAATACCGCCTTCTTCACCCCGTTGGCGACGCAGGCGGAGATGACGTTGTCCGACCCCAGGACGTTGGTTTTCACCGCCTCCATGGGGTAAAACTCGCAGGAGGGGACCTGCTTCAGCGCCGCGGCGTGGAACACATAGTCCACCCCGCGAAAGGCGCTGACAATGGAGGCGTAGTCCCGCACGTCCCCGAGATAAAACCGGAGCTTTTGGGCACAGGCCGGAAACGCCTTCTGGTACCGGTGGCGCATATCGTCCTGCTTCTTCTCGTCCCGGGAGAGGATGCGTATCTCCCCGATGTCCGTAGGCAGGAGCCGATGCAGGACGGCGTTGCCGAAGGAACCCGTTCCGCCGGTGATGAGCAGGACCCGATGGCTGAATGACTGCATAGTGATTCCCTCTTTTCGGTCAAATTGCCTGTCCAATGTTGTCAACGCAAGGGGAGTTCCCGCCTTGGTACATTTTGATTATCCATTGGTTGCCGAAGCCCACCCGAACAGCAGGGCGGCAGCGTTTATGTGAAAAGGAGCAATATTCCACCGCTTTTGATTAGGAGCAATAACCTACCCCCACAGCAAGATTTCAGCGACCAAAGGCCAACAAAATTGCCGCCCGTCCCGCCGTAAGGCATAGGGAGCGCAGCGGAAATGCCGCTTGACGGCAGGGACGTGGGCGGCAATCGTCCCCAGCCGCCATGGGCGGCAGTCCCACCTCGTCGGCGTTAGCTTCGTATCCTTCGTGTCCGGCTGACGCCGAACCCTCAGTCGCTCCGCAACGCCTCCTCTCAAAATCAAACCCGCTTCGCTGGGCTTTGATTTTGTTTCGTCTCTAACGGGATAGACCACCTGATTGAGGGATAAGGCGAAGCCCACAGTGGGATAGGAGGAGGGTTCTTAGGGGGGGGAGCGAGTCCCCGAAGCTCCCGCCTAAGCCGCCCTCTTTTGTTACTTTTCTCGGCGGAGCGAGTTTGCGGCGTTAAGAAAATATGCCAGCGGCATATTTTTAGCCGAAAACCGCAGCCAGCTATGCTGGCAAGGCTCACTAACCGAGGAGGATATGTTAAAAGTGATAACGCGGAAACCAAGCCACGCCCTGGCAAGGGCAAAAACGTTGCTCCTTTATCTTTCCTTATCTAAGGAATGAATGTCCTCCGGTCGGGCGACCCCCTCACCATGATAACAGTTCCCGATTCTCCGCCCCGGCATCCACACAGCGGCCACGGCGAGAAACAGCATCACATAGGTGGTGGCGGAGAACATCCCGCTCAACGTGCTGAAGAGCGCGGCCACCGTCAGCAGCGTAAGGTACCTGGCCAGCGCAGGCGGACGGCCCCCGCACCGCCCCGCGCCGTGGAGCAGCAGAACGATATAGAGCAGGAACAGGGCCAGCCCCACCACGCCGAGGTAATAGGCAAGCTCCAGCAGCAGGTTGTGGGGAGCCAGCCCCAGGGTGTCCCCGGAAAGGCCCACGCCGACCAGCAGCGTGGACGGCGTTTCCAGGATGGCCTCCAGATAGGCCGCAAACAGTTCGGCGCGGCCGGTGGTCAGCTCGCCCAGGCTGGAGGCGCTGGTCAGACGGTACAGGACGACGGAAAACGGCGTATCGGGGCAGGCGGCAGCGCCTGCCAGCCCCAAGACGGCGCAAACCGCCGTCCCCAACCCCAGAGCGGCCTTCCCCGTCACAAACTGCAACAGGACGAACAGGGCCAGCAGCGCCAGAAAGACTATCAGAAAGGTCTTGCTGTAGGTGAAAAGGCCAAACACGGACAGGCTGCCCGCCACCGCCACCAGCTGCGCCCCGCCGATTTGCCCGCTGACATACAGGCATATCGTCAGGGCGATGCCCACCGCCAGCAGGGCCATATAGTAGTTGGGGTCCTGGAACAGTCCCTGGAACCGCGTGGCGGCGCTGCCCTGATAGGCGGCCACCTCGGCCCCCTGGAGGAGCAGCAGCTGCGGCGTCCCCCGGAGCGCCCACGCATAGACGGAGGAGGCCAGCAGGCTGAGGCAGAACAGGCGGGCCGTCCTGACGATAACCGCCCCCTTCTGAGCGGGGAGGAACAGGCGAAGCAGCGCCAGCTGGCTGAAGCACAGGAGGAACTGACTGTACCCGCCCTTCATGCGGAGCAGCAAATAGTCCAGGAGCAGGATGAGTACGACGAAAGAGGCGTCAGTCCGGAGGCTGCCCCGGATAAACTGCCAAATCACGGCGAAAATGCACAGGTAAGCCAGCAGAGAGGTGCCTCCCGGCGTCTGGAACAGGAGAGACACTGCCGCCAGCACACAATAATCCGTGCCGAACACCGCCGCGTCATACCGGACGACCCGGTAAAGGCACACCAAAAAGGCAACGTAGGGAAGCCGTGCATCGGTAAAAGGAGCCAGGTACAGCAGAAACAGGGCCAGCAGCATACCGCCCGCAGGATAGGCCTTACTGCTAGCCCTCATGGCGCGCCCCTTTTCCGTCCTGCTCTGCCGCCCAGTCCGCATAGGATTGCAAGGCCGGAAAGCGCCGGTAGCCGTTCCAAAGGCAGCGCCACCTGTCGAACCAGGAAAGCTCCGAGGGGTAGTCCGCCTTGCCCGCCAAATGCACCATATAGGGGATGGCCAGCAGCCCGAAGGAGTGCCTGGCCAGCGCCCCCTTGTCATAGAAGAACCTGGGGGTATACCCGTGGAAGCATGTGGATACGTCCTTTTTCGTGGTGCCGATGATAAAGGCGCAGGAGTAGACGGCCAGCCCCTTGCGGTAGCACTGGAGGATGAAGTCCGAATCCTCCCCGTGGGCGTACAGGCAGCCGCCTCCGAACAGCTCGGAGAACCGAAGGTTGTGCCGCAGCAGGGCGGCGCGGCGAATGGCGATGGCATAGGTGCCATACCGGAGGGAACGGTAAAACGGCAGCCGTCCGATTTTGGGCTGCCGCGTCTTATAAATCTCGCCGCACCTGGAGTAATGGGTGCCGAACAGAATCACGTCCGCTGCCGGAAGCCGGTCAAAGGCCGCGATAATGCCAGCAGCCGCGCCCTCCGCATACTCCATATCGTCGTCCGCAAAGAGCAGCAGCTCCCCCGTGGCCAGGGTCAGGGCCAGGTTCCTGTTCTTGCCCACGCCCCGCGTGGGAGTCGTCAGCAGCTTTGCGGTGTGCCCGTCCCAGGTCAGCTCCTCATAGGAGAAGCGGTCGGCCTGGTTGGCAAACAGCACATCGCACTGAATCTTCATTTCCTGGAGTTTGGAAAAATCCGTCTGGCCCATGGTGGCGCAGAGAATCTCTAACCGTGGGGTTGCCATGCTCGTCACCTGTGCGCCCCGCATCATCGGACGCTGCGTGATAATTCCTGAAACTGCATTGTCTCCTGTACGCCGATATACGCCTCATAGGAGCGGGATAAATCCATCAGCTCGGCGTGAACCTTGCGTCCCCGCTGGCTCGCTGGGTCAGGCGTCCGATAGTCTCCATAAAGGGTGGTCAACAGGCTGTCATACTCGGCGGATACAGGGAACCGCCCCGTTTCAAAAGGCAGCAGCACCGCCTCCTGGAGCCACCGCCGGGGAAACACGCTCTTCCCATAGCGGGAGGCCCCGCCGAAGAAGCAATGCACCAGCGCAGAGTCCGGCTCCTGCCACCGCTGTGCAAAGCGCAGCAGCGCCCGGTCTGGCAGCGGGCGGCAAAAGGCGATGAACAGCTTTTTCCACACGCTGTCCGTCAGGTAGCCCCGTCGGTCCAGCCCCTTGGCGATGACGATTTTGGACGCAAAAAATTGCAGCCCTCTGATGATTCTCCGGTCGGAGAGATTATCACAGGGAAAGAGGTCGATATAAACCCCCAGATGGGTCTCCGGGTCCTTCGGGATGTACCGCTCGATGCAGGCGGTGCCGTTCCGCCGCAGCTTGGAGAAGTACATGGGCCAGTGGGGGGAGAACTCCCGCTGCAAATAATACGTCTCCCCATCCAGCTCCGACGGCGCCACAGCCAGGAACCGCTCATAGTCCGGGCGGAGCATGATGAGGTCTAAATCATCGTCCCAGGGGATGAAGCCCTGATGCCGCACCGCGCCCAGCGCCGTCCCGGCAAAGAGCAGATAGGGGATATGGTTGCGGCGGCACACCCCATCCACGGCGCAGAGCATCTCCAGCATCATGCGCTGATGCGCCTGATGGACGTCGGCCGGCGTCACAGGGCTGCCTCTGGCTGGGGCTGCATCTGCCGCCAGATAGCGCAGTATTTTCGCACGCTGCGCAGCAGGTAGGTGAGGAAATGGGCGCAGGAGGCCAGCCGCGGCAGATCGCAGCGTTGATAGGTGTTCCACTGCATCCTGGCTGCGCGCAGCTTATTGCCTGACCGGCTCCCAGTGCTGACCTGATAAACCAGCAGCGGCCGGTCCACCCCGGAGGCATAGGGGTACTTCTTCAGCAGCGCCAGCCAGCTGGCGTAATCCTCATGAATCATGGGGCTGCACACCATTGGCTCGGCCAACAAATCCGAACGCCGGACCAGGACGGAGGAGCAGGAAATCACATTTTGGGACAGCAACTGCCTATAGGTCACACGTCTGGGGGCGTGGAGGATGTAAGCAGACCGCCGCCCTGCGGCATTGATGAAGGAGGAGGCCGTAAAGCAAAGCCCACAGGCTCCGTCCGCCGCAATCACCTGCATCTGGGCCTCCAGCTTATCGGGGAGCCAGTAGTCATCGCTGTCCAGGAATGCAATCCAAGAGTACCGCGCTTCCCTGACCCCACGATTCCGGGAGGCGGAGACGCCTTGCTTCTCCTTGTTGCAAAAAACCTGTATCCGTGAATCCCGGTGGGCGTAGCTCTCGATGACCAGCCCTGTCCCGTCGCTGGAGCAATCGTTCACGATGATCAGCTCCAGGGTGGGATAGGTTTGCACCAGTACGGATTCGATGGCCCTGGCGATGGTGGCGGCAGCGTTGTATGCAGGCATGACCACGGAAACGCCAGAGGATTCTGCTTCATACCCCATTGCCTACCGCGCCCCTTCCCGGGTGAACACCAGCGCCGCCGTCCGCAGGATACAGTCCAAATCCATTTGGACGCAGCGGCCCCTGATGTACGCCATATCGTACTGAATCTTTTCCTCCGGCCGAAGCTCGTACCCTCCATGAACCTGGGCATATCCTGTCAGCCCCGGCTTTACCGCAAGGCGGTTGCGGAAGCCGCCGATATAGCGCTCAAATTTATCATAAAAGAAGGCACGCTCCGGGCGGGGCCCCACAAAGCTCATTTCCCCTTTCAGGATGTTGATGAGCTGGGGCAGCTCGTCCAGCCTGGTGCGCCGCAGCAGACGGCCCAACCTGGTGCAGCGGGCGTCGTTCCGCTCCGCCCACCGGGGGCCGGACGCCTCCGCATCCAGGCGCATGGAGCGGAATTTGTACATCATAAAGGGGACTCCGTGCCATCCCAGTCGCTCCTGCTGGAACAGCGCCGGGCCGGGAGAATCCAGCTTCACCAGGAGGGCAATCACCAGCATCGGGACGAACAGGACAATCCCCATCAGAAGCGAGGCTGAAATGTCAAACAGGCGCTTAAAAAACCGATAGCAGGGTCCGCCGCCTGTCTGTACCTGCTCCACAGTATAAATCGGATGCTCAAGCGCCAGCGCCTCTTCGTTTAACTCCACGTCCGTGTGGCCCTGTGAAATTACGCTGGCTCTCATCCTAACCACGCCCACTCTGTGATTCAATTTCGACGCAGACACAAAAGAAAAATGGTTGCATCTGTAATCTTTTTTATCTTATCATAACATTTGACGTTTTGCAACAAGATTCAGCAAATTTTGTAAAAAATTTCTGTGTTGCCAAATGATGTGCCCCCGACAGGGGAGCACGAAACCCAGGATATTGAATAAAATCACAGGGAGGATGACCGGCTCTGCTGGTCATCCTCCCTGTGGCTCATCTACTGCACAAGTACGGTGGATGGAAACGGGGCGGGCGCTGCTGCGGGGATTCCCAATCTAAGGAACCGCCGAATAAATGCAGCTGCGGCGCTTCGCGGTAAATTTACGCTATAAGGCGTTGTAAAACCTTATTTTTCAAGGCTTAAAGCACAAATTGTCTCAACTGTTGGTTGAAATTCCAAGGGTAATTCTTTCACATCCTCCCCGTTCACAGGAACGGGGAAGTTGAATACAATCTTCTTTATCCAGCAGCCATCTTCTCGCTTTTCCGGGTAAATCTCTATCCTCTCAATGAAGGCCCGCATGAATTCTTTTCGCTCTACCTCGGAGGCTTCACCATAGACCTCATCAAATGCCAGAAGGAGCTGATAGATATTATCGCCGGAGATTTTCTCCTGCCAGATGCTCCGAATCTGACTTTGAATATCATCTATCTGAATCTCGATTTCTTCTATTCTGCCATACTGCTCATCATACCGGCGCTGTAAATCCAATATCTTCCGATCATAATACTTGTCCGTAATATCAAGGCTGTCCATCTGGCGCTCTAACCGTGTTTTTGTTCCTAAAGCCTGCCGCAGTTGCGCCTGTAATCCTTCGATCTGCTTTTCCATATCAGTCGTATCAACGGTAGAACCAATCTTTTCTTTAATTGCTTCTGCAAATTGAGGATTATTGATCATCGCTGAAATAATCGCCGCCACCATGCGGTTCATCTCCGTCTGCTCGATATTAGTTCGAAAAGTGCATTTATGGCCGGTTGCACCTAAAGTGTTCTTGCAATAATAGTAATAGCGAGTTTTCTTATCCTTACTGTGCACCTTTGCAATATTTCCGTACATTCCTTTTCCACAGCAGGGGCATTTTAATATACCGGACAGGATATGCGCGTGCTCCGGATCGTTGATTTTCTTCCGCTTGAACGCATTCACTTTGCGCTTTTCCTGTGCCAGATTCCAGTCTTCTTCAGAGATGATAGCCTCATGCTGTCCTTCATAGACTGGGAACTCTGACTGCTCTACTATGTGCATCTCATTTCTTGTCCCGATTTTCTTCTCAGTCTTTCTCCTGCCATAAGCTATCTTCCCTGTATAGACGGGATTGTCTAAAACGCCTTTCACAAAACCAGATGAAAACCCCGGTATCGTGCCGTTCTGCCGTAGTTTCTTTGTATACCCGTGACTGTTCAGATAACTGCATACGCCGTTAATTCCATCGTTCGTGTGAATATAACGGTCAAAGATCAGGCGTATCACTTCCGCTTCATCTTCTGCGATCAAAAGCTGTCCGTTATCAAGTCGATAGCCGTAAGGGGCAAAGCCACCGTTCCATTTTCCTTCTTTGGCTTTCTGCTCCCGCCCTGCCATTGTCTGTGTACGGATATTTTCACGTTCAATCTCGGCTACCGCTGACAATATGGAGATCATCAGCTTGCCGGAATCCTTGGAGCTGTCGATGCCATCTTCCACACAGATCAGGTTCACGCCAAAATCCTGCATCAGCTGTAAAGAGTTCAGCACGTCGGCGGCATTTCGTCCGAACCTGGACAGCTTAAACACCAGCACAAAAGAGATGCCGTCTTTTCCTTCCTGGATGTCGTTCAACATCCTCTGGAATTCCAATCTTCCCTGGATATTCTTGCCCGAAAAACCCTCATCGGAATACTCCCCGGCAATCGTCATATCCTCATATTCTGCGTATTTCCGCAGCTTGTCCAGCTGGGCGTCCAGACTGTACCCATCCACCTGAATGGAAGTGGATACCCTAGTATCAATATAGCACTTTGTCTGTTTCTTCAATTATTCCAGCGCCTCCAATTCTTTTATACTCTCTATAAAATGCTGTTCGACAGGAGACAGCAGTTCATCCTGCTTCTTCTGATATTTTGCATACTCTTCATGCGCCTTCTGGATCGCCTGCTGATGGGTGACACGTCCCTTTGTAGTCAATATATCCCGTCGTGTCATTTTCAGATAATCATCAATCGTTTCCAGCCAGTCTTTCATATACATAGGTTCATGCTCAAGGGCGCGAACCTCTGCAATGTCCAGATATGCCGACACGATCTTATTCAGCGCATCCAGTTCCGGCTGTGTCAGATAATTCTTGGCGATCTCTGTATCTGCACGTCTGATCTGCTTCCCTGACCAGGAAGTCAGCCCCATATTTTCCTTATCTGCATCCGCTCGTTCATACACAATTTCTGCCGCCGTGTGCTTATGCGCTGCCCAGTGCATTTTGCTCTGCACCTGCTTAAAGAATAAGATAGAGGACTCCGCCTTTGGATCATAATCAATGCTGGTAGCATAAATCTCCAGAACCTTGCGCCAGAACACCTTTTCAGAAGAACGAATATCCCGTATGCGAGCCAGCAACTCATCAAAATAATTGCCCCCACCCAATCGCTTCAACCGATCATCGTCCAGCGCAAATCCTTTTTTCATATACTCTTTCAGGATACCACTCGCCCATATGCGGAATTGTGTCCCTCGCAAAGACTTCACCCGATAACCGACAGAGATTATAACATCGAGATTATAATACTCGATATTTCTGGATACCTGCCGACCACCCTCCATTTGAACTGTTGCAAATTTTGCAACAGTTGCCTCTGGTCGCAGTTCACCCTCAGTGAAAATATTTTTAATATGCCGGGAAATGGTTGATTTGTCTCGTTGAAACAATTCCGCCATCTGATCAATAGACAGCCAGACCGTATCCTCGTCAAAAGTGGCCTCAATCTTCGTCAACCCATCTTCCGTCGTATACATGATAATATTGGATTGGCTCATTGTTCGTTTGCCTCCTTGTGAATGTTTTCCGCTTGAATATAATAGGCCAGCAACCGTATCACATACTCCGGTGCGCGTCTGTTACCCAACTCCCAATCTGTGACCGTTCTATAAGGGATTTGAAAGAACTCACAGAACTCCTTTCGGTTCATGCCTGTACTTTCTCGCAGTTCCCTGATTCTATTTTTTAATTCCATAGCTTTATCTCCATTCACCTCGGCTACGGGACTTGCCACAGGCAACTCCCTTCGTATGCACGGCAAAAAATATGCGTTGCATATCTATCATAGCATATACTACGTAAATACGCAACGCATAAATTCTATAAATCAGGCTGCTTTCTGTAAAATTTCTTCCTGCGGCTCATTATCGAGATCTGCATCCTGCACCCTGACTGCATTCTTATGCCGTTCCAGGACTTGACACCCATATTTTAGCATCAGCCCTGCCATCACATCCACGCAGCGCTCGAATGCCGCATTATCCCTTGCGTTATCATAATACTTCTTCATTGGCTTTTCCCCTCCTTCCGGCAGGCATCCGGGCATAGGCGTTCACGATCTCCGGAGGGATACGATCCAGCAGAGTGACCGCTGCCTCATAATCCCTCCGAAGCTTGGCGTCTTCCAGCTTCTTGAGGGAGCTCTGTTTCGTGGCATCCGTCAGAGACTGATTCAACTGTGCATTGCTCTTTTTCAGCTTTTTGTTTTCCCTGACGGTATCTGTAAAGGCGACATTGTATTTCTTGAGCTGTGTATCCATCGCCGCTACGCTGGGGATATAGGTGTCCAACAATTTGCAGATCTCTCCCGCTCTGGATTTAGCGTTAAAAGGATTGATGCCGGTGAGCAGTGTCTCCAGCTTCTCCCGCTGTTTGGTCAGCTGGGTCATCTCTTTGAACACTCTCGGCGGGATGTGGTCACGTCCTGTCTGGCTGGCGCTCTCGCCCCGCTCCAGCTCCGGGTACTTCCTGACCATGTGCTTCCAGAACTCATCCTGCCACCAGCTCAGCTTTTTCTTGTTGCCCACAATGTCCTTGGCGGACAATCTGCCATCCGGCGTCAGCGGGACAAAAGAAAGGTGCATATGGGGCGTTTTCTCGTCCATATGCACCACGGCAGATATGATCGTTTTCGGGTCTTGATGCTGCTGAATAAACTCCAGCGCATATTGAAAATAGGCTTTGACCTCTGACTTCTTTTTTCCTTTGAAGAATTCCGGACTGGCCGTGACCAGCGCCTCCACCACACGAACGCTGTCCTTTCTGGTGCGGCAACCGGCTTCGGCGATCTGGCGCTCTGCCTCGGCTCGGTATTTCCTCTTTGGCGTCACCAGGTGGAAATTTTGCTTACTTTTGCAGGTGTCCACATCGGGGTTGCTGGCATATTTTTCTTTGGTGCGCTCGTTGTGGGCCTCGATATTGCCAATCTCCGGCCCTTTATATTTGGCAAAGCGCAGGATACCGTATTGTGCCTTCTCCATCAACTATCCCTCCTTTTCGTCCAGACCAACTCGTAGCCCAGCACATCGGCAAGCTGTACGGCTTCCCGATAACGCAGGGATTCTCTTTGCAATTTTGCGGATAAATTGGAAACTGAATCACTCCAACCATACTCATCGGCCAGCAGGTCAACGACTTCCTGCATGGTCATACCTTCACGCACAATATGCGCCTTGATTTCATTTCTGATATTTGACTGCATAATAATTACCTCCGATTTTTCCCATAAAAACAACCGATTACACTCTCTGGTGAACCGGTTGCATGGGATGATGTGATTTACACTGACTCTTATTTGCGTTTTTCTGATTGCCGGATGAACTCCTGTCCATATGGCGATATTTCTGTATTTACGATATTGTGCGTTTTTGCACGGTTTCACACAAACACCTACAAATCCGCAAAGTTCATTCACCGCTCAGTAAAGCGCATTTTCGTAACATCTGTTCAGAATACAGCAAATTATTTCACTGTTTTCATTTGCTCTGATTTTGCAACCCGTTTTTCAGGGTAGTGCGGCCTTTTGGCTGCACAAAAGGGAAATCTGCGGTAAATCGCTGCGTACATACGTACACAGAAGAAAAGGGGGGATTTCAATCCCGCCAGTCCTCCGGTACGTACGTACATGGTGAAATACTAAAAAACCCGTTCACATCAGGTCTGGCTATTGCTTCGATTCCCATAAAGCCCCATACACGGCGACCTGCAGCATTCGTAATTTTATTGCAATGCTCCAGGTTGTACCTCTCCTGACTGGCTATCATGCCGTCACTGAAGCTGCGTGACTTTAACGGTGTCAGGGAATTTTCCTCACACCACATCCGATAAACCTCATACAACTCTTTGGAGCTGATAGAAGCATCCGCTTTCAGCCGAATATAACCCTCGGACTCCAGAAAATCGAAAATATTGTTATTATCCCGCTTGACGGCTTCCCGGTTATCCCTTGCATAATGCGCACCAACGCCAGTTCTGCCAGCTTGTATAACAAAAATAGGGGGAACCCATCTCCCACACAGGTGAGGGATGGATTCCCCATCATAAATCATGCAGCGGGTTTTAATTCCTCGTCCCGTTCATCAGTGTGGGGACAAGGAGCATCCGCTTGTGGAAATTCAACTTTGTCGCCATACTTTTCAATCATTCGGGCGAGAAAGTCCATGCACTGCTCAAAGTAAACGTTTTTCTCCATAGGCACTGCTCCTTTCATCAAAGCTCCAAGTCCTGCCCACGGCGACGGGCAGGCTGTGTGTGTTCT
>JAJBUK010000070.1 GCA_020860385.1 Clostridiales bacterium
CCGGGAGGACGAGCCGCCCCAGGCGAAGGCAAAGCCCGCCAAAAAGAAGCACAGCGTCCTGTTCTGGGTGCTGTTGGTGCTGCTGATTTGCGTCGGCGCGGAAACGGTGGTCAACGTGGTGCGGACCTTTGCCGGTATCTCCACCTCCGGCGACGTCTACTATGAGGACGGCGACGACGGCTTCTTCTACTACTACGATGACGGCGACGAGGGTGAATTCTACAGCGACACGGAGGAAGAGGAGTACGAGCTGCCCGCCTACACCGGGGACAGTTCCTCCCTGTCCGTCGCCCTGGTGTCCAGTGCGGGAAAGACGGCGCTGACCTATCAGGAGCTGTACCAGAAGTGTCTCCCCTCCATGGTCAGCATCACGGTGACAGCCGGTTCCTCCGGCGGCACCGGCTCCGGCATCATCCTGACGGAGGACGGCTACATTCTGACCTGCAACCATGTGGTGGAGGACTCCGAGACCTGCACCGTGCTGACCTCGGACGATACCTCCTACACCGCCACCCTGGTGGGCTCCGACGCTCAGACCGACCTGGCCATCCTGAAAATCGAGGCCACCGGCCTGACCCCGGCGGAGTTCGGCAATTCGGATGAATTGCAGGTTGGGGACGAGGCCCTGGTCATTGGCGACCCACTGGGCAGCAGCTTCCGGGGTACCCTGACCAACGGCATCATCTCCGGCATCAACCGCAGCGTCTCCAGCAACGGCTACGCCATGACCCTGATTCAGACCACCGCCGCTGTCAACAGCGGCAACTCCGGCGGCGCGCTGTTCAACATCTACGGTCAGGTGGTGGGGGTGGTGAACCTGAAAATGGTCACCTCCAGCAGCAGCGAGGCCACCGTGGAGGGCATGGGCATGGCCGTCCCCTCCACCACAGTGGAAAGCATCGTCGCCCAGCTGGCCACCGAAGGGGTGGTGCATCGCCCCGCTCTGGGCATCACCTGCTACAGCATTAGCGAGGCCACCTCCGCCGTCACTGGTATCCCGGAGGGGCTAATGGTGGAGAGCATCTATGACGCCTCCGACTGCGCCGCCCAAGGCATTCAGCTCTACGACCTGATCACCGCCGCTGACGGCATACCGGTCACCACGGTGCAGGAGTTCAAGGAGGTCATCGCCGACCTGGACATTGGCGATACCGTCACCCTGACCATCTACCGGGACGTGAACCTGCCGGAGGACGCCCTGGAGGATGATAAGGATGAAGAGTACGACGAGGCGGATTCCTCCCTCTTCGATGAGTCGGAGGAGGACGAGGAGTACGAATACGACTACCAGTATTACGGGGAAATCACCGTCACCCTCATCGACTCCCTGCTGATGGAGTGAGCGCCCTTCACGCATAAAAGCGCCTGCTTTTGGATAGAATGACCCTATCCGGAAGCAGGCGTTTTCTCATGCAGAATCCCCAAGAAACAGCAAAGGAAGCAGAACAATGAAATTGCAGGACATTATGACGAAGAACGTAGTCACCATCACGCCGGAGGAGAGCGCCTCCCTGGCCGCCCGGCTGCTGACCCGACACAACCTGGGGGCGCTGCCGGTGTGCTCCTACGACGGGCGGCTCCTGGGCATCGTCACCGACCGGGACATCGTTACCCGCTGCGTGGCCGCCGACCAGGACCCCCACCGGGTCCCCGTTCAGGACATCATGAGCCGGGAACTGGAGACCGTCGGCCCGGAGGACGACCCCAAAGCCGCCGCCCGGCAGATGGCCGCCGCCCAGGTGCGGCGGCTGCCGGTGGTGCAGGGCGGGAAGGTGGTGGGCATGGTCTCCCTGGGAGATTTGGCCACCAACCGCCGCTGCGACACGGAGGCGGCCAGCGCCCTTACCGAAATCTCCGAAAACATCCGCAGAAAGCGGTAACAAACCAAAAACCAACGCCGTCCAGCCTGCAAAACGCTGGACGGCGCTGGTTCGTTTTATCACATGGAGACAGCTTTCAAAATCACGCCGCTCATGGGGGGCAGCAGCAGGCGCAGCGCCCCCTGCTGGGCCTGCACCACGGTCCCCCGCATCACATCCACCGCGAAGGAGCTGGTCCAGGGGATCGTAACCTCCTCCACTGCGTTGCCCGCGTTCACCGCCGTGGCGTATACCTCCCGGCCCTGAGTGCGCAGGAAGCTCAGGCTGTGGCCCGTGCAGCTGCCCCAGGACAGCTCCCCCTGCCGCAGGGCGGGGGCGGTTTTCCGCAGGTTCCCCAGGGTCCGATACCATTGCAGCAGCGCCTTGTCCTCCTTCCCCCAGGGGTAGGGGCCGCGGTTGAAGGGGTCCTCAAAGCCGGTCATACCCGCCTCGTCCCCATAGTACACCGTGGGCGCGCCGGGGAAGGTGAACAGCACCATCGTCCCCAGTTTCAGGAGGGCCACACCCCGCTGGTGCTGCTCCTCGGTCATGACATAGCTTGCCCGCCAGTCCTTGGTCTGCTGGCCCATGTCGCTGCCCACCCCCAGGTAGGTCAGGATGCGCAGGGTATCATGGGTGCCCAGGGCGTTCATGGCAGAGTAAAAGGCGAAGGGGGGATAGTTCTCCCGCAGGGTCTCCATCTCGTCCCGGAAGGCCGCACCCGGGCCGCCCAGCAGGAAGGAAATCAGCGCCGTGCGGAAGGGGTAGTTCATCAATCCGTCCAGGTGCTTCCCCAGCAGGTGGCGGCGGCGGACGCCGTAGGCCACCTTGGTGGTGCCGTCCTCCCAGACCTCGCCAATGACGGCGGCGTCCGACTTCTCCGCCCGGGCGGCGGCGTGAATGCCCTCTACGAAGTCGTCCGGCAGCTCGTCGGCCACGTCCAGCCGCCAGCCGTCCGCCCCGGCCCGCAGCCAGCGGCGGACGATGGAATCCTCCCCCGCGAAGATGAAGTTCCGGTAGCCCTGGCTGTTTTCATTTACGGCGGGGAGGGTGCGGATGCCCCACCAGCAGTCATAGTCGTCCGGCCAGTGCTTCCAGTCGAACCAGTCGTAATAGGGGGAGTCCTGGCTCTGGGCCGCCCCCGGCTCCGGGTAGTAGCCGTCGCCGTTGAAGTAGCGGGAGGTATAGCCGGTGTGGTTGAACACGCCGTCCAGAATCACCCGTATCCCCCGTTTGTGGGCCGCCTCGCACAGGGCGGTAAAGTCCTCATTGCTGCCCAGCATGGGGTCGATGTTCGTATAATCCGCCGTGCCGTAGCGGTGGTTCTCCGGCGCTTCAAAGATGGGGCAGAAGTAAATGGTCTCCACCCCCAGGGAGGCGATGTAATCCAGCTTTTCCGCCACCCCCTTCAGGCTGCCGCCGAAGAAGTCCCGGTTCGTCACCACCGGCTCCCCGGCGGGGTGCCGGCTGTTGTCGTACTCCGGGGCATCGTCCCAGTCCTGATGGACGGTGCGGCCCCCCACCATGCCGGTAGGGTCGGGCACCTCCGTCCGATAGAACCGGTCGGGGAAGATTTGATAACACATCCCCTGGCCGAACCAGTCGGGCACCTGCTCGCTGCCGTCATAGACGGTGAGCTGATGGGTCTCCAGCTCCACGAACTTGCCGTTCAGCCCCTCCAGGCGGAACTTGTACCAGACCAAGCCCACATAACCGGTGGTATCCAGGCTGCCGGTGAAGAGGTCGTGCCCTCCCTCGGCGGCCGCCCAGGGCATGGGAACGGTGACCAGCCGATTGCCCTGGAACTCAAACCACGCCAGCAGGGTCGCCCGGGAAAAACCCTCTGTCCGCAACGGACGGAGGGTGAACTTCACCGTGGTCCCAGAAGGCACCGCCCCATAGGGGGTCTTGTAGCTCCGGTCGCGAGAGTTGTAGATGGGGGTGTCAGACACTGGAATCAATCCTTCGCTCAATTTTTTCAAAGTGAGTTGCTCGAGTTGCTCGCTTGTACATTCAGTCAGTTGATCAGCGCGTTTTCCGCGTTGACCCGTTCCAGCGTGGCATCGTCGGAGAAGTAATACTCCAGGATTGCCGCCGCGATCATGGCCGTATCAGCGCCCTGGCTGGGGGACTTCTCCACCACGGTGCAGATGGCAATTTCCGGGTCGTCATAAGGGGCGAAGGCCACGATGACGGCGTTGTACAGCCCCGTGCTGCCCAGCTGGGCGGTACCGGTTTTCAGGCCCACGTCAATGCCCCAGGAGCGGAGGGTGTCAAAGTCCGTGATGTTATCCGCGTCAATGACCTCGCCCACGCCCTTCTTGATGGCGGCGTAGGCATCGTCGCTGATATCCACCTCGTTCAGGACGGTGGGCTCCACGCTGGTGACGATTTCGCTGTTGTCGTAGGATTTTACGCTTTTCAGGAAGTGGGCGGAATACCGGGTGCCGCCGTTGATGAAGGTGGCGATATAGTTGGCCAGCTGGAGGGGGGTGAATTGGTTGTCGCTCTGGCCGATGACGGCGGACATGACATTGCCCAGCGTCCAGGTGGCCCCTACGGACTCGGAATACTCCGGACCGGCGTTGACGCCGGTGCTCTCCGTCAGCTCCACCCCGGTGGAAACTCCCAGGCCAAACTGAAGGGCGTAGTCTGTCAGCGTGTCAATGCCCACCAGGTCGGCCAGATTGTAGAAGAATACGTTGCAGGAATCCCGCACGGCGTCCGCTACGTTCTCCGTGCCGTGGCCCCTTTTGTACCAGCAGCGATACACCCAGTCATAATACTGGAAGCTGTAGTTGCACTCAAAGGTGGTGGAGGTGGTGATAGCCCCCGAACTGAGGCCCGCCACCGCCGAGCAGATCTTGTAGGTGGAACCGGGGGCGTAGGTGCCCAGCAGCGCCCGGTTGTACAGGGGCAGCAGCTCGTCCGCCGCCAGCTCCTCATAGTCCTCCGTATAGGTGGCGGCGGAGAAGGTGGGCCAGGAGGCGCTGGCCAAAATCTCGCCAGTGTCAATGTCCACCACCACGGCGGCGCTGCCGCCGGCCCCGTCGTTGATGCTCTCGGTATACTTCTCCAGTGCCTCCTCGGCGGCCTCCTGGAGCTTGATGTCAATGGTCAGGGTGACGTTGTTCCCCGCCTGGGGCTCCTCCGTGTACTCCTCGGAGACGATGTTGCCATCCGAATCCTTCGTCACCGTCTTTGTGCCGTCCGTCCCCCGGAGGTACTCCTCAAAGGCGGATTCCACGCCGGACAGGCCGATGATGGAGTCCATGCTGTAGCCCTCCGCCAGATAGGTCTCCTTATTCTCGCTCCAGCTCTCGGCGGAGATGGCCCCCACCTGACCCAGCAGGACGCCGGCATAGTCGGTATTATAGGAGCGCTCGGTGGTGGCCACGATGTTGACCCCGTCCAGCCCCTCCTCCTTCACCACGCTGATGAAGGAGAAATCCACGTCCTCCAGGAAGTAATAGTCCGTCCAGATGATCTGGTCCACGCCGGAGCGCAGCAGGGCGGAGTACAGCACCCCCAAAATCTCCAGCTTCCGCTCCGGGTCCAGGCTGGCGTCAATGCTGAAGGTGTTGCACATCTGGCGAATCAGCGTGTTGGCGCTGGTGCCGGTGGTGCCCCAGCCCATATTCTGGCACAGGGTGTTCAGCCGGGTGGCGGTGTAGGTGCCATTGGACACCACCACATAGGGCGTGTCCGTGGTGAAGGCGAAGCTGCCGCTGTCCGCATCGTACTCCACCGGGAACTCGCTGTTGTTCCACTCCAGCCCCTGCTCCTCGCAGAGGGAGATGAGCTTCACCACAGTGGCAGCCTGCTCCGCCTCAGAGCCCATGCTGTCAATGTCCAGCTCCACATTGTAGACCGTGGTGTTGGTCACCAGCACCCGGCCATACCGGTCATAGATGTTCCCTCTGGCGGCCTCCACCGTCTCGGTGGTGGAGGTCAGGCTCAGGTCGGTGGAGGCGGAATCGGTGATGGCGTTGACCACCTGGGCGTCGTATAGCAGATAGAAGAAGTAAACGCACACCAGCACCAGGGCCACGGCGATACACAGGGTTCGGGTTAGAAATTTTTTACCTTCCACTGGGATACCTCAAAATCAGAAAATGCGGTTCGGAGGCTTCCGCCTCCTCATGGGGTATGGATCAGTCCGCCTTGGGCTGGCACTTTTGATGCACCAGCCAGAACAGCAGATAGCTGGGCAGGGCAAAGGCCAGGGTGTACAGCCCCTCCGGCACCGCGATAGCCAGCAGGGTGTCCAGCTCGATGAGATAAAAGGTGTGCCGCAACCAGACCAGGAATACCTCCAGCAGAGCGACCCCTACCACATCGCTGACCAGGACGCCTACGATGGTGCGCCCGATTTTATCGGCAAAGGCCCCTGCCAATACCCCCAGCAGGGTGCAGGCCAGAATCATCACCCCGCCGATGCGGTAATAGACCAGGGCGCACAGGATGCCCACCGCCAGCCCAAACAGGCTGCCGGAAAAGCTGCCCTCCAGGCAGGCCACCGTCACCACCGCCAGCGGGGCCAGCAGGGGCACGCCGCCGGAGATGGGGTACCGGTTAAACACACAGCACTCCAGAAAGAACAGCAGGAAAAACGCCAGAGCATACAGCGTCCACTTCATCAGACTGCCGCGACTGCGCAGCATAGCGCGCCCCCCTTTCAGCTGGCGGAAAATTCCTTCACGATAAAGACCTCGCTCAGCTCACTGAAGGTCACAGCGGGCGTAATGATGGCATAGTTCTCGATGCCGGCGGCGTCGGTGCGCACTTCGTCCACCGTGCCAATGACCAGCCCGGAGGGGTAGATGCCCGTCTCGCCGGAGGTCAGCACCTCGTCCCCGGCGATGAGCTGGGCCTCGGAGGAGAGATAGGTCAGCATACACTTGCCCGCGCTCATGGTGGAGAGGTCGCTTTCCAGCATGGCGGCGTCATTGGTGCGGTAGACCACCGCGCCCACGCTGATGTCCGGGTCGATGATGGTGACGACGGTACACCAGTTGGTGCCCACCTCCGCCACGACGCCCACCAGGTTGCCGGTCTCCGTAATGACGCACTGATTCACCGCCACCCCGGAGGAGGAGCCCTTGTTCAGCGTCAGGGTAGATTCCCAGCTGGTGGTGGAGCGGCCGGTGACGGTGGCGTCCTCAAAGACCATGTCGCTCCGCTTCTCCGCCAGGTTCAGCAGCTCCCGGAGGCGCTCGTTCTCGTCCAGGGCGTCCTGGGCCTCCCGGTTCTCCTCCCGCATCTCGGCCACCTCCTGCTCCAGGTCGGCCACCTTCTGCTGCAATTCCTCATAGCGGAAGGCGTAGTCATACACGCCCTCCACCCAGGAGAAGAAGGTGTTGGCCCCGTTGCGGAAGGGGGTGGCGATCACCCCCACCAGGTTGGTCAGCGGCGCGGTGAAGTTGGGTACCACAGCGCTGCCCAGGGTCAGCCCGGCGGTGAGGAACAGTGCCGCGATAATCACCCAAATGCCGTGTTTTTGGAAAAAATTCTTCAAGAGAAACGTCCTTTCCTGCAAAACGCCTGCGCGTTCGCATCAGACGATAACTGCGCCTTTCAGATGGACTGCACCCCAAAGCGGCCCAGCATACGGTTCAGGCAGCTGATGGGCAGCCCCACTACATTATAATAATCTCCCTCTATCTTGTCAATAAAGAGGGCGCCCCGGCCCTGGATGCCATAGGCTCCCGCCTTGTCCATGGGCTCGCCGGTGGCGATGTAGGCCAGCATTTCCCGCTGGGTCAGAGTGCAGAAGGTGACCTTGGTGGTCTCGTGGCGCAGCTCCACCTCGTCGCCGCAGACCACGGCCACGCCGGTATGCACCAGATGCTTGCGGCCGGACAGGGCGGTCAGCATTTGCAGCGCCTCCGCTGCGTTTTTCGGCTTGCCCAGAATATGGCCGTCCAGCACTACCACGGTGTCCGCACCGATGACCACGGCGTCCTCGCCCTGGTTCTCCGCCACCTCTCTGGCCTTGTGGAGGGCCAGCCGCTCCACATACTCCTCCGGCGGGAGGGTAGGGTCCGCCTCCTCCTTCCCCTGGGCGGGGATAGTCTCAAAGTCCTGAAACCCCATCTGCTCCAGCAGGGCCTTCCTGCGGGGAGACTGGGATGCTAAAATCAACTTCATGATACTCGTACCTTCTTAATTCAACCTTAACTGCTCATTTCCCGGTGGAGCCAAAACCGCCCGCGCCCCGCGCCGTCTCGTCCAAATCGTCCACCAGCCGGACATCCGCCTGGGCCACGGGGAGGATGGCCATCTGGGCGATGCGGTCCCCCGGCTGGACGGTATAGGGGGCATCGCCGGCGTTGGCCAGGCAGACCATGATTTCCCCCCGATAGTCGCTGTCAATGACCCCCACGCAGTTGGCAGGGGCGATGCCGTACTTCGTCCCCAGGCCGCTGCGGGCGAAAATCAGCGCCACATACCCCGCGTCCGGCAGGGCGATGGCGAAGCCGGTGTGGATGGTGGCCCGCTGGCCGGGGGCGATGGTCACCGCCTCGTCCATACAGGCGTGAAGGTCCATGGCGGCGGCTCCGGCGCTGGCGTAGTAGGGCACGGGGATGTCCCGGCCGATTTTATCGGAAAGGGCTTTGATTTTCAGTTCCATAGCAATTAACCTCATTTTTACGTTACGGGCCGGTCACTCCACCTCCCGGAAGTAAAGCCCACGGGTGTAGGCGGCGGGCATCTCATCGTTCCGGCCCAGATAGCGGCCCAAAATGCGGGTGCACTCCGCCCCCGTCTCCGTGGTGAAGCGCAGCCGGGCCGCCCACAGCCCCACATGGGCGTAGACCTCCGGCTTGTCCGCCAGGAACAGGGGGACGGCGTTCAAAATCTCGTTCCGGCAGCCGTAGGCCCGCACCACCGGGAAGCGCATCCGCTTCCGGTCAATCAGCGAGGGGGCCTGTCGGCAGCCCTCGGTGCAGCTGCCAGTGCGGTTTTTCACGATGCAGTTTTCCGTTATCATCAGGGGCAGGCGGCCATAGACCAGCAGCTCCGTATCCAGGCTCTTGGACAAATCCCGCACCCGCTCCCGCCGCTGCTCAAAGGACAGCACCGCGGAGGCGAAACCCAGCCGTTTCAGTTCGGCAAGGGTCTCCGAATTGTAGGCCCCCAGGCCAAAGTCCCCCCGCACCACCGGGAAGCCGGCCTCCTTCGCCAGCGCCAGCCCGGCCAGGGTGGAGGCATAGGCGGTGTCCACCCCCCAGCGGCGGAGGATGGCAAGCTGCTTCAGGCAGCCCTCCCGCTCCCTGTCCCACAAAATGCGGGGCAGCGTCACCGCCGGGGTGATGCCCAGGGCCTGCATCCGGCCCACCTGGCTTTTTGCCTGGAGCATGGCTTCCAAATCCAGCGCCACCAGCGCGGGGCGCAGCGCCAGCAATTCCTCCGTCACCTGCTCCGCCCTGGCGCAGGACAGGTTGAACTGACACGCTTCCGCCCGATGCTCCACCTTCGGGCAGGGGGTATAAGCCCCCGTCCGCCGCTGCGGCGGGGCGATGCGCTGCCGGGAAAGGGCGTCCAGCGCCTCCCGGCGCAGGGCGTTCATCTGGGAGACGGGGAGGGAAAGCCCCTCCTCCACCTCCGCATGGACAGATTCACAGAAATAGGGGGTGCCGCCGGTCTTGGCAAGCTGCCCTTCCAGCTGCTCCGCCGTGACAGAGCGGCGGAGGGCGGCCTCCGGCGGCGGGGCGGTGACGGCGGCCCGATGTCCGTCCTCATCCTCCGCCGTGACGGCGACAGGGTCCCCCGCCCGCACCCAGGCGGACAGGCGCACCGGCACCAACGGCACCTCCCGCTGATAGCCCTTCCGGGCCTCAGCGAACAGCTGCTCCGGCAGCGGCTCCTTCTCATGGACGCCGAACATCTCCGGGCCGGTGCGGCCCTGATAGTATCCGTCCGTAAAGCCCTGACGGGAGAAGGCCAGCCGAAGCTGCTCCAGCTCCTCCCGGGTGGGGCTGCGTTTTTCTTTCAGAGCGGCGGCGTAGATGCGGGTGACGACGGCCACATACTCCGGCCGCTTCATCCTGCCCTCGATTTTGGCACAGGCCACCCCCATGTCCTCCAGCTCCTGCAAATGCCCCGCCAAGCTCATGTCCTTCAGGGACAGGGGATAGCCCTCCGCCCGCTTGCCCCAGCCGTATTGGAGGCGGCAGGGCTGGGCGCACATCCCCCGGTTGCCGCTGCGCCCGCCGATGACGGAGGAGAGGAAGCACTGACCGGAGTAGCACATACACAGCGCCCCGTGGACGAACACCTCTATCTCCACCGGGCTGTGGGCGCAGATATGGGCGATGGCGTCCTTCGACAGCTCCCGGCTCAGCACCACCCGGGTCATGCCCAGATCCGCGGCGGCCCGCACCCCATCCAGGGAATGAATCGTCATCTGGGTGGAGGCGTGGAGGGGTAAGTCCGGGGCCACCCGCCGCACCACGGCGGCCACCCCCAGATCCTGCACCAGCACCGCGTCCACCCCCAGGCCGCTGGCATAGGCAGCCAGCCGGGCCGCCTCCTCCAACTCCCCATCCCCCAGCAGGGTGTTCAGGGTCAGGTAGACCCGTACCCCCCGGAGGTGGCAAAAGTCCACCGCCTCCCGGAGGGCGGCATCGTCAAAGTTGGCGGCGCCCCGGCGGGCGTTGAAGTTGCCGGAGCCCAGGTAAACCGCGTCCGCCCCGCTGCGCACGGCGGCAATGACCGATTCCTGCCCGCCGGCAGGGGACAGCAACTCCATCATCGGCGGGATGCGCTCACTTCTTGCCCAGCTGGAGGCGGACGATTTCCCGCTTGGCCTCGCTGAGCTGGCTGTCCAGCTTGCCCTTCTCGTCCAGTGCCTCCTTCAACTGGCGGCGCAGGTCCTCGTTGGAGGCAACGGCATGGTAATAGTTATCCGCCACGTTCAGGGCGGTCATCACCGCCACATCCAGGGCGGAGGCCCTGGAATCCCTTTGCAGTTCCGCCATCTGGGCGTCCACATAGGCGGCCACCTTCTCCACATAGGCGGTATTGTCCGCGCTGGACAGAATGTAGTTCCGTCCCGCAACGGTGACAGTGACTTTATTTTTCATACTGTTCCCTCCCGTATCTTTTTCTCAGAAGCACAGACAGACAGAATATATGAATAGTATACCACATCAGCCAGAAAATGGGAACCGTTTTTTGCAGGAATTGCAGGATTTCTCTCACCGTTCAGCATCTGCGCATCCCCTCCAGGTAGCTCCAGCCGCCCCGCAGCGGCTCCGGCAGGCAGAGGCCCCACAGGTCGTCCGCCCGGCGCTCCAGCCGGAACTGCTCCCCTGCCGGGCCGGTCAACCGCTTCCCCTCCGCCGGGCGGGCAATCAGTGGCGGGCCGTCCTGGCCCCGGAGGGGCCGGAGCAGGGCCTGCCCCCGTTCATCCATGGCCAGCGCCTGGAGGAAGGGGGGCGCTTCGGGGCAGTCCTCCCTGGTGATACCCAGCCAGCAGTAGAGCAGGATGCGCCGGAGGCGGGCATAGGCGTAGCGCTTCGTCTTGGCCCGGGCGCAGAAATCCTCCGGGGAGGCGGCTTCCTGGGCCGCCCGGTACAGTCGATGCTCCAGCCCTTCCGCCACGTCGGGCAGGCGGGCGAAGTCCTCCGGTGCAGCCTGCCGGAGGGCAGCGAGAATGGCCCGGTCGCACCGGCGCTGGTCGGCGGGAAGCCTGCCCGCCTCAGCAAACCGGAGCAGCAGCGCCCCCGCCTCCGGTGGCATCTTCTCCGCCGCCGCCTGGAACTGCCCCTGATACAGTAACCCCCGCAGGGCGGAGGCGGACACCACCTCCCCCTCCAGCGCTCCGCTGTCATGGGCCGCCCCCTGCCGCCGGACGGGGAAGGGGCGGATGCCACTGCCCCGGAGGGCGCGCAGGTACTCCACCGCCAGCAGGTCGTTGGGTTGGCGGAGTACCTGGGCCCCCTCCCCGATGAGTTGGGCCACCGCCCGCTCCCGGGCGGCGGCAAAGGAGCAGCCCCCGGCCAGCTCCGTTTTCAGCCGCTGGCGATACTCCTCCGTCTCCAGGGCGTCCGCCGCCCGCTGGAGGCGGGCCAGGTCGCCGCACTCGCTGCCAAAGACCAGCACAGTGACCCCCACCTGTTGCAGCAGCGCCACGCCGCCCCGGGCGAACCGCTCCGCGGAAGCGCAGGCGAAGGTGACGGGGAGTAGCAGCACCAGGTTCGCCCCGCCGGTCAGCGCCAGTTCCGCCCTGTCCTGCTTGGCCAGCGCCGCCGCGCTCCCCCGCTGGGTGAAGCTGCCGCTCATGGCCACCGCGATGGCGCACCCCGGAAAGGCCTCCCGGACCTGCCGGAGCAGGTAGGCGTGGCCCCGGTGGAAGGGGTCAAACTCCGCCACAATGCCAACAATTTCCATATCCCATCACCGCCGCAAAAAAGTTTGCCTTCTGTCCTGACTTTTTAGCAAAAATTGCTTGTTCCTTTTTTAGAAACGTTGTATAATAGTCTTGCATATAACCTTGTATGAGTATAACACAAGCCGTATGCCCCATGCAAGCTGCAAAAGATGTAAAGGAGTCGATTCAAACATGAATATTCTGGTGATCAATGCTGGCAGCTCTTCCTTAAAATATCAGCTGCTGGACCCCGAGACCGGCGTGCTAAAGGCCAAGGGCCTGTGCGAGCGCATCGGCATTGACGGCAAATTTACCTATAAGCCCGCTGTGGAGGGCAAGGCCCCCCAGAACGCTGTGGACATCCCCATGCCCACCCATTCCGAGGCCATCCAGGCCGTGCTGAATGCCCTGGTAGACTCTGAGAACGGCGTCCTCTCCTCCATGAGCGAGATCGACGCTGTGGGCCACCGCGTCGTCCACGGCGGCGAGTCCTTCGCCGCCTCCGCCCTCATCACGCCGGACATGATGAAGGCTGTGGAAGCCTGCAACCCCCTGGCCCCGCTGCACAACCCCGCCAACATCATCGGCATCAACGCCTGCACCGCCGTGCTGGGTGAGGACGTGCCCCAGGTGGCCGTGTTTGACACCGCCTTCCACCAGACCATGCCCGAAGTGGCCTATATGTACGCCATCCCTTATGAGTATTATGAGAACGACAAGCTGCGCCGCTATGGCTTCCACGGCACCAGCCACCGTTTCGTCTCCGCCCGGGCTGCCGCCATGCTGGGTAAGCCCATTGAGGAGCTGAAAATCATCACCTGCCACCTGGGCAACGGCTCCTCCATCTGCGCCGTGAAGAATGGCAAGAGCGTGGATACCTCCATGGGCCTGACCCCCCTGGCCGGCCTGCCCATGGGCACCCGCTCCGGCGATATGGACGCCGGCGTCATGGAGTACATCATGAACAAGTACGACGTGGACATGAAGGGCATGATGAACATCCTGAACAAGAAGTCCGGCGTGGCAGGCGTCTCCGGCGTCTCCTCCGACTTCCGGGACCTGGACGCCGCCGACGCCGCGGGCAACCACCGCGCCGCCCTGGCCAAACAGATGTTCTGCTATGACGTGAAGAAGTACATCGGCTCCTATGCTGCCGCCATGGGCGGAGTGGACGCCATCGTCTTTACCGCCGGTGTGGGCGAGAACAGCCCCGCCCTCCGCACGGAAATGACCTCCGGCCTGGAGTTCATGGGCGTCGCCCCCATCGACCAGGAGAAGAACCAGCTTCGCGGCGCCGAGGTGGACATCTCCGGCGAAGGCTCCCAGGTGCGGGTGCTGGTCATCCCCACCAACGAGGAACTGATGATCGCCATGGACACCGCCGAAATCGTCAAGGCCCTGTAAGCTTATCCCTCTCATACGCAGGCACTGTAAGGGAGTGCGAAGGGCGTCCGCGCCCCCAAATCCCCGCTATCGGAACGCTGCTCACCCCGGCCTGAGGGCCGGGGGCAGAATACTGCCCGACGTGCTTGAAACGGTTTCTGTTCGTGCGATACTCTCCCTTTCGTCGCCGCCAACAGGTTCCTGCCGGTTGGGTGACGAAAAAACGGAGGAGAACCATACCATGAAACCCGAAAAAGAGAAAGCTACTATCACCCTGCTGGACGTGCGCATGGCAGTCAGCGTCCTGATTTGCTACACCGCCGCTATGCTGCTGGCCGACGTGGCAGGCATCAAGTTCACCTGGGGGAATTATTCCCTGGAGATCCTGCAAAAAATGACCTGCTGCATCTCCTGCTTCCTGTGCTGCCAGGATAACACCAAGGTCAGCCTGAGGGCAGGCATCAACCGTCTCATCATCACCGCCATCGGCGGCATCGTCGCCATCGTCATCATCGCCCTGGACTGCGTAATCGGCAATGACTGGGTGGAGATGCTGATGATCGTGGCCGGTGTGCTGCTGACCCTGTTCCTGTGCAAGCTGGCCGGGGTGCCGTACATCAACGCCCGCATCGGCTGCGTGACGCTGATTCTGGTGTCCTGCACCCTGAACTCCACCGCCCGCATCTGGTACGGTGTGTTCCGTCTGGTGTCCACCCTGTTCGCCGTGCTGGTGGTGCTGCTGGTCACCTGGGTCTTCGACAAGATTCAGGCGAGCCGCGCCCCCGCTGAGGAGCAGACGGCGGCTCAGTAACTTAAGGAACCTCTGAACAAATGCACTTCGGCGCCTTGCGGTAAATTTGCGCCATTGGATAAGTGGAGCGCAAGATGAACAAATCACTTCGGTTCAAAGTGGCTTCGCCAGCATAGCTGGCTCAGGATTTTGCTAAAAATATGCCACTGGCATATTTTTACGCAAAATCTTGCAAAAGCTTGAAATTTGTCGGGATTTCTGCGCCTTTGCGCTTTTTTACAACGTAAATTTCCCCGCAATTCGCCCTCGTCCATTATTCAGAGGTTCTCAAGAATTTATATGAGCTGTTGAGACGATAAGGTTTGTTCTGGGTTACAAAGTATTTCCCGCAACATTGTATTCATTTAGGGGAGAGAATTATGAGAGTATCATTTACTACTTACAAAAATTCTTCAGCTGCAACAGCACTCAGTATTTTGGGAACTTGTTCTGCACTCATAGGACTTTTTTCCATGATGATAAGCGTTATGATGCTGATTCAAAGTGTAGATGAAGATTCTGTTGGCACGATGATAGTTGGTGTTCTGTTTTTTTTTTGCTTGGATTATGGATGACACAACAGGCGCAGAAAGTCAGTAAACGAAAAATGATCAACCAGATAATTCAGGAAATTCGGACAAAGGGTTTGGAACAGCAGATACAGTATTCGTATGAAGCGGCAGTGCAGCTGTATAATCTAGCGCCGGATAAGATGATGCTGGAATATATACGTTCTCTGAATCCGCAATTTGCGCAAAGCATTCAGATGGCATCGGATAACCAAAAGAAAAAGGGCATATAAGGGGTATGATATGCTCCCTTTATGAGAGACAGTAAAAAAACGAAAACGCTGTTAATCATGAAGGGAGCATATCATTCTGCCGGAGGGTCTTTTCTCATCCGAACGGAAGGAGTGCCCCTATGAAAACCATTCTGCTGACCGGCTTCGACCCCTTCGGAGCGGACGCCGTCAACCCCTCCTGGGAGGCGCTAACCCTCCTCCCCGACCAGGTGGAGGGGGTGTGCCTGGTCAAACGGCGGCTGCCGGTGGCCTATGACCGGGTGGCCGGACTGCTGGCCCAGGCGGTGGAGGAGGTAAGGCCAGACGCGGTGCTCTGCGTCGGTCAGGCGGGCGGACGCACCGGCCTGACCCCGGAGCTGGCTGCCCTCAACTGGAGGGACTCCGCCCTGGCGGACAACGACGGCGTGCGTTACGACGGCGTCCCCATCTGCCCGGAGGGCCCGGCGGCTTACTTCGCCACCGTCCCGGTGAAGGAGATGGTAGCAGCCATCCAGGCCGCCGGAATCCCCGCCGCCCTGTCCTGTTCGGCGGGGGCCTATGTCTGCAACAGCACCCTGTACCATCTGCTGCGGCTGCTGGAGGAGCGGTACCCCACCGTGGAGGGCGGGTTCCTCCATGTGCCCTACGCCTGCGGGCAGGTGCTATGCCGCCCTGGCGCGCCCTCCCTGCCGCTGCCCCTGATTGCAAAGGGTATCCAGGCGGCGGCTGTGGCCGTCGCAAGGGAGTTGGAGCGCCGGAAAACCCATCCATAACCGCAAAAAACTGCCGGTCACCTGGGTGACCGGCAGCTTGTATTTCTGCCGAGCCTTACGCCTCGTCCTTCTCCGCGTCGTAGGGCACCTTTTTGGGAGGCTGAGCCTGTCCCCCCGCGCCGGAAATCTGGTCGAACCGGACGCGGGCCTGCCGCACCTCCGCCAGCGCCCGGGTCAGGGCCTCCTCGCTGTGGCGCAGGCTATCATCGCAATAGGTGTTGGTGGCAGCCTTGACCTCGGCGGCCTGCTTCTCCGTCTGGGCGGCAATCTCCTGCCCCCGCTCTTGGGCCTGGCGCACCATCTCCTTGGTGCGCTTCTCGGTGTCCCGCAGCACCTCATTGACCTTGGCGTTGATGCGCACCTGAACCTCGCTCTGGTCCACCATGCGGCTGGCCTCTTCCTCCGCCTGGCGCAGCGTGCGGTTGGCCTCCTCCTGGGCCTGGCGCAGCACCTTCTCCGCCTCGGCCTGAGCCTGATTCAGGTACTCCGTCCGGGTGGCCACCATCTTCCTGGCCTGCTCCACCTCAACGGGGAATTTGTTGCGTACTTCGTCCAAAATATCCAGCGCCTTGTCCCGGTCGATTTTACAGGAGCCGTTGAAGCTGCTCTTGGCGTCGTCGATCATCTGATAGAGCTGGTTCAATAAATCTTTTACACTGTTTGCCATACAAATTCCCCCAATTTATCTTTTTTCTTGGAACGGGGCCGGTCAGCCCCGGGTCTCCTTCCGGTAAAATGTGGCCTTGATTTTGCCGTACTTATAATCCCGGCTCCTGGTATAGGGCTCCGGCAACTCCGGCAGCCTCTGCTCATACCTGCTTTCACAGACAATTATACCATTCTCCGCCAGAATGTCAATCGATGCGATTTTTTTCAGCGCCGCCTCCAGCAGGCCGGAATCATAGGGCGGGTCCAGGAAAATCAGGTGGAACCGCTCCCTGGTGGTGTTCAGATAGGCGATGGCGTCCCCCAGCTGCACGGTGGCGTTTTGCTCCAGCCCCGTGGCCTTGAGATTCTCCTTGATGAGCTTTACCGCGTCCCGCCGCTGGTCCACAAAGACGCACCTGGCCGCGCCCCGGCTCAGGCACTCGATGCCCAGCTGTCCGGTGCCGCCGAACAGGTCCAGCACGTTCCGCCCCTCGATGTCAAACTGGATGGTGTTAAAGATGCCCTCCTTCACCCGGTCATAGGTGGGGCGGGTATCGCTCCCCGTCAGTTCCCCCAGCTTGCGGCCCTTGGCCGTACCAGTAATCACCCGCATGGGTCATTCCTCCTTTGTCGTATCGCCCTCCGCTACGTCCTCCGCCGGATGGAACCGCTGCCAGACCGCCAGCGCTGTTGGCTTCGGCACCACCTGGCACAGCTCCTCATAGCTGGCCGCCCGGATGGCCTTCATGGTTTTAAAGTGCTTCATCAGCGCCTTGCGCCGGGCCTCACCCACGCCGGGGATGGTCTCCAGCGACGAGGCCACCGTGCTTTTCGCATGGCTCTCCCGGTGGTAGGTGATGGCGAAGCGGTGAACCTCCTCCTGCACCCGGCCCACCAGGGCGAAGATGCTCTGGTTCTGCTGGATGCCGATTTCCCGGCCATCCGGGGCCACCAGCGCCCGGGTGCGGTGCCGGTCGTCCTTCACCATGCCGAACACGGGGACGGAGAGGCCCATCCGCTCCATCACCTGCACCGCCACATGGACCTGGCCCAGGCCGCCGTCCATCAGAATCACGTCTGGGAGGGGGGCGAACTTCTCGTCCCCATCCAGATACCGCTGGAACCGGCGGGTCAGTACCTGGTCCAGGGAAGCGTAGTCATCCGGCCCGTCCATATCCCGGAGGCGGAACCGGCGGTAGGCCGATTTCAGCGGCTTCCCGTCCTGGAACACCACCATGGAGGCCACGATGTCCGCGCTGCCAGTGTTGGAGATGTCGTAGGACTCGAAGCGGCGGGGGGTATCCTCCAGCCCCAGCATACTGCCGAACAGCTCCAGCAGCTTGTTCTGATGCTCCTCCTTGGTGGTGGCCCGCTCCACCTCGTCCCGGGCGTTCTTGCAGGCCATCTCCACCAGCCGCACCTTTTCCCCCCGCTTGGGGAGGAGCAGCTCCACCTTATGGCCGCCGTTTTCGGAGAACCACTGCTCTATGCTCTCCCGGGCGGTGGGCTCCAGGGGCAGGTAAATCGTTCTGGGCAGATTGCCCCGTTCCCCATAGGTCTGGTTCAGCAGTGCGGAGAGGATTTCCCCGTCATCCTCCTCCATGGGGGTGGCCAGCAGGCGGGTCTCCCGCTCCGCCAACTCCCCCTCCAGGAAGTGGAGCACCACGAAGCCGCACTTGGCGTCCCCCCGGTAGTATCCCACCACATCGGTGTCCGCATGAGCCCCGGCCACCACCTTTTGCTTTGTGCCCAAAAGCTGGATGGCCCGAAGCCTGTCCCGCAGTTCGGCGGCGTTCTCGAACCGCAGCTCCTCGGCGGCCTGCTGCATTTCCGCCTCCAGCTCCTGCTCCACCTGGCTGAACTTGCCCTCCAGCAGGCGGATGGCCTGCTGGATGCGGAGTTGGTACTCCTCCTGATTCGGCTCCCCCCGGCACCAGCCGTCGCAGCTGCCGATGTGGTGATTCAGGCAGGGCCGCTCCTTGCCGATGTCCCTGGGGAACTGCTTCTTGCAGGTGGGCAGGCGGAGGGCGGCGGAGACGGTTTTGATGATTTCATAGCTGCTGCCCCGGCTGCCGTAGGGGCCGAAGTACTTCGCCCCGTCCTGGGCCACCCGTCCCGCCAGGGAGAAGCGGGGGTAGGCGTCCTTCACCGTCAGGCGGATATAGGGATACCCCTTATCGTCCTTCAACAGGATGTTGTACTTGGGCTTGTGCCGCTTGATGAGGGAGTTTTCCAGCACCAGGGCCTCGAACTCGCTGTCGGCCAGAATATAGTCAAAGTGGTCGATTTGGCTGACCATGGCCCGGGTCTTGCTGTTGTGGCTGGCCAGGTTGTTGAAATATTGGCTGACCCGGTTCTTCAGCGCCCGGGACTTGCCCACATAAATCACTTCGCCGGAGCGGTCCATCATAATATAGACCCCCGGCTGCAAGGGCAGCGAGTGGGCCTTTTCCTTCAGTTCATCCTTTGTCATTGCTCTGTCACCGGTAGAAAAAAAGCACCGCGGCGCGGTGCTTTTCCAGTTTGCGCATCGGAAGGCCAGGCCAGCGGCTCAGTCGTCAGTCCGATCCTCCAGAATCTCAACCAGGCCCTCGATTGCTTCCTTCTCATCCGGGCCGTGGGCGATCAGGCGAATGGTGGCGCCACACATGATGCCCATGTACAGGACCCCCAGCAGGCTCTTGGCGTTCACCCGGCGCTCGTCCTGCTCCACCCAGATGGAGCTGACATATTCATTTGCCCGTTGAATAAAATAGGAAGCGGACTCTGTACAGAGGCCTTTTTCGTTTTTAACCGTAACTTCTTTCACCGTCATTGTGAATATCCTCCCCAAGGTCCCCTAAGTCAACGTACATTCCTTCCATTGCCGAAACAAAAATCAGCGCATGGTAATGTAAGTATGATTATCATAGCAAATCAGATTGCTCGCCGTCAATAGCAAAATAGCCAAACTTCCCCCAGCCAAACGAATTAAACTCGCCCTTTTCACAACATTTCTGTCACGGGCAGGAAAATATTGAGGTGGAACATATCCTCCTGGATATGGGCGTCCAGCCCGCCGCCCAACTTTTCCGCCATCAGCTGCATGGAGCGCATCCCATAGCCGTGGCACTCCTTGTCCTCCTTGGTGGTCTGGGGCAGGCCGTTTTTGAATACCAGCCGGTTTGCGTCCACGCAGTAGTTCTCCACATGGATGAAAACCATATCCCGCCGCCGGGAGACATTCAGATAAATGACCCGCTTCTCCAGGTCGTCCACCTTTTTCACCGCCTCGATGGCGTTGGTGATGGCGTTGCCGAAGAGGGAGCACAGGCTTTCCGTGGACAGGAAGCCCAGCTCGCTGCCTGCGACGTTGCAGATAAGGGTGATATGCTCGCGTTCGCACTGCATATTCTGTTCTTCAAGGATAGTATCCAGAATCTGGTTGCCCGTCTCGATTTTTCGACTGTAGATGGAGATTTCCCGCTCCAATTCGTCCAGCGTCGCGTGGTTGAGGGTGCCTCCATTTCGCCGCAGGGCCTGAATCTGGTGCTTCAGGTCGTGGCACTTGATATTGATGAGTTCATTGCTCTCCCGGAACCGCTCGTACATGGCCCGGTCCAGCTGCCAGAGGCGCTTGATTTCGGTGGCCTCGTGGATGGCGGATTCCTTTTGCAGCAGAGTGAACTGAATCGCCATGGCCAGGGCGCAGCACAGCACGCTCTGCACATAGATTACCACCTCCACCACCATCGGCAGCGTTGCGTCCACATCCACGCGGAACACCAGCATTGCATTCAGCACCACGTCCACCAGCACGATGACGAAGGACAGCCCTAGCCGGGCGGAGAAACCGCCGATGTCCAGATTCTCCTCGCTGTAAATCAGGTAGGACACCAGCACCCAGACCCCCCAGTACACCAGCACATAGCTGACGGCGTAGAGCAGCAGGGTCAGGGGGGTAGCATCGCTGAAGGCGGACTCCCGATACATATCGCCGTACTTGCTCAGGCCGCTGACGGTTATCAGGAAGTTATAGGTCTGATAAGCCAGGTGCTGGGTGGTGTAGGCAAGCACACCACAAAAAGCAATGTTTTCCGTTGACTCCTGAAAGCAGAAGTGGAGGGCGAACAGGCTGGAGAGGAAAATCACCAGGAACAGCAGCGACATATAGGCCGCATCGCTCCACAACACCGGCAGCAGCGTGGCCACCGCCAGCACCCCCAACGCCCCCAGCAGCACCCGCCACCCGAAGTGGCTCCGCCGGTTCAGGTTGCCGGTGACGATGGCCAGGGCCGCCATCAGCTCCAGCGCAAACTGAATTTTATAGGAGGAAAATAAACTGGTAATATCAAACATAGGACTTCTCCCCATAGTAATAGGCCAGGTCTGCGCAGAACTCCTTTTTCCGGCGGCGGGCGATGGGCAGTTCTTCCCCGGACAGGAGCTGCACGTTATCCCGCTGCACCCCGGCCACCTTCCCCAGGTTCACCAGAATCCCCGTGTAGACCCGGGAGAACTGGTGCGGGGGCAGGTTCTCCTCCACGGCGGAGAGGGCCGTCCACACCTCCAGCACGCCGTCCTCCATGTGGAAGACAATCTTGTGATTCTGGGCCTCGATATAGCAGATGCAGGCGATAGGAATGCGGTGGGTATCCCGCTTGGATGTTACGACCAGACTGGCAGGATTCCGTTGCTCCAGGCAGCGGAATACCCGATCCATCATTTGGGAAAACTGAAAGTAGGAGATGGGTTTCAGGATAAAATCCAGCGCCGCCACCTGGTAGCCCTGGACGGCGTACTGGGCCATGTTGGTGACAAAGACGATCAGCACCTCGCTGTCCATCTCCCGGAGGCGCTCCGCCAGGCGCATCCCGTTCATACCGGGCATCTGAATGTCCAGTAGCACCAGGTCATAACTGGCGTTGTATTGTTCCAGAAAGGCTATCGGATCGGAAAAGGAATCGACTGTGATTTGCCGCCGTTTTTCCGCCTCATAGTCGGCACAGTACTGTTTCAACCGCTTCATCTCCATCTGTTCATCCTCCACAATCGCCGTATGCATGACCAATCACCCCTCTTTTTCCGATTTTACATAGTATAGCATAGAAAACTGATTTCGGAAAGAGAGAAAATGAAAGGCACCCACAAAATGTGGATGCCTTTCCGCGCAATGTCCGTGTCAGTCAAGAGCCGTAGGGGAAGCATTTCATGACTGGTGTGCGCATTTGGGGACAGGTCTGTTGGAAAGCGTAGCGTCCTGTCCGATTATGGAATGACGGGGAGGAAAAGCCGTCTGTTACTCTGCGTTTGCCTTGCGCTTCTTATAGCCCCTGAAGATGAGCACCTCGCAGCCCACCACAATCACAGCCACAATGACGTCAACGACAATCAGGGCGATTTGCCAGCCGGCCATGCCTTCACTCAGGTTCTCCTCGGCATAGGCCCGGCTGTTCACTGTGACATACAGGATGTTATGGCAGGCGGTGCGCATATTCTGGAGGCTAAAGGCAGAGGTTTGGTCACTTACGTTGTTGGTGCCCATATCCATCGTTGCCAGCATCAGATCGGTACCGGCGTAGATGGCCTGGTCAGAGTTCATATACCCGGCACCTGCGAAGTAGTCTGTTTCAACAAAGCCTACGAAGCCCCATTCATTTCGCAGCACCACAGTGCAAAGCTCATAGTTGCCGCTGGCCCAATACGTGCCAACATAGCTGAATGCCGCCATAACCGCCTTTGCGCCGCCGTCCTTCACGGCAATCTCAAAGGGCTTCAGGTAGATTTCCCGAATGGCCTGCTCGCTGGAGAAGGTGCAGAGCATCTCGCTCCGAGAGGTCTCCTGATCGTTCAGGGCAAAGTGCTTGATGTAGCCGTACACACCATACTCCTCTGCGCCGATGAGGGCATTGGCGGCCATGGTGCCGGCCAGGACGCCGTCCTCGGAGTAATACTCGAAGTTCCGGCCTGCGAAGGCGGAGCGGTGATTGTTCATGGCCGGGGCATACCAACCGGAGACATCCATCTCATCCGCCATCTTGCCGATGCTCTCGCCAAAGGCCAGAGCCAGGTCAGCGTTCCAGCTGTTAGCAATGATGACAGCAGAGGGGAAGCCCACGGAGCCTTCGCCGGTGAAGTTGTTGTTGATGGAGGCGGGGCCGTCGCAGTCCACGGTTTGCACCTTGCCGATGGACGAGACAGCAGCCGTCTGATAGCCGCCCAGGGAAATCAGGCTGTTCATGTCGGAGACGCTCATTTCATCCAGCAGGTCGTCCCACAGGGGGTCGTCATAGTCCAGCCCACGGAGGTCAGCCAATTCTACACCGTTTTTGGCGCCGGTGGTGGGCATTTCCTCCTCGCCGGTGGCCTGGGCCGCCACATACTCATAGGCGTTGGAGTTGTTCACAAACTCGGCCTTCAAGTCCTCGCTCATCTCCGTGCTGGCAGGGGCTGCGACAGCCTCGGCGTAGTTGGCAAAGCCATTCGCACGGGAGAGGTAGGTCACATCACCCTCGGCATAGTCGAACTGGTTGACGGCGGCGACCTGGTCGGTGCTGCGGGGATTGTCCTCATCATAGGTGACGGTCTCGTCCACAGCATAGGTGAAGGAATCCAGAACGGTGTGCGAGTCGGAGTTGATGGAGATGGTGTACTCCCCGGCCTCCAGCACATAGCAGCCTGCGCCGTAGGTGTCATAGGAGGCCATATCCTCCGCGTTGAAGCTGACGGAAACTGTCTCGGAGGTGCCCGGCTCCAGGGTGTCAGTCTTGGCGTAAGTCACCAGGTTGGCGGTGGACTTCTCAATGCCGCCGTTGTAGTAGGGGGGATTGTAGTAGACCTCTACCACGTCCTTGCCCGCCACAGAGCCGGTGTTGGTGACGGTGACGTCAAAGGTGATGACGCCATCGGTGGTGGAAACGTTGGAGATCTCCTGGGTGAACTCGGTATAGCTCAGACCGTAGCCGAAGGGGTACTGCACCGTGGTGTCGTAGTCAATCAGGCCCTCGGCGGCGGCAGTCTCATAGAACCGGTAGCCCACATAGATGCTCTCCACATAATTGACAAAGCAGGGCTGATAGCCGCCGTCTTCATAATAGAACTCCTCCAGGTTGGTGTACTCTGTGCTGCCGATATTGTTAAAGTAGGGGGTAGCGGTCAGGTCATAGACAAAGGTGTCAGCGGTCTTGCCGGAAGGGTTCACCGCGCCGGTAAGGATGTCGCCCAGGGCGTTGAAGCCGGTCTGGCCGGTACCTGGGCACCAGATGACGCCCTGAATCTGCTCATAGTCTTCCACCCAGCCAAGCTCCATGGTGTTGGCGCCGTTGTAAACCACGATGACGTTGTCAAAGTTTTCGCAGACCAGCGCAATCATTTCTTCTTCCTGATTGGTCAGGTCAAGGTAGGTGTCGCCCTCGTCCCAGTCGCTGCCTTCGTTGAGGGTATCATTGTAGGACGCAGCAGAATTGTAGGTTCCATTCACTACAGCGGTCATGTCAGTGGGCAGGTCAGCGCCCTCGCCGCCTACACGGGTGATGACGATGATGGCGGTGTCGGAAAACGCCTGAGCGTTGGCAATCAGCTCATCGCTGTATTCAGAAACATTAGGTTCGGGCAGTGTCCAGTCCTGTGCCCACATCAATATATCGGGCAAGGACGAGTCGTGATAATTCGTGTAGAACTCAGTCAGTTCCGTGTTGGTGGAAATGCCTGCGTTTTCCAGCCCCTGCAGCAGCGTGACGACCTCATAGGCGTCATTCAGTGCGCCGGAGCCGGTGCCGCCGTAGCAGGGGCTGGTGGAGGCCCAGCCAAAGACGTTGACGGCGGTGGTGCTCAGGGGCAGGATGCCGTCATTCTCCAGCAGGACAATACCCTCGTCCGTGATTTCTTCCACCAACTCGTTGGCTTCGGCGGTGGTTTCATCGGAAATGGAGCCTTCCCCCATCGCCAAGGAAACCAGGGTGTACATGGGGCCGTAGATAATCAGGTTGACAACGACCACCAGAGCCACGATCATGACAGCGCCAGACTGAGCGCGAATCATGAACTTTTTGTCCTTGCTCATCTTGCGGCAGACGATCATGGCGATAATCGCCAGCACCACAATGACGCCCAGCACAATCAGATAGGTAGAACAGGATTGTATGGCGCTGATAACGTCATCCATGTTAATGTCTAACATTCGTTTTTCCTCCTTAATATTTCATGTGTTTTTTCCGCAGACGGTGCGCACCTGTCCCGCTTGTCTGGAATATAGCATTATCTTACATCAAAGTCAATCACACATCGCGTACTCGGTCGTTTTCCTTTCGCATTTGGCGCGCCCCTCAGCGCATCAAAATCAGAAGCCGCCGCCTCCCCCGCCGCTTCCGGGGCCGGTGTACGTCCTCCATGTTTTCTGCGCCTGTCGGCCCTCCTCCGCCCCAGGCGAAGGCGGGCGGCAATTTTGCCGCCGTTTGGGGGCGGGACTCTGGCTGTCCGGCGGCAGGCAGCGGCGTCCCTGTGTCAGATTTTAGCACTCCATCTCTCTGACTGCTAAAATCTTCACAAAAGTAACACAGTTCGTTCATGATTTGTTCATAATCCCGGGGTATACTATAGACAAATCAAAGGAGAACCCCTTGAGGGTTCGGAAAGGATGTTTATTATGTATACTCTGATTTCCAATCGTCACACGAATAATTTTGACAATATGTTTTACGCCACGGAAAACACCGTCCTCCCCTTCCGCACGGACTTGCAGGACACCGGCGACAGCTTCGTCCTGACCGCCGAACTGCCCGGCTTTGAGAAGGAGGACATCCACCTGTCGGTGAACGCAGGGGTCCTGACCATCGAGGCCCAGCACAGCACTGACCAGCAGCGGAACCAAAACGGCTGGGTGCTCCAGGAGCGGCACACCGGCTCCTATAGCCGCACCTTCACCCTGAACGACATTCAGGAGGACGCCATCACCGCCTCCTACAAGGACGGCATCCTGACCCTGACGCTGCCCAAGACAAGACCAGCAGCCCCCCAGCGCCGGGAAATCACCATCGGCTGAACCGCCTGTCCCCCTTCCGCCCTCCCTCGCCGGAGGGCAGGGGGACGACAGCTTGCCCCAGTGTTAGCACTCCACAGAATCTATTGCTAAGAAATTCTCAAACAAAAATCAAATCATTTGTCAGCGCCCCCTTGCGGGGCCAGAAAGGAAGTATTATAATGTATCGCATGATTACCCGCCGTATGAACGACTTTGACCGCCTTTGGAACGCCTTCGACGCTCCGTTTTACACCGATGAAACCAGCGCCATCCCCTTCCGGGCAGACCTGCAGGACACCGGCGACAGCTTCATCCTCACCGCTGAGCTGCCCGGCTTTGACAAGGAGGACATTCACCTCTCCGTGGACGCAGGCGTCCTGACCATCGAGGCCCAGCACAGCGCCAACCAGCAGCAGAACCAAAACGGCTGGGTGCTCCAGGAACGACACACCGGCTCCTACAGCCGCACCTTCACCCTGAACGACATTCAGGAGAACGCCATCACCGCCGCCTACAGGAACGGCATCCTGACCCTGACGCTGCCCAAGGCAAGACCGGCTGCGCCCCAACGCCGGGAAATCAACATCTGCTAAACCGTGAGGACGCGGAGGGGCCGGTTCCCCTCCGCGTCCTTTCCCTTTGCCAAACCTGCTGATGCAGAAGAGAGGTATCATTATGGCTCAGAAAAATTTAACACAAAAATCCCAGGAGGCCCTGCAATCCGCCCAGCTCTGCGCGGACGAGTACGGCAACTGCCAAATCGAGCAGGCCCACCTGCTTTACGCCCTGCTGGACCAGGAGGGCGGGCTGATTCCCCAGCTGGTGTCCAGCATGGGGCCGGACCCGGACAGCCTGAAAGCCGCCCTCCGGGCCCAAATCGAGCAGCTCCCCAAGGTCAGCTACGGCAACCGGGAGCAGGGCAAGGTCTACATCGCCAAGGATGTGGACAAGGCCCTCACCGCCGCCGACCAGTCCGCCACCCAGATGAAGGACGAGTATATCTCCGTGGAGCATTTGTTCCTGGGGCTGCTGGACGCGGCCAACAGCAGCCTGAAAAAGCTGTTCCAGACCTACCGGCTCACCAAGGAGAAGGCGCTGGAGGCCCTGTCCAAAATCCGGGGCAACCAGCGGGTCACCTCGGAGACGCCGGAGGACACCTATGACGCCCTGAAAAAGTACGGCACCGACCTGGTGGAGCGGGCCAGAGCCAACAAGCTGGACCCGGTCATCGGACGGGACGATGAGATTCGGAACGTCATCCGCATCCTGTCCCGCAAGACGAAAAATAACCCCGTCCTCATCGGCGAACCGGGCGTGGGCAAGACCGCCGTGGTGGAGGGGCTGGCCCAGCGTATCGTCCGGGGGGACGTGCCCAAGAGCTTACAGGACAAGACCATCTTCTCCCTGGACATGGGGGCGCTGATTGCCGGCGCCAAGTACCGGGGCGAGTTTGAGGAGCGGCTGAAAGCCGTCCTGAACGAGGTAAAGAAGAGTGACGGCAAGATTTTGCTCTTCATTGACGAACTGCACACCATCGTCGGCGCAGGCAAGACGGAAGGCAGCATGGACGCAGGCAACCTGCTGAAACCCATGCTGGCCCGGGGCGAGCTGCACTGCATCGGCGCGACCACCCTGAACGAGTACCGCCAGTATATTGAGAAGGACGCCGCCCTGGAACGGCGGTTCCAGCCCGTCATGGTGAACGAGCCCAGCGTGGAGGACACCATCGCCATCCTCCGGGGCTTGAAGGAGCGGTACGAGGTCTATCACGGCGTCAAAATCCAGGACAACGCCATCATCGCCGCCGCCACTCTGTCCAACCGCTATATCACTGACCGGTTCCTGCCGGACAAGGCCATCGACCTCATCGACGAGGCCTGCGCCCTGATTCGGACGGAGATGGACAGTATGCCCACGGAACTGGACGTGATCTCCCGTCGCATCACCCAACACGAAATCGAGGAGGCCGCCCTGAAAAAGGAGGACGACAAGCTCTCCCAGGAGCGGCTGGCTCAGCTCCAGGAGGAACTGGCCGAGATGCGGGAGGAGTTCAACGCCAAGAAGGCCCAGTGGGAGAACGAGAAGGACGCCATCACCAAGGTGCAGAAGCTCCGGGAGGACATCGAAAAGGCTAAGCAGGATTTGGAGCTTGCCCGCCGGGAGGGCGACTACGGCAAGGCCGGTGAACTGCAATACGGCAAGCTGCCGGAACTGCAAAAGGCGCTGGACGCCGAGGAAGCGGTGGCCGCCCAGGGCAAACGCCGCAGCCTCCTCCGGGACAGGGTAACGGAGGATGAGATTTGCCGCATCATCGAGCGGTGGACGGGTATCCCCGTGGCCAAACTCCAGGAGAGCGAGCGGGAGAAGCTGCTCCATTTGGACACTATCCTGCACAAACGGGTCATTGGCCAGGACGAGGCGGTGCAGAGCGTCTGCGAGGCCATCATCCGCTCCCGGGCGGGCATCCAGGACCCCAACCGCCCCATCGGCTCCTTCCTGTTCCTGGGCCCCACCGGCGTGGGCAAGACGGAGCTGGCCAAGACCCTGGCGGAGGCCCTGTTCGACAGCGAGAAGAACATGGTGCGTATCGACATGAGCGAGTATATGGAGAAGTACTCCGTCTCCCGGCTCATCGGCGCCCCTCCCGGCTATGTGGGCTACGAGGAGGGCGGCCAGCTTACCGAGGCCGTCCGCCGGAAGCCCTACTCTGTGGTGCTGTTTGACGAGGTGGAGAAGGCCCACCCGGACGTGTTCAACGTGCTGCTCCAGGTGCTGGACGACGGCCGCATCACCGACAGCCAGGGCCGCACCGTGGACTTCAAGAACACCATCATCATCCTGACCTCCAACCTGGGCAGTCAAATCCTGCTGGACGGCATTAACGAAAACGGTGACATCTCGGACAGCGCCCGTTCAGAAGTAGAGGCCCTGCTGAAACGCTCCTTCCGTCCGGAATTTCTGAATCGGCTGGACGAAATCGTCTTCTACAAGCCCCTGACCAGGGACAATATCACTGGCATTGTGGATTTGCAGGTGGACGCCCTGAACCGCCGCCTGGAGGATAAGCAGCTCAGCGTGATCCTGACCCCCGCCGCCAAGGACTTCATTGTGGAGGAAAGCTACGACCCCGCCTTCGGCGCGCGGCCCCTCCGCCGGTACGTCCAGCATACGGTGGAGACCCTCATCAGCCGGAAGATTCTGGAGGACGACGTGGCCCCCGGCACCACCATGACCATCGATGTCATGGGCGGGGCGCTGGGTGTGCGGTAAACGCAGCCTGAAAAAGCATATCAGCGCAGGAAAAGGCGCGGCGGTCTGACGACTGCCGCGCCCTGTTCAGCTTCGTTTGTGATAGAATTTTCGATAGTACAGCAGCCCGGAGAGTACGGCAGGAATCCCAATCCACAGCAGGAAAATCGTCACTGTCAGCACTTCAAAGGATTTCATCACGGGAATCCCCCAGCAGATAGACCAGCACCAGTGGCAAAGAGAGATACCCCAAAATGCGGTGAGCAACAATCCAGGTCTCATCATCCGCCACCGTCCAGGGAAGCCGCAGTCCGGTATGGGAACTGCGGGGCAGCTTCGGTGCAACATTCCCGCCAAACAGCATGACAATGCACACAATGCAGGCGGCCAGCGTTCGCTCCGCCTGTTCGGACAGGACGATTTTTCCCGTTTCCGTCAGCACAATGATTACCACGCAACCAATCAGCATGACTACGCTGAACACCGTGACCAGCCGCAGAGTGTTCAATTTAGGATGTCCATCGGGCAAGTCGGTCAGTTCACCCAGATGGCGATAGAGTACCGCTACCGCCGCCAAAAGCGCCGCCGCCATCAGCAAAAAGCCTGCCATCTGATTGGGAAGCGCCAGCCCAAGTACCAGAGCCACCACACACAGCAGCCGAATCAAAATCTGTGCCTTACTCCATTTCACAGGCTTTTTCCCCTCCCTCCGGTGCCTTGCCCAGCAACCCGGTCAACTCCACATACAATTCCTCCATGACGGAGAGGTTCAGGGAATAGATGATTTGATTGGCCTTGCGGGTGGCTGTAACGATTTCCGCCCGTTTCAACACGTCCAGGTGCCTGGAAACGGAGGGCTGAGAGATGTCAAATTGCTCCGCGATTTCCCCGGCGCTGAGATTTTTCCACCGCAGCAGACGAATGATTTCCCGACGGTAGGGGTTGGCCAGGGCTTGGAAAAAGTCATCCTTCATGGGATGCGCCTCCCTTCCTCTATATATTCTATTATAGCTATATAGCTATAATTTGTCAAGCGCTTGTGCAAAAAAAGGCCCCCGCCCGGTATCACCCGGGCGAAGGGCCGCCGTTACAGTGATTCAGTTTTTCTGCTTCACCCGATAAAATGCTCCACCAGTATCCTGACCCCCAGCAGGATCAAAATGATACCGCCGGCCAGCTCTGCCTTCTTCTCGTACCGGCTGCCAAAGACATTGCCCACCCGCACGCCAATCATGGACAGCAGGAAGGTGGTGATGCCGATGAGGACGCAGCCCAGCACCGTGTTGGCCAGCACGCTCCAGCTGGCTATCAACTCCACGTTGACGCAGGTGAAGGTAACCCCCACCGCCAGGGCGTCGATGCCGGTGGCAATGGCCATCATGCACATCTCCCCGGCAGCCAGGCTGCCGTTGGCCTCCTCTGTTTCCTTCCCCAGGGCCTCCCGCACCATGTTGCCGCCGATCAGCAGCAGCAGGCCGAAGGCAATCCAGGGGGCGATGGCGTCGATATACCGCTCAAAGCGGCTGGACAGGGCATAGCCGATCATAGGCATCAGGAACTGGAAGCCGCCGAACCAGGCCCCCACAATGAGCTGGGCCTTGAACGTCAGTTTGTTCAGGGCCAGGCCCTTGCAGACGGAGACGGCGAAGGCGTCCATGGAAAGCCCTACGGCCAGCAGCAACAGCGACAGTAAATCCATTTTTTAATTCCTCCAGTGGGGCGCACGGCGCAAAAAACGGCGGGCAAGGCTGCCCGCCGCTGACGTTGAGGGTAAAAAACAGACCCATTGCGCGGCAAAAGCAGCACATGAGTCTCATCATTGAGGAGGCAAGCCAGGCGCTCATCACACCAGTATGTTGACTTGCCGCGCCCGCCGGGCGCCGACTACTCCCTCATATCTTAATTCTGATTGTAACAGCTTTCCCGGCAGTTAGTCAATCGTAACTTTGATTTTCCCCCGTTTTTGCAATTCTTCAGCCAAAAAAAAACGGTTGACAAATCGGGAAGTTGATGGTACTTTAAGGGTAGCCATATGACTGACGGAAGTGGATGGAACCACAGGGAATATGGTGGGAACTGTGCCGACCGTCTGGGCCAATGTTGGTCTGGGGGGCTGGCTTTTTCCGTTTCAGGACGGAACCGCCGCAGCGCCTCAGACAGTCACATATGAACAGTCACATATGATGAGAAAGGTGGAGCCTCCCATGAAAACCGATATTGAAATCGCACAGAGCACCGAGCTTTATCCCATTAACCAAGTGGCCGAGCAGGCCGGTTTCGACCCCGCCCTGCTGGAGCATTATGGCAAGTACAAGGCGAAAATCGACATCTCCTCCCTGAAAGGCGCGCCCCGGAAGGGCAAGCTGATTTTGGTCACCGCCATCAACCCCACCCCCGCCGGGGAGGGGAAAACCACCACCTCCGTGGGGCTGGCGGACGCCCTCTCCCTGCTGGGGAAGAAGACCCTCCTGTGCCTCCGGGAGCCGTCCCTGGGGCCGGTGTTCGGCATCAAGGGGGGTGCGGCCGGGGGCGGCTACGCCCAGGTCATCCCTATGGAGGACATCAACCTCCACTTCACCGGCGACTTCCACGCCATCGGCGCGGCCAACAACCTGCTGGCCGCCATGCTGGACAACCACATTCAGCAGGGCAACGAGCTGGACATCGACGTGAAGAACATCACCTGGAAGCGCTGCGTGGATATGAACGACCGGCAGCTTCGCAACGTCATCGACGGCCTGGGGGGCCGGATGCAGGGCGTCCCCAGAGAGGACGGTTTTGACATCACCGTGGCCTCGGAAATCATGGCGGTGCTGTGCCTGTCCTCCGACCTGATGGATTTGAAGCGGCGGCTGGCCAGCATCATCGTGGCCTATGACCGGAAGGGGAACCCCGTCACCGCCCACGACTTGAAGGCGGAGGGGGCCATGACCGTCCTGCTGAAGGACGCCATCAAGCCCAACCTGGTGCAGACCCTGGAGCATAACCCCGCCATCGTCCACGGCGGGCCCTTCGCCAACATCGCCCATGGCTGCAACTCCGTCGCCGCCACCGACACCGCCCTGAAGCTGGCGGACTATGTGGTGACGGAAGCGGGCTTCGGCGCAGACCTGGGGGCGGAGAAGTTCCTGGACATCAAGTGCCGCGCCGCCGGGCTGGACCCGGACGCGGTGGTCATCGTCGCCACGGTGAAGGCGCTGAAATACAACGGCGGCGTCCCCAAGGCCCAGCTGGGCCAGGAGAACCTGGAGGCCCTGGAGAAGGGCCTGCCCAACCTGCTCAAGCACGTTGAGAACATCACCCAGGTGTTCGGCCTGCCCTGCGTGGTGGCCATCAACCGCTTCACCAACGACACCGACGCCGAGCTGGAGCTGATTCGCAGCAAGTGCCGGGAGCTGGGCGTCAACGTAGCCATGAGCGAGGTCTGGGGCAAAGGCGGCGCAGGCGGCGTGGAACTGGCGGAGGAGGTGCTGCGGCTATGTGAGCAGCCCCATGACTTCCGGTTTGCCTATCCCCTGGATACCTCCATCAAGGCCAAGCTGGAGACGCTGGTGCAGCGGGTCTACGGCGGCGCGGGGGTGACCTATTCCAAGGCCGCGGAGCAGTCCATCGCCAAGCTGGAGGAGCTGGGCTACGGCAATCTGCCCATCTGCGTGGCAAAGACCCAGTACTCCCTCTCTGACGACCCCACCCTGCTGGGGCGGCCGGAGGGCTTCACCGTCAACGTGACGAAGGTGAAGGTCAGCGCCGGGGCCGGGTTCATCGTCGTCCAGACCGGCGACATTATGACCATGCCCGGCCTGCCCAAGGTGCCCGCCGCCGAGCGCATCGACATTGACGAAAACGGCAAAATCGTGGGCCTGTTCTGATTAAATCATACAAAGAAACATTCCGCCGCCAGCGTGACCCGCTGGCGGCGGTTTCTTTTTGCACGCAAAAGCGCCGCACCCCGGAGGGGATGCGGCGCCTGGTTATGGGGTTATGCGGGGGTTTGCGCTGTCAGCAGCTTAGTCCAGCTGAGGGCCGGCGGCCACCAGGCTCTTGCCCAGGTCGTTGGTCTGATACTTGACGAAGTTCTTGATGAAGCGCTGCGCCAGATCCTTGGCCTTCTCCTCCCACTGGGAAGCGTCGGCATAGGTGTCCCGGGGGTCCAGGATGGCGGGATCGACGCCGGGCAGCTCGGTGGGAACCTCGAAGTTGAAATAGGGAATCATCTTGGTGGGGGCGGACTTGATGGAGCCGTCCAGGATGGCGTCGATGATGCCGCGGGTGTCCTTGATGGAGATACGCTTGCCGGTGCCGTTCCAGCCGGTGTTGACCAGATAGGCCTTGGCGCCGCTCTTCTCCATGCGCTTGACCAGCTCCTCACCGTACTTGGTGGGATGCAGCTCCAGGAAGGCCTGGCCGAAGCAGGCGGAGAAGGTGGGGGTAGGCTCGGTGATGCCCCGCTCGGTGCCGGCCAGCTTGGCAGTGAAGCCGGACAGGAAATAGTACTGGGTCTGCTCCGGGGTCAGGATGGACACGGGAGGCAGCACGCCGAAGGCGTCGGCGGACAGGAAGATGACGTTCTCAGCGGCGGGGCCAGCGGACACGGGGCGGACGATCTTCTCGATGTGGTTGATGGGATAGGACACACGGGTGTTCTCGGTGACGCTCTTGTCGGCGAAGTCGATCTTGCCGTTCTCGTCCAGGGTGACGTTCTCCAGCAGGGCGTTGCGCTTGATGGCGTTGTAGATGTCGGGCTCGGAATCCTTGTCCAGGTTGATGACCTTGGCATAGCAGCCGCCCTCGAAGTTGAAGACGCCGTTATCGTCCCAGCCGTGCTCATCGTCGCCAATCAGCAGACGCTTGGGGTCGGTGGACAGGGTGGTCTTGCCGGTGCCGGACAGGCCGAAGAAGATGGCGGTGTTCTCGCCGTTCATGTCGGTGTTGGCGGAGCAGTGCA
>JAJBUK010000010.1 GCA_020860385.1 Clostridiales bacterium
CGGCGCTGGGTCGACAACGCGCAGCAGGCTGTCGCCGCATTGAACTCCAAGTAGGGCTGCGGCTTCTATCTGTTCTACCGGGAGCCGACCTATGCCCGACGGGACAGCTGTTGGCGGGGCTGGGAGCGGAAGCGGGGCGCCCTCCTGGAGCTGGCCCGCTATTTGCGGAAGCTGCCCTCCGGCATCCGTGTGCTGGAGGGGGAGGAAGCCGACCTGTTGGGTACCCGGTTCCTCCTGACTCTGGACGAGGATACCCGGCTGCTGCCGGATACGGCGGAAAACCTGATCGCCACCCTGCTCTGCCCCCTGAACCGGCCCAGGCTGGACGGGAACAAGCGGGTGGTGCAGTCCGGCTACGGGATTTTGCAGCCTGCCGTAGGGGTTGCGCTGGAGGAGGAGGGGGCCACCGCCTTCGCCCGGCTGCACAGTGGGCAGGGAGGTACGGAGCCCTATGCCTTTGCCTCCAGCGAGTTGTATCGGGACGCCTTTGACCGGGCCAGCTACACGGGGAAGGGCCTCATCGACATCGACGCATTCCTCACCTACCTGGACCACCGGTTCCCGGAGGGGCAGGTGCTGTCCCACGATTTGCTGGAGGGGGAATACCTTCACACCGGCCTGGCGGGGGACTGCCCCGTGCTGGACAGTGCGCCCCAATCCGCCCTGGCCTATTACCGGCGGCTGCACCGCTGGACCCGTGGGGACTGGCAGACCCTCCCCTGGCTCAGAAAAACGGTGCGGAATGAGTTTGCACAGCGTGCGGAAAATCCTTTGAGCGCCCTTTCCAAGTGGAAGATTTTGGATAATTTGCGGCGCAGCTTGGTGCCTGTCGCCCTGGTTTTGGCGCTGACGCTGGGTGCCTGCGGAGCGGGACGGGTGTTCTGGCCGGGAGCTGCGCTGGCGCTGGCGGTCAGCGTGGAGGGCGTGCTATTCCAGGCGCTGGCCTGCTTCCTGCGCCGGGGGAGACGGGGAACCGCCCATTACCGGACAAAAACGGTCTCCGGCCTGACCGGGGCGGTCAAGGTTGCGGTGGCCCGGTTCCTCCTGCTGCCCTGTGAGGCGTGGGTGCAGCTCTGGGCGGCGGTGACCGCCCTGGTTCGCATGGGCGTCACCCGGCGGGGCCTGCTGGATTGGACGGTCAGCGCCTCCGATGAGGACAGCACCGGCGTGTGGGCGGTGTGGCACAGGCTGCTGCCCGCCTCCGCCCTGGGGCTGGCGGTGCTGGTGCTGGGGCAGACGGCGGCGGGAAGGCTGCTGGGAGCGCTGTGGCTCCTGTCCCCGCTGCTGGCCTGGTATCTGAGCCGACCGGAGAAAGCCGCCATCTTGCCGGAACGGGAACAGGTGTTCCTGCGGGAGGAGGCCCGGGCGCTTTGGCGCTACTTTGACACCTTCCTGACCCCGGCAGATCACTTTTTGCCCCCGGATAACGTTCAGGAGCGTCCGGCGGGGGGCATTGCCCACCGCACCTCCCCCACCAACATGGGGCTGGCGCTGACGGCCTGCCTGGCCGCTCTGGACCTGGAGCTGACGGAGCGGAGCCGGGCGCTTTTTTTAATCGACCGGCAGCTGACCGCTATGGAGAGGCTGGAGCGGTGCCACGGCCACTTTTATAACTGGTATGACACCCGGCAGGCGGAACCCCTTTACCCCCGCTATGTGTCCACCGTAGACAGCGGCAACCTGTGCGTAGCCCTTATAGCCCTGGCTCAGGGGCTGCTGGAGCTGGGGGAGCCGCAGCTGGCCCGGCGGGCTCAGCGTCTGGTGGAGGAGATAGACTTCGCCTTTTTGTACGATGAGGGGCAGCACCTCTTCTATATCGGCTACGACGCGGAGTGCGGCAGCTATACGAACAGCTGGTACGATTTGATGTGTTCCGAGGCCCGCACCGCCAGCTATATCGCCATCGCCCGGGGCGAGGTGGAGGGGCGGCACTGGCGGCACCTGTCCCGGGCGCTGCTGCGCTCCGGGCGGTACGCCGGTATGGCCTCCTGGTCGGGTACGGCCTTTGAATACTTGATGCCCCAGCTCTTTCTGCCCGCGCCCAGGGGGTCGCTGCTCCGGGAGACGCTGGCCTTCTGCGTGGCGGAGCAGTACAGGGAGCGGGGGCGGCAAAACGGCGTTTGGGGCGTGTCTGAGTCCGCCTTCTTTGCCCTGAACGGGGACGGCAGCTATTGCTATCAGGCCAACGGCACCCCGTCCCTGGCCCTGGAGCGGGAGACAGGGCGGCGGGTGGTAGCGCCCTACGCCTCCGCACTGGCGCTGCCGGTGACGCCCCGGCTGGCGGCGAAGAACCTCCGGAGGCTGGATGCGCTGGGGATGAACGGGCAGTACGGCTTTTATGACGCGCTGGATCTGACCGTTCCCGGCGGGGCCATTGTCCGCACCTGGATGGTGCATCATCAGGGGATGAGCCTGCTGGCCATTGACAACGCGCTGCACCAGAACATTTTTGTGCGCCGCTTTTTGCGGGAACCGGCCATGGCGGCCTTTGCCCCTCTGCTGGGGGAGGCGCTGCCCACCGGACCCGCCATGAGGCGCAGGGAGGATACCATGAGGGAACCGAAACAGCCGCCGGTGGCGGCCTTTGTGCGGAGCGGCGTCGGCTTCGACCCGGCGCTGCCCGCCGCCCATCTCTATTCGGACGGCAGTTTCCACAGCCTGTTGACTGCGGACGGCGGCGGCTGGTGCGAGTTCGGGGGGAAGCGGGTGACAGGTGGCTCCAGCGCTCTGACCGTATCTGTCCGGCTGGAGGGGAAGGAGTACGCCGTCTTTCCCTGCGGCCAGGCGGACAGCCGCCTGGAATGGCGCTTTGAGGAGGAGCAGGCTGTGCTGACCCTGACGCGGGACTCCTTCCGCGTCAGGCAGGAGGTTGCGCCGCGCAACGGCCTGAACGGGGCAAGGCACACAGTTCTTGTGGAGAACCGCAGCGAATCCGCCCTTACCGTGCGCTGCATCCTACAGCCGGTACTGCTGGAGGAGGACGCCTACGCCGCTCATCCGGCCTTCGCCCGACTGGCAATCAAGAGCGAGCCGCGCCCTCAGGGCGTCCTGTTCCGCCGCCGGCCCAAAGAGGGGCGGGAAGCCCTCTGCCTGGCGGCCCTGTGGGACGGCCCGGTGGTGCGCTGGGACACGGCGCGGATACACGGGCCGCAGCCTGCCGGGCATACGGGGGCGGTCTGCGACCCGCAGCTGACGTTGGAACTGGAGGTTCCGGCGGGGGAGACCGGGCGGCTTGTCCTGGCCCTCGCTGTGGGGGAGGAGGGCCAGGCGCTGCGGAACGCGGAAGGGATTCTAGGCGGGTTGAAGGCGGAGCAAACGCCCTTTGCCCTCCAGCTTTCCGAGCGCTACGGCCTCACCCCCCAGGAGCGGCAGGAAGCGGACAGGCTGCTTTCCAACCTGCTGCACTGGCAGACGAAGCGGGTATCAGACGGCATCCCAGGCCCACAGGCGCTGTGGCCCTTCGGCATTTCTGGCGACCTGCCCATCGCCGTGGCAGAGGCGGGCGGGAACGATTGCCAGCGCCTTGCCCGGTTTGCCGCCGAACAAGAATTGCTGGCGGGCTGCGGCTACCCCTTTGACCTGGTGTTTCTGGATAGGGGTGGAGACTTGCGGGAGCCGCTCAGCGCCAGCCTGCAACAGCGCCACATCCCCGCCACCTTTGGGGGCAGCGGCGGCCTGCATCTGGTCACTGCGCCGCCGGAGCAGTGGATGCCGCTCTATGCCGGGGCAACAATCGTGCTGCAAAACGAGGTGCCGCAGCTGCCGACAGACGTTGCCCTGCCCCTGGCAGAGGGCATTCCCATCCCGCCCCAGGAAGGAACGTGTCAATGGGAGTGGCTGGAGGAGGGGGTTCAGCTATCCCTGAACAATGCGCTGCCGCCCCGGCGCTGGAGCCACATCCTGGCCAACGAGTCCTTCGGCTGGCTGACGAACGAGTGTGGCACAGGGCACCTGTGGTACGGCAACGCCAGGGAGAATCAGCTCCTCCCCTGGGAGAACGACCCCCTGGCCCAGCAGGGGCCGGAGGACCTGCTGCTCTCCGCAGAGGGGGAGGACATCTCCTGCTTTGCCCGCCGGGACGGCTGGGAGACGGTGGTGCGCTACAGCGCAGCCGCCGCCTCCTGGCAGAAGAAAAAGAATGGAAAGGAAATTACCCTTACAGCGGAGATTCCCCTTGGGGAGAACCGGAGAAGCTTTCATCTGACCGTTTCCGGCTTCCAAACCCCGGTACAGCTTCGCTGGAAGCTGTGGCCGCAGCTGGCGGAGCGGCGCAGAGATGCCCGTTTTCTGCGGATTCAGCGGGAAAACGGCGGCGTTTCCCTGACGAATGGGGCAAATCAGGATTTCCCCGGCGTAAAGCTGCTGCTCCAGGCGGAGGGCTGTCCGCTGGAGCTTGCCATGCTGCCGGACGGCGGTATCTGCCTGTCCTGCCCCATGACCGGAGTGTTGGATTTAGTGACAAGTGTTTCAACTTCACAGATAGAGAAGCCGCAGCCGTCCCTCCTGCAGCCGGATTATGACTGGCCGCAGCTGGCCTCACCGCTGCGGGTGGAGACGCCTGACCCTGCGCTGAACCACTACCTCAGCTTCTGGTGCCTCTATCAGGTGGTGGCCTGCCGCCTGTTCGGGCGCACCAGCCTGTACCAGTGTGGGGGTGCCTTTGGATTCCGGGACCAGCTTCAGGATGTCTGCGCCCTGATCCCCACCGCGCCGGAGCTGGCCCGCCAGCAGATTTTACGGGCGGCGGCGCATCAATTTCGGGAAGGCGATGTGCAGCACTGGTGGCACCCCAGAGGGACGGCGGAGCCGGAGCGGGGCGTCCGCACCCGCATCAGCGACGATCTGCTGTGGCTGCCCTACGCCCTGGCCTGCTGGAGGTCGGTGACGGGGGACGCCTCCCTCCTCCGGGAGCGGGTGGGCTGGCTGACCAGCGAACCCCTCCAGCCCCAGGAGCAGGAGCGCTACGAGGCTCCGGGACGAGACGGGGAGGCCTCCACCCTGTATGAACACGGCTGCGCCGCCATTCACTGCGTCATGGCCCGGGGCACCGGCGCCCACGGCCTGCTGCTGATGGGTGGCGGGGACTGGAATGACGGACTGAACCGCATCGGCGCAGATGGAAAAGGAGAGAGCGTCTGGCTGACCTGGTTTGCCGCGCTGGTGATGGAGCGATGGTCGGCGGTGGCGGAGGGGCAGAACGATGCTGCCCGGGCCGCCCGCTGTTCACAGCGGGCGAAGGAGTTGGCCCAGGCGGCCAACCGGGCCTGGGACGGGCACTGGTACCTCCGGGGCTATGACGACGGGGGCAAGCCCTTTGGCGGGGCGGGTCATCCGTTCTGCCAGATGGATTCCATCGCCCAGAGCTTTTCCGTCTTTGCGCCGAACCCCCAGCCGGAGCGGGGCAGGGAGGCGGTGCTGCAAGCGGTGTCCGCCCTGTATGACGCCGACCATGGCACAGTCGCCCTCCTGCGCGGCGGATTCCAACCCGGCAGCGAGGCTGGCTATATTCAGAGTTATCCCATCGGTGTGCGGGAGAACGGCGGACAGTACACCCACGGGGCGGTTTGGCTGGCCAGGGCCTGCTATCGGCTGGGAGAGTGGGAGACCGGCTGGCGGCTCCTGCATGACCTGTTGCCGGAGCATCACGACAGCGGTGTTTACGAAGGGGAACCCTATGTGCTGGCTGGGGACGTATCCACCGCGCCGGAGCGGGCGGGACGCTGCGGCTGGAGCTGGTACACCGGTGCGGCGGCTTGGTATTACCGCACGGCGACGGAGGAGCTGCTGGGGATACGCCTCCGGGGCGGCAAACTGTACCTGACCCCTCAGCTGCCGGAGAGCTGGGAGGGCTACCGGGCCACGCTGCGCCTCGCCGGAAAGACGCTGCATATCAGCGTCCATTGCGGCGGGCCGTGTCAAATCCTGGTGGACGGTGCGCCCAGGGAGAACGGCATTGCCCTGGACAGCCTGGGGCGGCAGACGGAGCTGACCGTATTTTGCGGGAAATCAGCGGGACGCTGAAAAAAGGTAGTGCAAAATCTGAAAAATGCTGTATAATAGAAGCGCATAGTTCGTTACCAAGGGAAAGCCGGTCCCCTGGGCCTGCTATAGCGCCTGCCTTCAGGGGCCGGGCAGCCGCTTAATATAGCGCTGTCCGGCCGCCCCGGGGCGGCTCCGGGGCGTTATGCGCCCCAGGCGGAAGCAGCGCCTGCCGGTGAGACGGCATAGAGTTTGTGCGGATGCGCATATGGAGGTCTGTGTACATTATGAATCCTATTGTATTTCCGGGATTGGGGCTGACGTTCCAAATCGAGCGGGTGGCCTTTTCCGTCTTTGGAAAGGACATCTACTGGTACGGCATCATCATCGCCTGCGGCTTTTTGCTGGGGGTGCTGTGCGCCTGCCACCTGACCAGGGAGTGGGGGCTGAAATCGGATACCGTGCTGGATATGCTGTTCTTCGCGGTCCCCATCGCCATTATCTGCGCCAGAGCCTATTATGTTATCTTCTATCAGAGCCTTTACTACAATGCGGACGGCACGTTTGACTGGGCGGAGGCCATCGCCATTTGGGACGGCGGGCTTGCCATCTACGGCGGCATCATCGGCGCGGTAATCACCTGCCTGATTTTCTGCGCGGTGCGCCACCACAAGTTCGGAGCGGTGGCGGATGTCTGCTCCTATGGCCTGCTGATTGGCCAGCTGATCGGCCGCTGGGGCAACTTCGTGAACCAGGAGGCTTACGGCGGCACCTGTACCGCCGTCTGGCGTATGGGCCTGACCCTGCAAAATGGCGACTACATCGAGGTCCACCCCACATTCCTGTATGAGTCGCTGTGGAATCTGTTGGGGTTCCTGCTGCTCTATTTCCTCGTCCGCAAGCATCGGAAGTATGACGGACAAATCTTCCTTTGCTATCTGTTCTGGTACGGCCTGGGCCGCTTCTTCATCGAGGGAATGCGGACGGACAGCCTGTACCTGTTCAATACCGGTATCCGGGTGTCCCAGCTGGTGGCGCTGGTGACGGTAATTGTTACGGTGCAAATTTTGGTGATTCAGCTGTTCCGGAAGCACCCGAAGGAAAATCTCTTAGTCAACAGCCCACGCTCCGAACTGCGGGAGGCGCAGGCAGAGGAGCCGGAGGCCACCCAGGAGGAGGCGCAGCCCCAGCCTGGCGCCGATGCCCCGGAGGAAACAAACGCAGGGGAACCGGAAACCGCCGCAGAGGAACCGGCCAACGTTGCGGAGTCGGAGAAATCCGCAGAGGAAGCCGTTGCAGCGCCAAAAGAGGACGGCGAACCTGCCGCAGAATAAGGCAACTCCATATTTTATATGTATGAAAAGAACGCTCTCAGGGTCACACCTGAGGCGTTCTTTTTGTTCTATGCCTGTCCCGCTGCGCATAGAGTGGCAACAGGAAACAGGGGCGCGCCTGCCTGCGCACCCCGGAAAGCGGGGTATACCATGAACGACACGGCGTTGGAGCAGGCGGCGGCCTGCCTGCCAAGGGAGCTGCGGCTTGCCGCCCTGGCGAAGGGGGAGCGAGGCCGCTATGAGGAGATTCGCCTGCGGGCGGGACGGGGAATGTTCCTGACCGGAGCGGACGGCAGGGAGGAGCAGGTCCTGCTGGGGGGCGAGGTGCTGCCGGTGTCGGCGGACGACCTTTCCCTGGTGGTGGAGCTGGCCACCCGGGCTAGCTTCCAGAACGCGGCGGAAAAGCTGAAATCCGGCTTCCTGCCCCTGAAAGGGGGGCATCGGCTGGGGCTGTGCGGCACAGTCACGGTGCGGGAGGGGAGCATCACCGGCTTCCGGGAGTTGTCCTCCCTGGCCATCCGAATCGCCAGGCCGGTGCAGGGTTTTGCCGAGCCGGTGGTTGCCCAGGTATACCAGGGGGAGCGGCCCGGCAGCACCCTGATTCTCTCGCCGCCGGGCTACGGCAAGACCACCCTGCTGCGGGATTTGATTCGCCTCATCAGCCTGCGCTACCATCTGCGCATCGGCCTGGCGGACGAGCGGGGGGAGGTGGCCGCCCTGTGGAAGGGGGTCCCCCAGATGGATGTGGGGCCCACCACCGACGTGCTGGACGGCTGCCCCAAGGCCCAGGGGCTGATGCAACTTCTGCGGGGCATGGGGCCGCAGCTGTTGGCGGCGGATGAAATCACCGCGCCGGAGGACGTAGCGGCCCTGAGCAGCGCGGCGAACTGCGGCGTGGCGCTGCTGGCCACCGCCCATGCCGCCGGGGTGGAGGAGCTGGGCCAGCGCCCCCTGTACCGGGAGCTGCTGGAGCAGGGGATTTTTCAGCAGGTGTGCATCCTGCGCCGAGAAGGCCAGCGGCGGTCCTGCACGGTGGAGGCGCTGCCATGCAAAGGCTGATAGGGGGAGGGCTGGTGGTGCTGGCCTGTGTGGGCGGAGCGCTGCATCTCACCTGGCAGCGCAGAGAGGGGCTGCGCACCCTGGAGCAGCTGATTGCGGCGCTGCTGCTGATGGAGCGGGAGCTTGGCCGAGGGGAGCCGGATACGGAGACCCTGCTGGCGATGGCGGCGCAGTCCGCCACAGGCCCTGCGTCCCGCTTCTTCCGGAACGTGGGGGAGGCGCTGAACCGGAACGCGGAGCGGCCCCTGGCGGCGCTTTGGCGGGAGGAAGGGGAGGCCCTGGCGCTGCCCCCTGCCGCAAAGGCGGCGTTTGACGCGGTGGGGCAGATTTTGGGCCGGTATGACGCCCAGGAGCAGCGCAAGGGGCTGCACGCCGTTGCCCAGACCCTACAGGAGATATTCCAAAGCGCAAAGGAGGAGGAAAAGCAAACCAGCCGCCTGACCCTGGCCCTTGGCTCCTGTGGGGCGGTGTTTCTGCTGGTGCTGCTTTTATAAGATGATATGGAAATGGATGTCGATCTCATCTTCAAAATCGCCGCCATCGGCATTTTGGTGGCGGTGCTGAATCAGGTGTTGACCCGCTCCGGCCGGGACGAGCAGGCCACCATGGTCACCCTGGCGGGGCTGGTGGTGGTGCTGATGCTGGTGGTGCAGGAAATCAGCGACCTGTTTGAACTGATCCGCACCCTTTTTGACCTGTGATGGAGGTGATGCTGCAAGTGGCGGCGGTGGCGGTGGTCGGCTCCGTCTGCGCCGTGCTGCTGGGCAAGCAGCAGGGAGAGCTGGCGCTGCTGCTGGGCTTGGGTACCTGCGGGGTGGTGCTTTACCTGGTATTGGAGCAGTTCAGTGGATTGGTGGCCCTCATCCGGGAACTGGTGGACTGCGCGGAGGTGGACAGCGACCTGGTGCGCCCCCTGATGAAAACGGCAGCGGTGGCCATCGTCACCATGCTGACGGCCTCGGTGGCCCGGGACGCGGGGCAAACCGCCATTGCCGCTACGGTGCAGCTGTGCGGCTCTCTGCTGGCGCTGTGTCTGGCGGCGCCGCTGATTCACGCGGTGCTGACGCTGGTGGCGGAGCTGCTGTGAGGCGGTGGAGTGCGGTGGCGGCAGCCGCTTTGCTGCTGTGGCTGGCCTGCGTTCCAGCTGCGAAGGCCGCTGACATCCTGGACGAGGTGTGGGATGCCGCCGGGGCGGATGCGGTGGCCGAAGCGGGGGAGGACGTGGTGGAGCAGACCCTGGACTGGGACATCGACCTGGCTGCGGGCCTGGGCGACCTGCTGGACACGGCGGAGGAGGAGTTGGCGGGGCTGCTGAAAGCGGCCCTCCGCTCCGGCATCCTGCTGCTGCTCACCGTGCTGCTGGCCGAGATGATGGCGGGGCTGGGGGCGAGCGTGCCGGGCGGGTGGAAGGACGGCGTCCGCGTCATTGCCGCTTTGACGGTGACGGGGCTGGCGGTGGCCGATGCGGGGAACCTCATCGACCTGGGGCGGGAGACGATTCAGGAGCTGGACGCCTTCACCCAGATTTTGACCCCCGTGATGGCGACGGCCTGCGCCGCGGCGGGGAATGCCACCGGCGCGGCGGTGCGGCAGGCGGCCACGCTGCTCTGTTCCAGCGTGCTGATGAGCCTGGTGGACCGGCTGTTCCTGCCCCTGGTGTACGGTTACATCGCCATGACTGCGGGGGCCTGCGCCACCGGCAACCGGGGGCTGTCGGCGGTGGCAGGATTGCTGAAATGGTGCGTCACTGCGGCGCTGAAAGGGGTCCTGATGGTGTATACAGCGTTCCTCTCCTTCGCCAGCCTGGCGGCAGGAGGTACCGATGCTATGACGGCCCGGCTGACGAAATCCGCTATCAGCGGCCTGGTGCCGGTGGTGGGGGGCATTCTGTCCGACGCCGCCGATACCCTGCTGGCCGGGGCAGGGCTGCTCCGCAGCGTGCTGGGCATCTTCGGGGTGCTGGCAGTGCTGGGCTTCTGCCTGACCCCCTTCCTCCGGCTGGGGATGCAGTACCTCCTGTACCGGGCGGTGGCGGTGCTGGCGGCGGTGTTCCCCAGCGCGGGGCTGTCCGGGCTAATCGAGGAGCTTGGCTCCGCCTTTGGGCTGGTGCTGGGGATGACGGGGGCCTGCGCCCTGATGACCCTCATCTCCATCTTCGCGGCCATGGCGGCGGTGCTGCCCACATGAGCGGCATGGGAAGCTGGCTGCTGAGCATTACGGCGGCGGCCCTGTTGGTGGGCGTTCTGGAGGCCATGATGCCGGAGGGCAGCGTGAAGGCGGTGAGCAGACTTGGCTGCGGTCTGCTGCTGTTCTTGGTTCTGGTGCGCCCCTTGCTTGGGGACGGATATGGAACCCTGTTAGAGGAGCTGCACAGTTGGCAAAGCGAGGCGGCGGAGGAGACGGAGCGGCTGAATCAGGTGGAAACTTCGTTGGAGGAAACCATCATAGCGGAGGAAGCGGCGGCATATATTCAGGCAGAGGCCGAGGAGCAGGGAATTTCATGCAGCGTCGCCGTCACCTGCGCCCGGAGCGAGGACGGCCTGCCCCTGCCTGTGGCGGTGGAAATCGGGGGCGTCGCCCAGGAGGACCAGCGGGAGGCGCTGCGGGCGCTGATTGAGGGGGCCTTCGCCCTATCAGAAGAACAAATACACTTTACGGAGGCGGAAGAGGTGAGACAGGATGCAGGCCCCTGACTGGAAAAAGGGGAAGGAACTTTTAAAACGTTTTCAATATGCGGGCATCGTGCTGCTGGCGGGCATCCTGCTGCTGGCGATTCCCATTGACTGGCAGACGGAATCAGACGCGGAGCAGGCGGACGAGGCGGAAACCGCCGTGGAGGAGTTCGATGTCACCGCCTTAGAGGAGCGGCTGGCAGCCGTTATCGGGCAAATCGAGGACGTGGGGGAGGTGGAAGTGCTGGTCACCCTGTCTGCCAGCAGCAGGCAGGTGTTGGCTACGGATGAGACGGTGGGGGAGAGCTCCACCAAGACGGAGACGGTGCTGACCAAGGACGGCAGCACGCAGCAGTCCACCGTCACGGTGCAGACGATTTACCCTACCTTTCAGGGGGTGCTGGTGGTCTGTGACGGGGGAAACGATGCCGCCGTCAAGCTGCAGGTGCTGAGCGCCGTCAAGGCGCTGACCGGGTTAAGCGCGGAGCAAATTTCAATCTGTGCGAGAGCAGGAGGTTCGTAACATTGAAAATCTGGAAACGGAATGCTGTGGTGGCAGCCATCGTGCTGTTCGTCTGCGTAGCAGTCTATTTAAACTGGTCTTATGACCAGACGGAGAGCGTGTCAGGCTCCACCTCGGAGTCGGTGGCGGAAAAGACTCTGGGGGAGACGGAGCTGGTCAGCGCCCAGGAGGAGCTGACGCTGGAGGACAGCGTGGATACGGCCTCCGGCGAAAGCGAGGAGGAGGACGCCCTTTCGGAACATGCCCTGACGGAGGAGGACACGGCACAGACCGCCGCCGAGGCATCCGACTACTTTGACACCGCCCGCCTGAACCGGGAGGAGGCCCGGGACAGCGCCCTGAGCATCCTCCAGGAGACGGTGGATGACCCCTCGGCGGACAGCGAGGCGGTCAACACGGCGGCGGAGTCCATCACGGCCATGGCTGCGGCCACCCTGGCGGAATCCCAAATTGAAAGCCTGGTGACGGCGAAGGGCTATGCGGACTGCGTGGCCTTCATCGGGGACAGCTCCGTCAGCGTGGTGGTCAGCACGGAGAACGGGGAGTTGGAGGCCTCCGACATTGCGAAAATCACGGACATTGTCTGCGGGGAGACGGAGTTTTCCGCCAGTGATGTTAAGGTCATTACCGCGGAGTGAAAAGCAATGAGGTACCTTGAAATAATACTTTACAACTCCGGCTGAATCCTATATAATAGTATTACGAACCAATGACACAGCAATGGAGGAATTTACGATGGAAGCATATGAGGCAATTATGACCAGAACCAGCGTCCGCAGCTATCTGGAGCAGCCTGTCAGCGACGATGCGGTGCGGAAGATTTTGGAGGCCGGCATGAGCGGCCCCAGCTGCGCCAACCGGCGGGACTGGTCCTTTGTGGTGGTGCGGGACAGGGAGACGCTGAACAAAATGGCGGACGCCAACGGCCGCCCGGCCACCCCGCTGCGGAAGGCGGCCCTGGGCATCCTGGTGTGCGGGGACCTGCAAAAGGCATTCCAGCCCGCCCCGGACTATTGGATCATTGACGGCGCTATCGCCGCGCAGAACATGATTCTGGCGGCCCACGCCATGGGCATCGGCTCTGTCTGGCTGGGCACCTACCCCCAGATGGAACGGGTGGAGAAGCAGGCGGCGCTGTTCGGCCTGCCGGAGCACATTGTGCCCCACTCCGTCATCGCCTTTGGCTACCCTGACCCGGAGGAGGAAGAACCGGCCAGGGAGAAGCGCTATGAGGCGGATTGCGTTCACTTTGAAACCTGGTGACGCTGCATAAGACCGGCTTTCGGGCGACCGAAGGCCGGTCTTTCTCTTTTGTGAGGAATGTCAGACTGGACTTGCCAAAACCGGAAGAACGTGGTATGATGAACGTAATCTGTGAAAAGTTGTGATAGTATGAGTTTTTTTGAATCGAATCAACGCCAGCAGCAGGAGGCAATGGTGCAGGCCGCAGCGGCGGAGCAGGAGAACCTCCATCGGCCCGCCATTACTGCGAAGGACGTCTACCTGAGCTACCGTTCCATCGCGCCGGTGAAGCGCCGCAATATCAAGCAGGCCTCCGGCTTTAAGGACGATGCTTTTAAGCAGAAGGGCCGTGTGGAGCACTTCGAGGCCCTCCACGGCGTCTCCTTCGAGGTGGAAAAGGGCGAAATCATCGGCCTGATTGGCCGGAACGGCAGCGGCAAATCCACCCTGCTGCGGGTGCTGGCCGGTATTTTCGAGCCGGACAAGGGCAGCGTGGATCTGCATGGGAATACGGTTTCCCTGCTGGCGCTGGGCGTGGGCTTTCAGACGCAGTTGTCCGGACGGGAGAATATCTATCTCTCCGGTCTGCTGCTGGGCTTCACCAAGGCTGAGATTGACGACCAAATCGATGAAATCATCGAATTTTCCGAACTGGGCCGGTTTATCGAGCAGCCGGTGCGCACCTATTCCAGCGGTATGCAGTCCAAGCTGGGCTTTGCCATTACGGCCATTCTCAAGACGGACATCATTCTGGTGGACGAGGTGCTGAGCGTGGGCGACGCCCATTTTAAAAAGAAGAGCGGGCGGAAGATGGCCGAGCTCATCAGCGAGAAGAGCCGGACGGTGGTCATCGTCTCCCACAATGCGGAGACCATCCGCACCAACTGCGAAAAGGTGATTTGGCTCCACGATGGCGACATCCTTAAAATCGGCCCCACGAATGAAGTGGTGGACGAATATGAGGCGTTCATGGCGCAGTACGACGTGGAAGCCTGGGAGAAGCCGAAGAAAAAGAAATGACGCAGCGCTGCGTGTGAGAGGGAGGGCCTAATCACAATGGGAAAGTATTTTGGCACGGATGGATTTCGCGGGGAGGCGAACGTGTCCCTGCGGGCGGAGCACGCCTACCGCATCGGACGCTATCTGGGCGCCTGCTACCATAAGGCGGGCGAGCGGTGCCGGGTGGTTATCGGCAAGGACACCCGCCGCTCCTGCGATATGCTGGAAAGCGCCCTGGCCTCCGGCCTGAACGCCTCCGGCGCGGACGCCTATATGCTGCGGGTGACCACCACCCCCAGCGTCTCCTATATCGCCCATACGGACGGGTTTGACTGCGGCATTATGATTTCTGCCAGCCACAACCCCTATTATGACAACGGCATTAAGCTGCTAAACAGCCGGGGCGAGAAGATGGACGAGGAGACCATTGAGAAAATCGAAGCCTATCTGGATGAACCGGTGGACACCCTGCCTCTGGCCCAGCGGGCCGAGGTGGGCCGCGTGGTGGAATACGAAGCGGGCCGCAACCGCTATATGGGCTACCTGATTGCCCAGGCCATCTACTCCTTCCGTGGGATGCGGGTGGGGCTGGACTGCGCCAACGGTAGCGCTTCCTCCATCGCCCGCAGCGTGTTTGATGCGCTGGGGGCGACCACCTATGTCATGGCCGACCAGCCAGACGGGGTGAACATCAATGACGGCGTCGGCAGCACCCATATCGAGGCCCTCCAGTCCTTTGTGGTGGAGCACAAGCTGAACGTGGGCTTCGCCTATGACGGGGATGCGGACCGCTGCCTCTGCGTGGACGAAAAGGGCAACGTGGTCAACGGCGACCTGATTATGTATATCTACGCCAAATATATGAAGGAACGGGGCAAGCTGCTGACGAATACGGTGGTGACCACCGTCATGTCCAACTTTGGCCTGTACAAGGCATTTGACGCGGCGGGCATCGATTATGCCAAGACCGATGTGGGGGACAAGTACGTCTATGAGTATATGACCCAGCACGGCAACCGCCTGGGCGGCGAGCAGTCGGGCCACATCATCTTCAGCAAGTACGCCACTACCGGAGACGGCATCCTGACCAGCCTGAAAATGATGCAGGTGCTGCTGGCGAAGAAGATGCCCCTGTCCGAGCTGGCTCAGCCGGTGCGTATCTATCCCCAGGTGTTGAAGAACATCCGGGTGCGCTCCAAGCCGGAGGCCCAGAACGACCCTGCGGTGCAGGCGGCTGTGCAGAAGGTAGCCGACCAGCTGGGAGACAGCGGCCGCATCCTGGTGCGGGAGAGTGGCACAGAGCCGCTGATCCGCGTCATGGTGGAGGCGGAGACCCAGGAGGAGTGCGAGCGCTATGTGGACTCTGTGCTGGAAGTCATCCGCGCCCAGGGCCACGAGGCGAAAACAGAATAAGGAAAGGCGCCGGACAGTTGTCCGGCGCCGTAGTTTGTGGGAGGCTATTCCATAATTTGGCGATGCTGCTCGCCGTTCGTCCCCCATTTGATGTCAGAGCGGTCTCGCAGCCAGTTGGGCAGTGAGCGGGACTTGATGCCCGACAATATCCCCATGGCGACGAAATTGGTGATGATGGAGGAGCCGCCGTAGCTGATGAAGGGCAGGGTCAGGCCGATGGTGGGCACCACATAGAGGCAAACCCCCACGTTGATGACGATTTGGGCCAGCAGCATGGAGCTGTAGCCCACGGCAATCAGGGCATAGAAGGAGTCGCTGGCGGTCAGGGCGATATACAGGCAGCGCAGCACAATGGCCGCCAGCACCAGCAGCAATACCGTGCAGCCCACCAGCCCCCACTCCTCGGCGCAGGAGGAGAAGATGAAGTCCGTCGTGCGCTCCGGCAGTGAGTTGGAGTTGGAGGATTGGGTGATGGAGCCCTGTAAATAGCCCTGCCCGGTCAGCCCACCGGAGCGGATGGCAATCAGGGAGCGCCGCTGATGGAAGCCCACCCCCTGGGGGTCATAGCTGTGATCCAGCACCACCAGGATGCGGCGCTTCATATAGTTGGTGTCGGGCAGGATATTCCACAGCACCAGTCCGGCCGCGCCTACACAGGTCACGCCCAGCGCAAACCAGCGCTTTTTGATGCCGGCGCACCACAGCATGGCGAGCCAAATCACAACATAAATCAGGCAGGAGCCCACATCGCCGGTGACCACTACCATAAAGCCCACGGGCACGGCCAGGGCCAGCACCAGCAACACGACGGAGGAAAAGCTGCTGGGGTCGCCCCGCTTTTGGAGGTATACCACGAAGCCGGCCAGCAGAATGGTGAAGAACAGCTTGTTGATTTCGGCAGGCTGGATGGTGAAGGGGACGCCGGGGATGTCCACCCAAGCCCGGTTGCCGCTGGTGGCATTGGCCGCAGCGGGGAATACCAGCACCAGCAGTTGGAAGGCCACACACAGCGGAACCACGATATACCATCGTTCCATCAGCACCCGGATGTTCAGCTGGCTCATGACGAAATACAGCACAATGCCGATGCCAATACACATGGCCTGCTTCATGGGCATATTGTGAAAGCCCTCCCGGTACCGGGAGGCGGAGTAAATCAGCACCAGACCAAAGGAGCTGGCCAGGACGCAGAGGGAGAGCAGGATATGGTCCGCCCCCTTCAGGGCGTCAACGATTAAATCGCGTATTGCGGACATGGTTTCACTTCTTTCTGGGGTAAATGGGAAACGATAACAAGCCTATTATAACACGAAAGCGGAATGATGTAAACAGCTTTTGCATCTTCGGGGCGGGTATGCTATAATGGCAGCGATACTGCGGGAGACTTTGCAATGGAGAGGAAGCGACTGCCCATGGAATATGAAACCCATTCCGCCGCCGAAACGGAGGCGCTGGGGGAGCGCGTGGCCTCCGCCCTGAGCCGGGGCGCCGTGCTGGCCTATACCGGCGACCTGGGGGCAGGAAAGACGGCCTTCACCCGGGGCCTGGCCAAAGGTCTGGGCTTCACCGGACGGGTCACGTCCCCCACCTTTACCATCGTCAATGAGTACGAGGGGGGACGGCTGCCCCTGTTCCACTTCGATATGTACCGGCTGGGCAGTTCTGACGAGCTGTACGACATCGGCTGGGAGGACTACCTGGCCCGGGGCGGCATCTGCGCCGTGGAGTGGAGCGAAAATGTGGAGGACGCCCTGGAGGACTGCGTCCGGGTGGATATCCGCCGGGGCGGCGATGAGGAGAGCCGCAACATCACGATAACGGGAGTGGAAGGATTTTGAAGATTTTAGCGCTGGAATCCTCCGCCAAGGCGGCGTCGGTGGCTGTGTGCCGGGACGCCTTCCTGCTGGCGGAAGCGTATCAGAATAACGGCATGACCCACAGCACAACGCTGCTGCCCATGTGCGAAAGCCTGCTGAAAAACGTGGGGCTGACGCTGAGCGACATCGACCTGATCGCCTGCGCCAACGGCCCAGGCTCCTTCACCGGGCTGCGCATCGGCCTGTCCACGGCAAAGGGGCTGGCCTGGCCGGAGGAGAAGCCCTGTGTGGGGGTGTCCACCCTGGAGGCGATGGCGTGGAACGCCAGCATGGTGCCCAGCGTGATTTGCTGCGCCATGGACGCCCGGCGCAGCCAGGTGTACAACGCCCTGTTTGAAAGCGACGGCCGGGGAACGCTCACCCGGCTAACGGAGGACAGGGCTATCAGCCTGGAGGAGCTGTTTGCCTCGGAAAAAATGGGGAAAACCCCGCAATTTCTAGTTGGCGATGGGGCGGAACTGTGCTATAATTATGGGAAGGAGAGGGGCTTTGACCTGGTGCTTGCCCCGGAAAATCTGCGGCATCAAAGGGCCTGGGGGGTTGCGCGGGCGGCCCTCCGGCTGCTGGAGACGGAGCAGCCCCGCACCGGCAGTGCACTGGAGGCCCGATACCTTCGGCTGAGCCAGGCGGAGCGGGAGCGCCGTGAACGGCTGAACGCGAAGCAGACCCCCTGATGCGGTCAGAGGCCACAACTTTCAAGATAAGAAGGAGCGCGTTTCTATGTTGTACAAAGACAATCCGAAGCTGCACGTTCTGGAGCATCCGCTGATTTCCCACAAGCTGGCGATTTTGCGGAATGAAAAGACCGGCACCCATGAGTTCCGCGTCATCGTCGCGGAGATTGCCACCCTCATCACCTATGAAGCCACCCGGAATATGCCTACGGAGCCGGTGGACGTGCAGACTCCGGTGGGCGTTGCCCATTGCCAGACCCTCAGCGGCAAGAAGGTGGCCATCGTGCCCATCCTCCGCGCCGGGCTGGGGATGGTGGACGGCATACTGAACCTGCTGCCCTCCGCCAAGGTGGGGCATATCGGCCTGTACCGCGACCCGGAGACCCTGGCACCGGTGGAGTATTATTGCAAAATGCCCCCGGACATTGCGGAGCGGGATGTCATCATCGTGGACCCCATGCTGGCCACCGGCGGCAGCGCATCTGCGGCCATCCAGTTTATGAAGGAGTACGGCTGCAAAAAAATCACTATGATGAACATTATCGCGGCTCCGGAGGGGATGGACTGCATTGCCAGGGAGCATCCCGATGTGGAGATCTATGTGGCTGCGTTGGACGACTGTTTGAATGAGCACGGTTACATCGTCCCCGGCCTGGGCGATGCCGGAGACCGAATTTTTGGCACAAAATAAGAGAATCGCAGGAGCGGGCGGAAAATACGAATCTGTATTTTCCGCCCGTTTTTTGCTGGAAAATGCAGGACGGATGGAACCGGTGACAGTGCATACGGCAGCGCGGATTTTGAAAAGAAAAAACGAAAATACGTTTAAACGCGGTCTGAATTTATAAAAACAGACTTATTTGATGAGCCTCCAAGTGCAAAAGCGGGAGCGAGGCATCTTTGGCAAAACATGCGTGAAGGAGACAAAAACAACCTTTTTTCTGCACAAAAAATCCCCGGATAAATCAGACGCTGATGGACGACTGTCGGAAACGACTCCAGGAGCAGACAGGGTGGGAAAGGTTGACGCGCGGGTCAGAAATGCCGAAAACGTTGATAAATCAACGTTTTCATGTTAAAAATACGTGGGGGGGGGGTAGACACCTTCTCTTCCAACTAAACGAAAACAATTTCGTCCTGCAAAATTTGCAGAAACTAGTTGACTTTCATTTCCATTGTGCTATAATAGCTTCAGTCGCTTGAGTGCTTTTTATTCATGATTTGGGTAGATTTTGCTGGAAAACGGTTGCTTGCCCTTCAACATGAGGGGAACCTTGCATCAAATATGGTGATTTTGATTGCAAAGGAATTGGAACCGGCCTGAATTTTGTGCAATATGTCCGGCCGGACGGCGTGAGCTATGGAATTTGAATGCGTTAGGGTGTGAAGCCGTTTCACACTAGGAGTTAATTGACGTCAAGCCGAGCTGGCTGACTAGCACGTTTAGGGCGTGCAAAGCCGCTTTGTTTTAGGAGGTAATCGATACAACGGCTCCTCCAGTGATACAAGTGCTCAGGGAAAGCCTATAGGCGAAAGTACACAAGGAAAGGAATCATGAGTGGCATGAACGAGGAACAGAATCGCAATCCCAGGGAGAACAGCGATGAGGTGGAGATCGATCTCCTGCCCCTGCTGAAGGCGCTGTGGAAGGGGGCGTGGCTGATTGTCACGGCGGCGCTGCTGGCCGGAAGTATCTTCTACCTTGGGACGAAGACGTTTGTCACCCCCACTTATCAGGCGAGCTTTACCGCATATGTGAATAACCGCACCGCCTCGACCGAGAGCACCTCTACCCTGACCAGCTCCGATCTGACTGCGGCCAAGTCTTTGGTTTATACCTATGTGCAGATTTTGACTGGACGCACCGTGCTGGAATCTGCGGCGGCAGAGGCCGGCGTGGATTATGATTATACGGAGCTGTCGGAGTACATCTCCGCAGACGTGGTGGATGACACGGAAATCATCGAAGTAACGGTGACGGTGGATTCCCCCGAAACGGCGCTGGCGCTGGCGGAGGCCATGGCGGATACTGCGCCCGATTATGTTGCTGAAATCGTGGAGGGGTCCTCCATGCAAATCATAGACGCGCCTGTGTTGCCTACCAGCATTTATTCCCCCAGCTACCTGAAGAATGCTGCTATCGGCGGCTTTTTGGGCGCTGTTCTGGCGGCTGCGGTGATTGTCCTGCGTGAGCTGCTGGATGACACTGTGAAGGACGAACAGGAGATCGAAAAGCGCTTCGGTGTCAGCGTAGTGGGCGTCATCCCCGATTTGGCATCGACGGAAAAGCAGGGCTATGGTTATGGCTACGGCTATGGGCAGAAGAGGAAAGGGAGCGCTGAGTAAATGGCTATTTTCGGAAAACAAAAGAATAAGAAGCGGGATGGAGACAGCGATGAATTTTTGCTCCGCGAGGATGCCTCCTTTTCCATCCAGGAGGCATATAAGGCGCTGCGGACGAATGTGCAGTTCTCCATGCCGGGCGGGGGAGCGAAGTGTATCGGTATCACCAGCTCGGCCCAGAGCGAAGGCAAGAGTATGAATACAGTGAACCTGGCGGTATCCTTTGGCCAAATCGGGAAGCGTGTCTTGCTCATTGACTGCGATATGCGCCTGCCTACCGTTGCCACCAAGCTGAATGTACCGGGGCAGCCCGGTCTGAGCAATGTGCTGGTGGGAGAGAGCACTTTGGATAAGGCGATTCGGTCCGCAGAGGCCGAGCATATTGACGTACTGCCCGCTGGTACGATTCCGCCTGACCCTACCAGCCTGCTGGAGTCTGAGCAGATGGAAAAGCTGCTGGAGACGGTGCGGCAGGATTATGACTATATCTTTATTGACCTACCTCCGGTGACAACGGTGGCGGATGGTCTCATTTTGGCAAAGCATGTTGATGGATTCCTGCTGGTGGTCAAGCACGGCCAGTCCCAGTATCGGGCGATTAGCGCCATGATGAATCAGCTCAAGTTCGCCAACGCGAAGGTGTTGGGCTTTATCTATGCGAATGCCCCGGCCAGCGGAAAGAAGTACTATCATGGCTACTATGGCTATGCAAAATGAAGGCCGCTATTACGACCTGCACAGCCACATCCTGCCCGGAATGGATGACGGCTACCGCAGCTGTGAGCGCTCTGCTGAGGCGCTCCGGCTGAGTGTGGAGCAGGGCGTCGCCGGGATGATGGCCACCTCTCACTATTATCCAAAGGAGACGGTGGGACGCTTCCTGGAGCGCAGGGAGGCGGCGTATCAGTCGCTGATGGCGTACCTTGAAAAAGAGGGAAGCCCGGCCCCGGAGCTGTGTCTGGGGGCGGAGGTGGCGTATCATTCCGGCCTGATTTATGAGGAACGGCTGGAGGAGCTGTGTCTGGGCGCCTCCAGGTATCTGCTGTTGGAAATGCCCTTTTCCAGGTGGGCGCCCAGCGTGCTGCGGGATGTGCAGGCGATGCGCAGCGTGCGGGGAATCACCCCGGTGATTGCCCATGTGGAGCGCTATTGGCAGATGCAGGATAAACGTACCATGGCCAGCCTGCTGGACATGGATGTGCTGATTCAAATGAATGCGGAGGTGTTCCTTGCCCCGCGGATCCGCAGAATGGCGCGGAAGCTGCTGAAGCAAGGTGTTGTTCAGGTGATGGGGTCCGATACGCATAATCTGGACAGCCGTCCGCCTAACCTTGGGCTTGCCCTACAGGAATTGGAGTCCGGAAGGCTGGCAGAGTACTGCGAAGAAGTGAACCGTCACAGCAGAAGGGTTTTTATGGCAGCCCAGGGCAAAGGAGAGAAAAGAGCATGAAGCGAGCGGGAAAGGTCGTCCTGTGCCTGTTGGCGGTGGCGCTGGCTGCTTATCTGATGCTGGTGGATTATCCGGCGCTGATGGCGACGTTGAACGGAAACAACGAAGCGGAGCGCTCTGTTGAAGTTCAGAATGCGGCGGATTCCAGCGAGGCAGAGGCGGAGAAATCGGAAGCGGCTGCCGAGGATGATGGGGAGAGCAGTGCAGAATCCCTGAAAGAACAGAAAGCGGAATTGGAAGCAGAGCTGGAAGCGCTGTATCAGCAATGTGAACCGACCAGTGTGGCCCTCTGCTTTGACCAGCTATCCGCCCTTGTGTACACAGACATTTATCCCGCCCTTTCCGAGGCTGGGGATGTTGGCACAGTCGTGTTCACCAATAGCTGGCTGACCGGCGACAACGGCAGGATTCAAACCGCAGGATTTACTGCCATGGTGAACGCAGGCTGGAGTTATGCCGTAGGCGGGGACAGCACGCTGGAGTTGACCGGAACGGAGGAGGAAATAGTCGCTGCCTGGCAGGCTCGTCTGGAAACCTACCTGGACCGGATTCGGGTCCGCTCAGGGGTAAGACCTACGATTTACTGCTTCCGGGAAGGGGAATACCTGCCCGCTTATGATGAGATTTTGGAATCCCTTGGGTTTACGACAATTCGTTACTACCCGGAGGACGCAGCGGAGGATGATGGGGAGAGCGCACTGTTGAAAGTAGTGGGCATTCCGATTTCGGAGGAATCAGAGGCCAATGAAATTTTGGACGAACTGCGGGCGTACCCTGGCGCAATACTGGTCGCTCAGGTGACAAATAATGCACAGGCGGAACACTGTCTGTCCCTGGTAGAGGAATTGAAGGAAAGCGATGCTGTGACTTTCACAGCATTTCATGCAGCGGCAGAGGCGGCGGCGGATGAGGAGCAGCAGGCGTTGCGCACGGAGATATTGGAGAAAGAGGCGGCGCTGGACGTGCTGAAAGCGCAGACAGCCGAGTGAGCCGCAGGAGTCGGGAGCAAAGAGGAACACGGAGGTAAGGAGTATGAAGGATTTTATGTTGGAGAACGCGGAAAGTGCAGCCCAGCAGGATGAAGTGGTCTTGGATCGCAAAGCAGAGCTGTATCGTAAACGCCGTTATTGGGTGCTCCGGAGGGGGCAGGATATCCTCTTTTCAACAATCGCGTTGCTGGTTTTATGGCCGTTCCTGTTGTTGGTGGCGCTGGTGATTTACATAGATGACCCCCACGGAAGTCCCATTTTTAAGCAAACCCGCTGTGGCAGAAACGGCAAAACCTTTCAACTCTACAAATTCCGGAGTATGTATGTGGATGCAGAGGAGCGGCTTGAGGAGCTTCTGGATGAAAATGAGATGGACGGGCCTGCGTTTAAAATCAAGAATGACCCCCGTATCACCAGAGTCGGGCATATTCTGCGGCGCACCAGCATTGATGAGCTGCCCCAGCTTTGGAACATTCTGAAAGGCGACATGAGCATCGTAGGCCCCCGTCCGGCGCTGCCCCGGGAGGTCGAGATGTATGACAGCTATCAGCGGCAGCGGATGTACGTCACGCCGGGGTTGACCTGCTATTGGCAGATTCAGCCGAACCGGAACGAAATTTCATTTGAAGATTGGATGGCACTGGATATTCAGTATATCCAGGAGCGTAACTTCTGGGTGGACTGGAAGATCATTTTTAAGACAGTTAAGGTCGTGCTGACCGGGCAGGGCGAGTAACGCTGTGGAGCGTGATAGCGGCCCGGACGTTCCAGGAAAACTGGGCTGCGGTTGCGCGATAGGGGATTGATGGAAGCTGCGTTCAGAGACTGAGATGAGTGCGAAGAAGGGCAAATGGGAGTTTGTAAAATAATAAGGGCGACAATCTGAGGAATCGCTGATTTTTCGGTGATTTCTGATGGGGCTTGACATAGAGATATTCGAGAGGGAATAAGCAAGAAGGAAAAAGTCAGTTTACATAACGGTATTGCGCCTGTTACAGATGATGGAGACACAATAGGGATAATATAAGAGATATAATAGAGACAAACCTGGGAAAGAGCTTGAAAACTCAAGGTCAACTGCCCGCCGGGTTCATCTCCAAAAGCCAATTTTGTGCAAGGTCAAGATCAAGGCGGGCAGCCTAAGAGGAACAAAGAAAAACTGTTTCAGGCTGCTCTCTATTGACCCAAAAAAGAAAGAGCACAAAATTGAAGAAGGAGGAGGTTGAACCAGACCCGCGGCGGATTGTCCAGGAGACGATCACAGCGAGTCTGGTTTTGTTGCGTAAAAGGAGTACAGATAGGATGAAGAATCGAGTACGAGGCAGTTCAAAAGAGGCAGGTACATCAAATGGGTATGACAGTTAATGCGTCCTCCTGGACTCAAGAAAATCATCAATGCCATATTGCGAAATAAACGAGGAGAGAACGAGAAATGAGCAACTTGAAAATTGCAGTAGCTGGAACTGGTCATGTTGGACTATCAATTGCAACGCTACTGGCTCAACATAACACAGTGACAGCGGTAGATATTATACCGGAAAAGGTGGAACTGATAAATCAACGAAAGTCCCCCATTCAGGATGAGTATATAGAAAAATATCTGGCAGAGAAGGCGCTTGACCTGACCGCCACACTGGATGGTAAGGCTGCATATTCTTCTGCTGATTTCGTTGTTATAGCGGCACCGACCAACTACGATAGTAAAAAGAATTTCTTTGACACATCTGCTGTGGAAGCAGTTATAGAACTGGTTATTGAGAACAATCCTGATGCAATCATGGTGATCAAATCTACGATACCGGTTGGATATACGGCAAGTGTAAGAGAAAAGTTCCATTGCGACAATATCATATTTAGTCCAGAGTTCCTCCGAGAGTCTAAAGCACTTTATGATAATCTGTATCCTTCGAGAATTATTGTCGGTACGGACGTTGAGAATGCAAGGCTTGTTAAAGCGGCTAACACCTTTGCAGGATTACTACAGGAGGGCGCGATTAAAGAGAACATTGACACCCTCATCATGGGATTTACAGAGGCGGAAGCAGTAAAACTGTTTGCAAATGTTTACCCAACAAAAAAAGTTTTAAATCTCAGCGTCAGCGCTAGTATAAAACACAGTTTTTTGGCAGCCTGAAACGGCCTGAAAAGCTCCAGAAAAGTAAAACTTCTATGGTAGACGATTTGTAGGGTAGACCTATGGTAACGAATGTTTCATAGGCTATGGGAAACAAAATGTAGGGTAGACATGGGTGTTGAGACTAATCAATGATGAGATTTGAATTTGTTGAAGTATTACAAAACGCAGTTATAAACTCCAACATTCCTTTGTAATAAATGAACAAGAAATCTATAGTTTCCTCTTTCGTAGGGTAGATATGGTTGAAGATGTGTTCTGTATTGAGCTTGAAACTTTTTCTGTTGGGTAGAGGGGCTTAAAGATATGTGCCATGTTGAGGACAGTAAAATAAGGAACTTTTGCCGTAGTGTAGACCTGCTTCAAATTATGTACCGCTTGTAGGCGGCTGTGTAGAATTAAAACTTCTGCTGTTGGGTAGACACCTCGGAAGATATGTACGAGAGGGCGAATATGAAACTTCTATCGTAGGGTACACCCAGTTGAGAGTTTCATAGTGCTGATGAGGTAGATAAGACTGTGATTATCACAGCATTAATGTAACTGTCAATGCCAAGAGCGGTATTCCGCCGCTTCATATAGAGGAGATTCATAAAGGGGAAGAGAGATTGTGAATGACAACAGAAGACTAAAGATTGCCATGCTCGGTCACAAGACCATGCCTGCAAGAGACTCCTCGTGTGGCGGAATTGAGGTAGTTGTGGAAGAGTTGTCAACCCGTATGGCAGCACAGGGACATGAGGTTACCTGCTATAACCGGACAGGTTGTGACAATGGTGGGTTACAGGAGTACAAAGGAGTAAAGCTCAAATCAGTTTACACAATACATAAAAAAGGACTCGCGGCGATGACATCATCGGTGTTCGCTGCGTTTCATGCTGCTTTTGGAAAGTATGATGTGGTGCATTTCCATGCAGAAGGACCATGCGCGATGCTGTGGCTTCCTAAATTGATGGGGAAAAGATGTATCGCAACGATCCATGGTCTGGATTGGCAGCGTGAGAAGTGGGGTAAAGGCATCGGGTCGAAGTACATACGGTTCGGTGAGAAGACCGCTGTCAAGCACGCTGACGAAATTATTGTTTTAAGTAAAGGCGTCCAGGAGTATTTCTGGAAGACATACCACAGGAAGACTGTGTTCATCCCGAATGGTGTGAACAGGCCTGTGATTAAAGAGGCTAAAGAGATTAAAGAGAAGTTTGGATTGATAAAAGACAGTTACATCCTGTTCCTGGGACGGATCGTGCCGGAGAAAGGATTGAGATATCTGGTTGAGGCCTATAAAGGGTTGAACACGGATAAAAAACTTGTGATTGCGGGTGGCTCGTCAGATACGGATGAGTTTACTGAAGAATTGAAAAGAATGGCTGGCGATAATGTGATTTTCACAGGATTCGTATCCGGAAGATTACATGAGGAACTGTACAGCAACGCTTACGTTTATGTACTGCCCAGCGATCTTGAGGGAATGCCGCTGAGTCTGCTAGAAGCAATGAGTTATGGTAATTGTTGTGTAGTCAGTGACATAGAAGAATGCACAGAGGTTGTTGAAGATAAAGCTGTTATGTTTCGGAAAGGCGATGTAGCAGAACTGCAGGAGAAATTGCAGGCACTGTGTGATGATGCTGAAGCTGTGGCACGTTATAAGAGTGAGGCTGCTGAATTCATCTGCAGGAAGTACAGCTGGGATGATGTGAGTGAGAAGACAGTGAAGTTGTATAGGAAAACAAGAACGAGGGCAAACAAATGATTTTGACGGCATTGATTTTAATAATTTATTGTGTGATTGCCCTTATCGGTGCAAAAAAGAACACCATAGAGGAGGCTGATTGTAGATTCTTTTCTAAGGATTATACCACAGTGCTTAAAGGGCTGTGCTGTGTTATTGTAGTGTTTGTCCATGTGCCAGATGGCTTTAAAAACACTGTGCAAGACTTAATAGGTAGTTTCGCTTATATATGCGTGACCATCTTTTTCATGCTGTCGTCTTACGGACTGAGATACAGTTTTGAAAATAAAGAAGGGTATTCAAAGACTTTTTTCAAGAATAGAGTTTTAGTTTTACTTGTACCGTATATCATTTCATGTTTGCTCAAAGTCGTGTGCGGGTTTAGCCCATATTCTGGTGGGGTGAGATTTGTATACGTTCTTCTGCTGTTTTATATCATAACATTTATAGCTTATAACCTGCCGATTCTGAAATCTGGAGGGGGGGGTACTCATATGCGGATGCGTTCTCCTTTACAGTTTAGTGGGTTATCTGACGGGTATAGGCAGCAGTTTGGGATTTAGTTGGAATGTTGAAGCTCTTGGATTTATGTACGGATTTTTGCTGGCTGATAGAAAAAAACTTGATTGTATCAAGACGACAATCAAGAAGCACTCCTTCTTATGCGGAGGCTTATCAATTGCAGTTGCATTAATCGCAGGGATTGCTTATCTGAAATTTAAGAATGTGTACTTTTTCGGGGAATACCTATTACGCATTGTTTTAGGAATTGCGATCCTCTCAGTTGTTTTGCTATTTACATATAGAGTGCAGATAGGCAATGCAGCGACAAGGTTTTTAGGGAAAATTTCATATGAGGTTTTCTTGATTCATGGGTTTGTTATGAGTGTGCTTTCAGTAGTGAGCGAGCAGGTTATAAAACTGAATTCGGGCGTCTTTATTATGCTGACATTTGCATTCTCTATTGTATTTGCTTACTTGTTTAACTTAGTGAACACAAGGATCACTAAGGCTATCAAAGGTATAGGAGTTACAGCTAATTAAAAGGAGAAAATAAGTTATGGCAGAAAAAAAGTTAAACGGAACAGTCATCGTAACATATCGGTGCAACGCACGCTGTTCTATGTGCAATCGTTATAAAGCACCTTCCAAACCAGAGGAAGAAATTAGCATTGAGACAATCAGAAAGTTGCCTCCGATGTATTTCACGAACATTACTGGTGGTGAGCCATTTATAAGGACAGACATCCGTGACATTGTAGCAGAGCTTCGTAAGAAGAGTGACCGAATTGTCATTTCTACGAATGGATTCTTCACGGATCGCATTGTGGCACTGTGTAAGGAGTTCCCGGATGTCGGCATTCGTATTTCCATCGAGGGTTTGGAACAGACCAACAACGAAATCCGTGGTCTTCAGAACGGCTATCAGCGTGGATATGGTACTTTGAAAAAGTTGGTCGAGATGGGGATTAAGGATGTAGGCTTCGGAATGACCGTCCAAGACAAGAATGCTCCGGACCTTGTGCCACTTTATAAAATCTCCGATGAGATGGGCATGGAGTTTGCCACAGCGTCTCTGCATAACAGCTTTTATTTCGTGGAAGCTAAGAACATCATTCATGATCGCCCAATGGTTGCGAAGAATTTCGAGGATCTGGTTAATGAACTGCTCCGTTCTAACAGTCCTAAGAAGTGGTTTAGAGCGTACTTCAATCATGGCCTTATCAACTACATCTACGGACAGCCAAGACTTCTGCCTTGTGATATGAGCTTCGACACATTCTTTATCGATCCTTACGGGGACGTTATGCCTTGTAATGGCACGAAGGATAAAGAGGTCATGGGCAACCTGAATACACAGACTTGGGACGAACTGTGGAACAGTCCGGAAGCAGAAGTTGTCCGAAAGAAAGTACGTTGCTGTGACCGTCAGTGTTGGATGATTGGGTCGGTTTCTCCAGCTATGCACAAGTATTTCATGAAACCGGCATGGTGGGTTGTGAAGCATAAGGCAAAGGCTCTCTTTACCAAGCATCCGTATTCCATGTACGAGAATAAGATTTGTTGTGATTACAGGGATGGCAAGGTGACAAAGGAGCAGCTTGATAGATGCAGCACATGTGATTTGTCAGCTGTGGTCAATGATGGCCTGAGTGCTGCATCGAAAGAGCAGCTAAAAGGCAAGACTGGCGAAGAAATTGTGGATGCTGATATCGCAGCACAGATGAAGGGATAAATCATGCAAAGAGACGTGTATGTATGTGTTACACCGTATCACTTGTATCTATCTTTACTTCTCATAGAGAGTAAAGGTAACAGAGACAACAGTGTGCTACTACTTAATGCTAATGATACGAAAATATATGAGCAATTCTGTTCAATCAAGGAAAAGCTAGAGAGCAACCGATTTAAAGTTGATGTAAGAATAAGAGACAAGAAGAAAGACATTCTTGGCCTAGAGGAAATAGAAAATAAGAAGCAGTACAAAACTGTTTGCTCTATGTTTGGCGAGGATATTACCGGAGAGTTTGTCTTATATAATTTTGCATGGAACTGCCAGTACGTCTATACTACTGCAAATATTTACTACAAAAAATGCAAGACAGCTGTATTCGTAGAAGAGGGTGCGCTGACAGCAATTAATCCACCACAGCCTTTGGTAAAAATTTTAGCGAAAAAGATTCAGGGCGGTTCAGTAGATTTTTATAAAGATGAAAAACTCGAAGGCATTTATGTCCAGCAGCCTGAAATCTATTCAAAAGAATGGAAAGATAAACTGAAAAAATTGGATGTAACTAGCCTTTTGAATAAGCTGAAAGCCGAAAGTAAAAAAGTGATAGTTAATATCTTTTTGAGTGATTTGGCGGATACGTTAAAAAACCAACTGGTTGATGTAGGAATTATTTACACACAGCCATTGTCCGAAGATGGTTTCATTACTGAAGAAGAAAAGATAGATTATTTCACCCAAATGGTGAATTATTACTCGAAGTACGGAAAACCTGTACTCAAACTGCATCCAAGGGACGCAAGTACATACAATGTTGCAAGTACCTGTACAGTTCTACCGGCATATTTCCCCAGCGAGTTGCTGAATCTGCTGAACATACATTTTAAATATGCAGTTGGAATATGTACGAGTGCAGTACCAACGACCGATGCGGAATATAAGTTGAATATAAATGAAAATTTTTTAACAGACAGACGTTTCCGGCTTCTCCCGCTTGAATAGTTTTTGCGGCAGTCGGTTAATGGAAAATATATTTTCTTATGGAGGAAACTACTATGTACAAGAAACCTTTTGTTATCGCTGAGGCGGGTTGCAACCACATGGGACAGATGGAGGTTGCCAAGGATTTAATAGAGACAGCGGCACATTTCTGTAAGGCGGATGCCATCAAGTTCCAGAAGCGTTGCCCGAAGGAACTGCTGACCCCGGAGCAGTATAATGCTCCCCATCCGAATCCTGTGAACTCTTATGGCAAGACTTACGGTGAGCATCGTGAGTTCTTGGAGTTCACTGTGGATCAGCATGCACAGCTGAAGGAGTGGTGCGAGGAAGCTGGCATTATCTATTCCACTTCTGTTTGGGATATGACCAGTGCAAAGGAAATTGCTTCTCTGAACCCTGTGTTCATTAAGATTCCATCTGCTTGCAATACCCATTACGAGATGCTCCGGTGGCTGTGTGATAACTACGGTGGAGAAATCCAGCTTTCCTTCGGTATGACAAGTCACGAAGAGGAAGAGCAGATTGTTCAGCTGTTCGAGAAGAACGGCCGCGCGAAAGACCTCGTTCTGTTCAACTGCACTTCCGGATATCCTGTGCCGTTTGAAGATGTATGCTTGCTTGAAATTAATCGTATGCGTGAGGCTTATGAGGATCGCGTTAAGGCTATCGGTTTCTCTGGTCATCACCTTGGTATAGCTGTTGATGTGGCGGCGTACACACTTGGAGCAGATGTGATCGAGCGTCATTACACACTTGACAGAACATGGAAGGGAACTGACCACGCTGCATCTTTGGAGCCGGACGGAATCCGCAAACTGGTGCGTAATTTGAACGCAGTTCATGAAGCACTTACATATAAGCCGTCAGAGATCCTTCCGATCGAGCAAGTACAGAGGGACAAGCTGAAGTATCGCAAGCACTAAATTGCCCTTTCTATGGATTTGCATTATTTGAAGGGAAAAAAGGAAAACAGATAGATGAATGATAATTTAACGCTCTTCACTGTGTCTCCAGATATATCAGTAAGGGATGCGTTGAAGAAGATAGACGAAAACAAAAAAGGATTTCTTATCGTAATAGATAATGAAGATACCGTTCTTGGAACCCTGACGGATGGAGACGTCCGTCGGGCATTCCTGAAAGGTGCGTCTGTGGATGATAGCGTTGAGGGACTCTATACCAGAAACTCAAAGTGTCTTAAGCAGGCTGATGGTATTCCAAAAGCGACTGAAATGTTTAAGAATGAGTCTATCAAGTTCCTGCCAATCGTAGATGATGAGGATCGTCTGTTGAACGTAATAACAAAGAACCAGATGCACGCCCTGCTGTTGCAGGATATCCACGCTGACTTGGGATATGATTTCATGAGCCTTGATGAAGGAATCGTGGATTACGAGATTTTCCAAAGACCATGGGGCTTCTACAAGACAACTGTGATGAATGACTATTTCCAGTCAAAAATTATCAGTGTCAATCCGATGTCACAGCTCAGCCTGCAATCACATAACCACAGGGAAGAACACTGGATTGTTGCTCACGGCGTGGGAACCGTACAGATAGATCAGTCGATTATAGATGTTCATTGTGGAAGCTCTGTGTTTATCCCCAAAGGTGCAAAGCATCGTTTGACGAACACAGGAGACAAGGAATCGCTTATAGTTACAGAAGTCCAGATTGGCGATTATTTCGGTGAGGATGACATCATCAGATATGAAGATAACTATGGGAGAATATAGGTAATGAACGGATTTCATAGAATGCTTCACAGAGGACAGTTCCACAGGAAAAAGGGACATAAAATCCGTGCAGCTATATATGCAAGAATTATACGAGGCATTTACCAGAACGATATAAGCCTTAAGGCTGATATCGATGATGATGTTTGGTTCTGTCATAAAGGATTTGGCGTAGTAATTAATCCCGCCGCAATCGTTCTGGGGGGGGGTACCACTGTTCAACACTGTGTAACGATAGGAGAACTGGATGGTTCTGGTGAGGCACCACATATCGGACATAATGTTTTTATTGGTGCAAAAGCAACAATCCTGGGCAATGTGAATATCGGCGACAATGCAAAAATTGGTGCAGGAGCCGTTGTTCTTTGTGACGTTCCTGAAGGATGTACGGCTGTTGGTGTGCCGGCACGAATTATTGACAAGGTGGAGAATATTTAGATGAACATAGCTTTTATTCCGGTAAGGGGCGGAAGCAAATCAATACCTCTGAAAAATATAAAACCTATTTGTGGTAAGCCGCTCGTTTACTGGACAGTAAAAGCTGCTTGCCAGTGCAAATACATTGATGTAGTCTACATTGCTACAGACAGCGAAAAGATTAAAGAAACTGTGGAAGCGTTTAAGTGCGGGGAGGAAGCGGAAAATTTCTCCAAGGCACAAGTAATTGGAAGAAGTGCAGAGTCAGCGTCTGACACAGCATCCACAGAATTTGCAATGCTTGAGTTCGCGGCAAATTATGAGTTTGACAACATTGTTCTTGTCCAGGCCACGTCCCCCATGCTTACGGCAGCTGATTTGGATGGCGGATTTGAGCTGTTCAACACCGATGGAACAGATTCTGTACTCTCTGTTGTCCGCCAGTATAGATTCCTGTGGGACAAGGATAAGAACGGAAATGTAAATCCGAGTAATTATGATGTTTTTCATCGTCCCCGCCGCCAAGAGTTTGACGGTTACTTGATGGAAAACGGTGCATTTTATATTTCTTCCAAGGCTGACCTGATTAAGTATCAGAACCGTGTTTCAGGCAATATCAAGGCCTATGAAATGTGTGAGGACAGCGCATTTGAGATTGACGAGCTAAGTGACTGGATCATCATTGAGGCGTTGATGAGGAAGAGTGGGGTTGCCAAAGAACAGGGTGTCGCTGAAGAGAAGAAGAGCATTCCTGATATCAAGATGTTCCTGACGGACTGTGACGGGTGTCTGACTGATGGCGGGATGTACTACTCCGAGAATGGAGATGAGTTAAAGAAATTCAATACCAGGGACGGTATGGGATTTGCGTTACTTCGTGCCAAAGGAATAATTACGGGAATTGTTACATCGGAGTCCGTTGACCTTAACAGAAGACGAGCAGAAAAGCTAAAGCTGGATATTCTTGAATCTGGCTGCAAGGACAAGGTAGCAGCCGTGAAGAGGTTGTGTGAGCAGTATGGAGTTGAGATGGAAAATGTTGCGTATGTTGGCGATGACATAAATGACATGGAAGTTATCAAAATGGTAGGTTACGGATGCGCTCCTGCGGATGCAATGCCACAGGTGAGGGCTGTTGCAGACTATGTGACTAAGGCTAAAGGCGGCGAGGGCGTTATCCGGGAAGTGGTGGAGATGCTTGTATGATAGATTCACAAGAGGATTTAATATCTGTAATTGTACCAATCTTTAAAGTAGAAAAGGATTTACCATCTTGCGTAAAAAGCATCCAAGCTCAAACGTATACAAATCTTGAGATATTCTTGGTTGATGATGGCTCGCCAGACAATTGTCCCCAAATTTGTGATGCCTTGCGGGAGTCAGATTCGAGAATTCAGGTGATTCACAAAGCGAATGGTGGCTTATCTGATGCTAGAAATGTTGCACTCGACAAGTGTACGGGAAAGTATGTGATTTTTGTTGATAGCGATGATTTGGTTCACCCAGAAATGATAAAAATACTTCATTTACTTTGCGTAGAGAATAAAACGGAGATTGCAGTCTGCAATTATTTATCTGTAGCTACAAGGGATTTTCAATATAATGCTCTCGTAAATGCTCATACGAGAAGCAGTGAGATTGAAATATTATCACCCGAAGCTGCTTTGATTTACATGATGGATGTTTACAAAAATTTTCAAGTTGCTGCTTGGAACAAGATGTATGAGAGAAAATTATTTGATCATGTGAGATATCCTGTGGGTATATATTATGAGGATATCGCAACCACGTATAAGCTAATTGGACAGTGCAATTCTGTTGCATATACACATGAACAGTTATACTTCTATCAATTGCGGGATAGTTCAATAACGCGGTCGGGATATAATTCTCGCGACTTAGATAAAGTTAAAAATTCGGGAGAACTATTATCTTATGTTGAAATTAACTACCCATCAATAAAGG
>JAJBUK010000120.1 GCA_020860385.1 Clostridiales bacterium
GGGAAAGAGGGCGGCTTAGGGAGGGGCTTCGGGGCCTCGCCCCTCCCTAAGAACCCTCCCCCTATCCCACTGGCGGCTTCGCCTTGTCCCTCAATCAGGTGGTCTATCAGGCAACAGACGATGTGACTTGATACCTGCTGAGACTGCCGCCGATGGCGGCTGGCGGGGATTGCCGCCCACGTCCCTTGCCTTACGGCGGGACGGGCGGCAATTTTGTTGCCCTTTGGTCGCTGAAATCTGACTGTGCGGCCACCTTATTCTCCTTAATCCAGGATAGATTGCATTTTTAAGCTGATGACATTGCCCGGAAGGCGCAGCGGAAGTGTTTCTGCACAAAACCGATTCCCGTGTTTTGAAAAAAAGAATCCCACCGGAGCGGGCTGCGTCCGGTGGGATTTTATGTTTTGAGGAACCGCTCACTCCGCCGTCAGCACGGTGAACCCCGCGTCCGCCGTCACCGCATCGGCGATGCCCTCGGTGACGTAAATGGCCCCCTCGTCGTCAATGAAAATGGCCTGGAACAGGGTGCTGTGGGCCTGCCAGTAGGCGGTGGCTTCCTCCAGCCCCATGATGTACAGGGCGGTGGAGAGGCCGTCCCCCAGCGCTCCGTCTCCGGTGACGATGGAGACGGAGGACAGGCCGCTTTTGGCGGGGCAGCCGGTGGCGGGGTCGATGATGTGGTGATAGGTCTCGCCGGTGTCCTCGTCCTGGAAGAAGCGCTGGTAGCCGCCGGAGGTGATGACTGCCTGGTCGGCCACGCTGACGATGGCCGCGATGTCTCCCTCGTCCCCCGCCGGGTCCTGAATGCCGATGCGCCACAGGGAGCCGTCGGGCTTGGTGCCCAGGCAGTGGATGTTGCCTCCCAGGGAGACCATGGCGGAGGTGACGCCTGCCTCCAGGAACAACTCCATGACCCGCTGGGAGGTGTAGCCCTTGGCGATGCCGCCGAAGTCGATGGCCTGGCCCTCCCCTAGGGTCAGGGTCTGGGTTTCGCTGTCATAGGTCAGCCGGTCAGAGCCCACCAGGGCCAGGGTGGCCTCCAGCGCCTCCGCTGTGGGCACCTGGTAGTCCTGGGTGGTGAAGCCCCACAGCTCCATCAGGGGGTAGACGGTGATGTCAAAGGCCCCGCCGGTGCTGTCGTACAGTTCCAGGGCGTACTCCAGCAGGGCCGCCGTATCGTCCGAGATAACGCCGGAGCCGGTCTGGTTCAGGGCGTAGACCTCGCTGCTGTCGCTGCCGGTGCTGAGGAGGGCCTCCAGCCGCCGTATCTCTTCACAGGCGTCCGCCAGCGCCTCCTCCCGGCTGCTGCCGTAGGCGGTCAGGGTCATGTAGGTGTCCATGGCCTCCAGGTACTCCGTGGAGGACTCTGCCGCCTCCGGGTCGGCCTCCGCCCCGTCTGTCCCGTCGGTGGAGTAGGTGCAGCCCGCCAGCAGGAGCAGGGCCAAAAGGGCGCATAACATTCGTTTCATCCGCATATCCTCCCCTACTGAAACAGGGCATCCGGTAGCCGCTTCGTGATTTCGTAGCTGACCAGGCCGATGACCAGCCCGGCGGCCAGCCCGCTCCACCACAGCACCAGCAGGTAATAGCCCACCTGCTTCGTCTCCAGCAGCACCATCGCCATCAAAATCTGCCCTACGTTGTGGGCGATGCCCCCGGCCACGCTGACGGCCATCATGCCGAAGCGGCCCGTCCGTTTCAGCAGAATCATCACCGCCCCGGACAGTATCCCGCCCGCCAGGGAGTACAGCAGGCTGAAGGCGTTGCCGAAGGTCATGGACACCAGCACGATGCGCAGCAGGTTCAGGATAATGGCGTCCCGGCTCCCCATCCGGTACAGGGCAATCATCACCACCAGGTTGGTCAGCCCCAGCTTCATGCCGGGGACGGCGAAAAAGGCGGGTATCAGCGTCTCCGCGTAGCTCAGCACCATGGCCAAGGCAATGAGCAGGCCGTACCGGGCCACCCGTTTGGCCCCCATGGTCCCCCTGGTTTCCTTTCTTTGGTTCATTTCGTCACCCCGTCCAGGTTCAGCCCGTCGCTGCCGGTAAGTTCCACCACCAGGCTGTGGGGGAGGCAAATCAGGCTGTCCCCGGCGTAGCGTATCTTCCCCTGCTTTACGCAGAGCCGGTCGGGGCAGTCCGCGTCCTCCATCCAGGCCGCGCCGTCCTCAATCACCAGGTAGTTTACCCCGTCCTCAGAGGTGATGGTGTAGCTGCCGTCCTGGGCCAGGGAATAGGTGGCGGTGACTTCCCCATCCTGCCGCACCACCACGGTCAGTTCCGCCGCGTCCGCGCCCCCCATCCGGGAGAGGCCATAGGCCGCCGTCAGCGCCAGACCCGCCAGCACGACAATAGCCAGCAGGATAAGGTCATATTTCCTTCTTCTGGTTCCCTGTCCTTCGCCCATAAGCCCCTCCTTTCAACGGTTTTCCGCCCTCCGAAACTGGCGGGAAGTGGATTTCATTTCTAAAAATGTTAAAAAATGTACTGGCCTGTATTGACCTGGGGGTAACACTCAACTTTATAATAAATAGGTAGAACCTGCGCACTCTGCGCTCAGTCTGCCAGAGGGATGCTGACCTGCTGAAAATAGCAGAATTGCCCCTCCGCATGGCTTTCAAACAGGTCGAACACGCAAATTGGCTCCTCCCCCGTCAGCCCCAGCTGGGCCAGCTTTGCCAGGGCGGGGGCGGTTTGCAAGGTGATTTCCTCCGCCTCGCTGCCCACCTCGTGGTTCAGCGGGCGGCGGGGGGTCTGCATGGCGTACCAGAACGCCTGACAGGGGGGCAGAGCCACCAGCCCGCTGCCTGTCAGCCCCAGGGCCTGAGCCTGCTCCTGGGGGATGGCAAAGCCGTAGGTCAGCGTTCCGCCCCGCACCAGGCCGCAGAAATCCGCGGCGGGGGTGGCGTCCACCCAGTCCGCCAGGGCGGCCAGGTCGGCGTTGTCCAGTTCCAGGAACCGGTCATAGGCGGAGAAGGGGAAGAAGGTCAGGGCAGGCCGTGGGCCTGTGGTCCAGCTGCCGTCAAAGGTGCCCTCCGCCGCCTGCCGCTGGAGGGGACGGAGCTGCCGCAGCTTCTCCAGATAGAGGCTCTTGAGGCGCAGCTCCCGTTCCAGCCCCTGAATTTGCCGGAGGGTGGCCGCTTCCGTCTCGGCGGGGTCTGCCTCGTTCAGCAGTCCCTCGATTTCCCGGAGGGAGCAGCCGGTGTTTTGCAGCCGTCGGCTCAGGAAGATGGCCGGGTATTGGGCGTGATAGTAGTACCGGTACTGGTTCCCCGCCTCCCGCTGGGAGGTGAGGATGTGGTGCTTCTCATAGTATTTGATGAGATCCCGGCTGACGCCCAGCCGTTGGGCGAACTCGCCCATGCGGTAGATTTTTTGCTTTGCCACGGGTGCCACCTCTTTTTCTGCTTCACATCTTAGTATAGAGGAATCAGACCGAACTTTCAATCATTTTTTGCAGTTTACATTATAGGAGGACTGTCGTTGCCATGAAAATCGGCGTAATGGAGCTGATTGTCATTTTTATCGTAGCGCTGGTGGTGCTGGGGCCGGACAAGCTGCCCGAGTACGCCAGAAAGCTGGGGGCAGCCCTAGGGGAGTTCCGAAAGGCCACTACCACCCTGACCTCGGACATCAAGGAAGGGGTGTTCGCCCCGCTGGAGGAGGCCCCAGGAGCCCCTCCGGCAGGCTGTCGAGCCGCTGAACGACCTGCGGCAGGAGGTCACAGGCGAGTGGAAAGAGGTGGAGACCTCTTTCCAGGACTTGGGTAAGCCCAGGAAGGCGGCCAAGGCCGCCCCTGCTCCCGCCCAGCCGGAACCGGCCCCTGCTGAGGCCCCCGCCCAGCCGGAGCCGCCCGCCGAACCGGCGGCGGAGGAACCCACACAGAACCTATGAGAGAAGGAGAACACAAACCATGAAAATCGGCGTAACGGAGTTAATCGTCATTCTGCTTATCGTTATCGTCATCTTCGGCCCCACCCAGATCCCCAAGCTGACCAAAATGCTGGGCAGCAGCATCAAGAACCTGCGGGAGGGCCTGAACGGCGGCGAGGAAAAGACGGCGGAGGAGAGCAAGTCCACGGATGAACAGGCGTAAGGCAGAGCAGAGGCCCGATGGAGGCGAGATGAGCCTCAGCGGGCACCTGAAGGAGCTGCGGGGCCGTATCCTGGTCTGCATCGTCTGCCTGGTCGTGGGGGTGCTGGTCTGCCTGGCCTTCGCCCCGGACATTGTGGAGCAGCTCACCAACCTTGGCAAGGGGTACGGATACCAATATGTGTACATCGCCCCCCAGGAGCTGCTGATGGTGCAGCTTTCCGTGGCGGCCATCGGCGGGCTGGTGATCTGCTCCCCTGTGCTGTTATACGAGGTGTACGCCTTCTGCGCCCCTGGCCTGAAACGGACGGAGCGGCTGACCTTCGCCCTGGCGGTGGGGTTCGGCGTGGTGTGCTTCTGCGTGGGGGTGCTGTTCGCCTACAAGGTGACGGTCCCCTTTATGCTGTACTTCCTCATCAACCTCAGCGTGGGGACGGACGTGACCTCCGCCATCAGCATCGAGAGCTACGTCAACTTCCTGCTGACCGTGTTCGTGATTTTTGGCGCGGTGTTTGAACTGCCGGTGCTGTCGGTGGTGCTGACCCGGCTGGGGGTGCTGAAACCGGCGTGGCTGGCCAAATCCCGGAAGGTGCTGGTGGTGGTGATTTTCTTTGTGGCCGCCCTCATCACCCCGCCGGATATTCTGTCCCAAATCATGGTGGCGTTGCCCATGCTGGCCCTGTTTGAGCTGAGCATTTTCTTGTGCAGGCTGACTGCCAAAGGCCAAAAAGAACAGGCCGCGTAAGCGATACCATCCCTTCCCAATTTGTATATTAGCGGCAGAGGGTACGCCGCTTTTATAAAATATAGCAATTCCCGTATCACATTGCTACAGGAGGATTTTTGAGAGATGGCAAACAACCCAATTTCCCGCAGAGACTTCATCAAGGGCATCGCAGCAGGGGCGGTCAGCGTGGCCACCCTGGGGGTGCTGCAAGCCGTTGAAAACGCATCGTCCGCCGCTGGCGGCAGTGCGGCCGCGTCCACTGGCAGCGCCGCCGCATCGTCCGGCGTCACCGGAGAGGCGATTTACACCCCCGGCACCTACACCGCCACCGCCAAGGGCATTTCCAGCGACGTGACCGTCACCATGACCTTTGACGAGACCAGCATCACCGACGTGCAAATCGATGTCTCCGGCGAGACGGCGGACATCGGCGCAGTGGTGGGGGACGATATGGCCGCCGCCATTCTGGAGCAGCAGACCTGCGACGTGGACGGCATCTCCGGCGCCACCGTCACCTGCGACGCGGTGAAAACCGCCGCCGCCGACTGTATGTCCCAGGCCAGCGGCACTACCGTCACCGTGACCGCTGCCGAGGAGGAGTCTGCCTCCGCCGACTGGCTGGGGGAGGCCCCTGACATCGCGGAGAGCGACATCACCGAGACACTGGACACCGAAGTCTTGGTGGTGGGCTGCGGCTCCGGCGGCTGGATCGCTGCCATGACCGCCGCCGAGGAGGGTGCGAAGGTGCTGGTGGTGGAGAAGAACGAATCCCCCACCGGCCCCAGAGAGGACATCGGCGCTATCAACTCCAAGCTCCAGCTGGCCTCCTTTGCGGAGTACCCGGAGTTTGAAATCGACAAGATGGAGGCCCTGCAGGACATCGTCCGCTACGGCGCGGGCTATGTGGACTATGACCTCATCCGCTGCTGGGCGGACAACAGCGGCGAGATGGTGGACTGGCTCACTGACCTGCTGGAGTCCACCGGCAACTGGTACATGAGCCTGGAGGGCGGCGTTGGCGACACCAGCGACCCCGGCCGGGACAAGGCTTACGCTACCGGCCACAGCCCCCATACCACCGACTCCGCCCCGGAGGACACCACCCTGAACTCCACCTTCCAGGCCCATTGTGACGACCTGGGGGTGGACTGGAAGCTGTCCACCGCCCTGGTGAAGCTGGAGCAGGACGACAGCGGCAGGGTCACCGGCATCATCGCCCAGGACCAGACCGACCAGCACTACATCCGCATCAACGCTTCCAAGGGCGTCATCATGTGTACCGGCGGCTACGCCACCAACACGGAAATGCTCCAGGCCCTCCAGCCCCAGACCCTGGCCATGAAAATCAACTACAGCCTGGGCTCCACCTGCGACGGCTCCGGCATCAAGGCCATGCTGTGGGCCGGGGCGGCCATGGACCCCACCCACGCCTCCATGATGTTCAACCGCTGCTGCTGCCTCCCCACCGAGACTGCGGGGTACAAGACCAACGGCAAGTGGTTCTGGTTTGGTGAGCAGCCCTTCCTGAAGGTGAACCTGAACGGCCAGCGGTTCTGCAACGAGTCCGGCCCCTACGAGTTTATGCTGCACTCCATGTATATGCAGCCTGACCATACCTATTGCGACATCTTTGACGCCAACAACCAGCAGTACGCCGAGCAGTTTGACGAGGTGGGCTGCTGCCGCCTGTTCGCCTTCCCCAACGGGGCGCTGTCCAACATGACCTATGACTATGTCTGGTCGAGGAACGAGGCCCTCATCGAGGACGGCTACCTCCAGCAGGCGGACACCCTGGAGGAGCTGGCGGAAAAGCTGAATATCCCTGCCGACACCTTCGTCACCACCGTGGAGCGGTACAATGAGCTGTGCTACAACGGCAAGGACGAGGACTACGGCAAGGAGGCCCACCGCATGACGCCGGTGGACACCGCCCCCTACTACGGCATCCGCACGGGGGCCTGGCATCTGACCACATTGAACGGATGCCGTATCAACACCGATATGCAGGTCATTCGGGAGGATGGCACCGCCATCGAGGGGCTGTACGCCACAGGCGACTGCTCCGGCGGCTTCTTTGCCACCACCTACCCCAACCTGTTTACGGGCCTGGCCTGCGGCCGAACCATGACCTTTGGCCGCCGGGCAGCGCAAATCGTGGCCAACCTCTGAGGTCCTCAAAAAGACAGCCCTGACCGTGGGGGTGTAGGGGAAGGAACCTGACGTTGACCCAATGTTCGTGAAAGGAGAAGCGTATGGCAAAATCAAAAATCCGAGGTGGGGTTCATCCCAAAGGGTGCAAAGAGCTCAGCAACGGCACCGCCACCGTCCCTTATCAGGCAAAGGGCGAGTTGGTGTTCCCGCTGAGCCAGCACATTGGGAAACCCGCCGTCCCCATCGTCAAGAAAGGCGATACCGTCCTGGCTGGGCAGACCATTGCCAAAGCGGACGGGTTCATCTCCGCCCCCATCATCTCCTCTGGCTCCGGCAAGGTGAAGAGCATCGAGCCGCGGCTGACCTCCGCCGGGGTCATGGCCCAGTGCATCGTCATTGACAACGACGGTCAGTACACTCTGGACCCCTCCGTCGGGCAGAAGTGCGACTATACCAAGCTCTCCAGCCAGGAGATTCTGGACAAGGTGCAGGCTGCCGGTATCGTGGGCCTGGGCGGCGCAGGCTTCCCCACCCACGCCAAGCTGGCCCCCAAGAACCCGGAGGAAATCGAGTACGTCATCGCCAACGGCGCAGAGTGCGAACCCTACATCACCTGTGACGACCGGCTGATGCAGGAGCATCCCGACTGGGTGGTAATGGGCCTGAAGGTGGTGCTCCAGCTGTTCCCCAACGCCAAGGGCGTCATCGCCATTGAGGACAACAAGCCCGCCGCCATCGCCGCCATGCAGAAGGCCGTCCAGGGTGACGACCGCCTCTCCGTGCTGGAGCTGGAGACCCGGTACCCCCAGGGCGGTGAGCGCGGCCTGGTACATGCGGTCACCGGCCAGTGGCTGGGGGGCGGCGGCGCGCTGCCTGCCACCCTGGGCTGCATTGTGGACAACGTCACCACCCTCTCCGCCATCTATCAGGCAGTGTGCGAGGGTATGCCGCTGATGGAGAAGGGCTTCACCGTCTCCGGCGACGCGGTAGCGAACCCCGGCAACTTTATGATTAAGCTGGGCACTTCCCTCCAGGAGGTGCTGGACGCGGCGGGCGGCCTGAAGGCCGAAGCCAAGAAGGCCCTGCTGGGCGGCCCCATGATGGGCACCGCCATCAGCAGCTACGACGTGCCCATCGTCAAGGCCAACAACGCCCTGCTGTGCATGACCCGTGACGAGGTGGAGGAGGCGGACAAGCTGATGACCGCCTGCATCCGCTGCGGACGGTGCGGCACCGCCTGCCCCATGGGCCTTATCCCCCAGATGATGGCGGTGGCGGCCAAGAATAAGGACTACGCCCGCTATGACCAGCTCCATGGCACCGACTGCATTGCCTGCGGCAGCTGCACTTACATCTGCCCGGCCAAGCGTCCGCTGACCCAGTTGTTCAAACAAACCAAGCCTGTCGTGCTGGGGCTCAAGCGCGCAGGCCAGCTGTGAGGAGGGATTTAGAATGGAAAAAATGCTGAACGTGTCCTCCTCTCCCCATCTGAGAGACAGTAAGCTGACCACCGGACACGTCATGTACGACGTGATCATCGCCCTGATGCCGGTCACCATCTTTGGTATCTATCACTTTGGCTTCCACGCCTTCCTGGTGCTGGCGGTCAGCATCGTCACCGCCGTGGTGACGGAGTTCCTCTTTGACCTGGCCACCCACCATCCCAACACCGTGAAGGACGGCTCCGCGGTGCTCACCGGCCTGCTGTTGGGCCTGTGCTGCTCCCCCACCGTCCCCCTGTACATCCCCTTCCTGGGCAGCCTGTTCGCCATCGCCCTGGTGAAGTGCGCCTTCGGCGGCCTGGGTCAGAACTTTATGAACCCGGCCCTGGCAGGCCGCTGCTTCCTGCTGCTGTCCTTTAGCTCCGCTATGACCAGCTACAGCGTGGACGGCACCTCCAGCGCCACCCCGCTGGCCATCCTGGAGGAGGGCGGCACGGTGGACGTGCTGGATATGTTCCTGGGCTTCACGGACGGCACCATCTGCATCAGCATCGCCGCTATGCTCATCGGCGGGGCCTACCTGCTCATCACCAAGGGCATCACTTGGCACATCCCCGTGGCCTATGTGGGCAGCTTCCTGATTTGCATGATTGCCTTCGGCGGTCAGGGCTTTGACCCCATGTTCCTGCTGGCCCATCTGTGCGGCGGCGGCATCGTCTTTGGCGCCCTGTTCATGGCCACCGACCCCGTCACCAGCCCTGTCACCGGCACGGGGCAGCTGATTTACGGCGCGGTCATCGGCGTGCTGACGGCGGTGTTCCGCGTGTTCGGCAGCTCCGCCGAGAGCGTCAGCTACGCCATCATCCTGGGCAACCTGGTGACCCCCCTCATCGACCGCTGGGTGGTACCCAAGCCCTACGGCATCGGGGACGGCACCAAGAAGGAAGTCTCCGACCAGCCCAAGAAGTTCCCCAAGGCCGCCATTACCCTGGCCTGCATCACCCTGATTGCCGGTCTGGCCCTGGGCCTGGTGAACTTTATGACCGCGGACATTATCGAGGAGCAGAACGCCGCCGCCAAGGCCGCCTCCTATGTGGAGGTCATCCCCACTGCGGATGAGGTCAACTATGACGACGACCTGACCGCCCTGGTGGACGAGGCCGCTGCCGCCAGCGATTACTACGCTGACAGCGCCTTCGGCAAGGTCAAGGTCAACGAGGCCGTGGTAGGCACTGACGCCTCCGGCAACGTGGTGGGCTACGCCATCAGCGTCAGCACCGCCGACGGCTATGGCGACAGCATCACCCTCAGCGTAGGCATCGACACCGAAGGCACCATCCTGGGCCTGTCCTTCACCGAACTGGAAGAGACTGCCGGCCTGGGTATGCGGGCGGACGAGGACAGCTTTAAGAGCCAGTTCGTTGGCGTCCAGGTGGACTCCTTCACCCTGAATAAGAGCGGCGGCTCCACGGCGGATGATGAAATCGACTCCATCTCCGGCGCGTCCACCACCTCCGGCGCAGTGGTCAACGCGGTGAACGCCGCCATCGACTTCTTCGCCAACTACATCCAGTAAAGGAGGGGACAAATTTTATGAATCCGTATGTGGAACGAATTTACAACGGTATCGTGAAGGAAAATCCGGTATTCATTATGATGCTGGGTATGTGTCCGGCCCTGGCCGTGACTACCTCCGCTACCAACGGCTTTGGCATGGGCATCAGCACTACGGTGGTGCTGATTATGTCCAACCTGATTATCTCCCTGCTGCGGAAGGTCATTCCTGACCAGGTGCGTCTGCCGGCCTACATCGTCATTGTCGCCTCCCTGGTGACGGTGGTGCAGCTGCTGATTCAGGCGTACATTCCGGTGCTGTACTCCGCCCTGGGCATTTACATCCCTCTCATCGTGGTGAACTGCATCATCCTGGGCCGTGCGGAGGCTTATGCCGCCAAGAATCCGCCCCTGCTGTCTGTCATGGACGGCGTGGGCATGGGCCTGGGCTTCACCGTGGGCCTGACCATCCTGGGCCTCCTGCGGGAGCTGTTCGGCGCCGGTACCGCCTTCGGCATCCAGGTCATGCCCGACGCCTATCAGCCCATCGCCGTGCTGACCCAGGCCCCCGGCGCCTTCCTGGTGCTGGCCCTGATTATCGCCGTGATGAACGCCTTCAGCATTAAGACCGCCGCCAATGACAAGGTGGAGGGCTGCGACGGCTGCTGCGCCACCTGCCAGCAGAAGTGCGCTGATGAGAAGAAGGAGGGTGAGACCGTATGACGCTGATTATGATTATCGTGACCTCCGCCCTGATTAACAACGTGGTGCTGAACCAGTTCCTGGGTCTCTGCTCCTTCCTGGGCGTGTCCAAGCAAATCAAGACCTCCGCCAGCCTGGGCGCGGCAGTCATCTTCGTTATGACCATCGCCTCCGCCGTGGCCAACCTGCTGTACACCTTCGTGCTGGACCCCCTGGGCCTCAGCTACCTGCAAACCATCGTCTTTATCCTGGTCATCGCCGCCCTGGTGCAGGTGGTGGAGATGTTCCTGAAGAAGTCCATGCCCGCCCTGCACAGCGCCCTGGGCATTTACCTGCCGCTGATTACCACCAACTGCGCCGTGCTGGGCGTGGCCCTGAACAACGTCACCGACGGCTACGGCTTTGTGGAGAGCGTCGTCTGCGGCTTCGGTACCGCTGTGGGCTTCACCCTGGCTATCGTGCTGCTGGCTGGCATCCGCGAGCGGCTGGAGAGCAACGACAATGTTCCTAAGGCCTTCCAGGGCGCGCCCCTGGTGCTGCTGAGCGCCGCGCTGATGGCTATCGCCTTCTGCGGCTTCGGCGGCCTGGCGTGAGAAAAGGAGGAACAGAGTATGACTATGATTCTCAGCAGCGTCCTGGTCCTCGCCATCGTCGGCCTGTTGGTGGGCCTGATGCTGGTCTTCGTGGGCAACAAGTTCAAGGTGGAAGTGGACGAGCGGGAAGCCGCCGTCCGGGACTGCCTCCCCGGCAACAACTGCGGCGGCTGCGGCTACGCAGGCTGCGACGCGGTGGCGGCGGCTATCGTCAAGGGGGAAGCCCCTGTGACGGCCTGCCCCGTAGGCGGCCAGGCCGTGGCGGATAAAATCTCCGCCATCATGGGCGTCACCGCCGGAGACGGCGCGGACAAGAAGGTGGCCTTCGTCAAGTGCGCCGGCACCTGTGACAAGGCTAAGAACAACTGCAACTATGTGGGCATCCAGACCTGCGAGGCGGCGGCCATCATCCCCGGCAAGGGGAGCAAGGCCTGCCAGCAGGGCTGCCTGGGCTTCGGTAGCTGCGTGGCCGCCTGCCAGTTTGACGCCATCCATGTGGTGAACGGCGTGGCCGTGGTGGACCGCTCCAAGTGCGTGGCCTGCGGCAGCTGCGTCAAGGCCTGCCCCCAGAAGCTGATTGAGTTGGTGCCTGACAAGAGTACCTATGCCGTCCAGTGCAGCAATCAGGAGAAGGCTAAGACCGTCAAGGCCCAGTGCGACGTGGGCTGCCTGGGCTGCGGCCTGTGCGTCCGTCAGTGCGAGGAGGGGGCCATCTCCCTCCAGGGCAACGTGGCGAAGATCGACTACGAGAAGTGCGTGGGCTGCGGCAAGTGCGCCGCCAAGTGCCCGGCAAAAATCATCCGCATGAGATAACCGCCTGAACAGACAGGGGCGCTGCTGTGGTTCTCCACAGCAGCGTCCCGATTTTTTGCGCTTTGGCAACAGACCGTCTCTTAAAGCCACGGGAACCGCCCCTTGATATGAGGCCGCACCGCAGGCGTCCCCTCCACCAGGATGATGTCCTCCCCGAAGCGGCGGACGTTGTCCCACTGGATGAGGCGGTCCTCCGTCCGCCCGAACAGGCCGAAGAACCGGGCCTCCCCCGGCACGATGAGGGCGCGCACCTGGCCCGTGTCCATATCCACCGACAGGTCGCCCACATATCCGTAGCGGCTGCCATCGGTGACGCTGATGACCTCCTTCTCCCGCAGGTCGTTGAGGGTCAAGAACATAGCGGTTCCTCCTTTTTGGATGGATGCTTGAGCCGTTAGCTGTTAGCCGCTAGCTGTAAGTAGGGGCGGCCCTTGGCCGCCCGGGGTACGCAGGCGGTTTCTGCGGGCGGCCAAGGGCCGCCCCTACTGGAACGTGAAAGCTAAAACTTTGTTTTGTTCAACCATTACAAAATACCAACGGAACAGACTGCGGAATCACCCCTCAGTCAGCCTCGCTGACAGCTCCCCTTTCAGGGGAGCCAATGACGTAGAGATTATGATAACTTCTTGCCGCCCCTGAAAGGGTAGGGAGGCGCGAAGCGCCGGAAATGCCGCTTGACGGCGGAGGTGCCTCCGCAAGGAGGCGGAGGGGTTTGCAGCCGCCCCTACGGAATAGAGGGAAAGCCACGTCAGCGCTTCCGGAACATCCTATGTCTCCCCCGCTTTGTCCTATGCCAGGAACTCCAAAACCCGGCGGAAATACGCCTCCACAGTCGCATCATCGCTGCGGAAAATCTCATGCTTCGCCTGGGGGAACAGCGCCTTCTCCCCCTGGGGGAGCCGTTCCAGCAGGGCGTCCTGGGCTTCGGGCTTCACCATGGCGTCCTGCCCCGCCTGGCAGAGCAGCACCGGGGCGGCTACCCCTGCCCCGCCCTCCAGCAGCGGCCCCTCCACCAGCAGGGCCTCCCGGAGCCAGCGATAGCTGACGGAACTGTTTTGCAGTTCCGGGTGGGTCTCCACCAGCCGACAGTACCAGAGGAAACGGGCCTGGGAGGTGGCGTTGCACCAGCTCTGGCCGAAGCTTTCCGGCCCCACGTTGGCCTGCTGGCCCAAGACGTACCGGTCGCCCCGGCCCAGGGCCACGGCCAGCCGGGTCATTGCCAGGGCCAGCCACCTGGGGACGCCCTGAGTTTTGGCCGCAATCATGGGGCTGGACAGCACCAGCTTCTCCACCGGCAGCGCCGGGGCCTCCTCCACCGCCCGGAGGACGATGGCCGCCCCCATGGAGTGCCCATAGAGGAACAGGGGCAGCCCCTCCGCCTCCGGCAGCACCACCTGCCGGAGGAAGGCCAGAAAGTCCTCCACATAGTCATCAAACCGCTCCACATGGGTCAGCTTGAAATCCTGCACCGGGCGGAAGCTGCGGCCGTGGCCCCGATGCTCCGGCATGGCTACGGCGTAGCCCGCCTGGAGGAAGTACCAGATGGATTCCTGGTACTTGAGGATGCTCTCGCAGAGACCGTGGGAAATTACCACCCATCCCCTGGGGGACTGGGGGCGGTACAGCTCGTAATAAATCGGCTGGCCGGGCCTGGGGCAGACCGTCCCCGCCCGGCGGAGGGCGGCGAGGGCGGGACGGACGCGGCGCTCCATCTCCGCAGCGTAATCTGCCTCGTGTATCAGGGAAAGTTCCATCAGCAGCTCCTTTCCGTGGAGGGTATCGCAAAACGGGCCGCCGCAATTCCTTGCGGCAGCCCGTTTGCGTTGCCTTGCGGCTTATACCTGGTTTTTGGCCTTGAACTCCGCCATGGCGGCGGCGTCCGCTTTGCGGTTGGCCTCGATTTGCTCCGCCAACATCATATCCTTCACCTTCATCAGGCGGATGGTGTTGTTGCGCTCGTTCTCGTCCAGCTTCATGGAGATGGACTTGATTTTCTCTTGGCAGTCGGGAATCACCACATATTCCAGGGCGTTCACCCGGCGGCGGGTCTTTTCGATTTCCTCCGCCAGCAGCTGGGTGGCCTTCTCGATTTGGGCCAGCTTCAGCATATCCTCAAAGACGGAGGAGAGGGCGTCCACCGCGTCGTCCAGCTCGCAGCTGGTGGTGGCGAAGCCGTAGGGGTAAATCTCCCCCGCGTCGGCGCTGGCGGTCTCAAAGTGGTACATGGGTACGTTGACGGACATGATGTTCTGATAGGTCATGTCCAGCTCCACACTCTGCTTGGGGTACAGCAGGCTCTGCTCCAGCACCTCGCTGCTCATCAGGGCGGAGGCCACGGTAAAGGAGCCGTGGGCGCGCATCAGCGCGTCCTCCACCTTCTTGCGCAGGGCGCGGTTCTCCCGCACCAGGTCCAGGAACTGCTTCATCAGCTCGTCCCGTTTGTCCTTCAGCAGCTTGTGGCCCCGGGTGGAGGTGGCCAGCTTCTTTTTCTGCTTGGTCAGCTCCATACGGGTGGCATTGACTGTTGCGGAAGGCATAGGCTATCCCTCCTTATTCTGCGCCTTTGCCGTGGAGATACTTCTCGATATACTCTGGCTTGATACGCTTCAGCTCGTTCTCCGGCAGGAGCCGCAGCAGCTCCCAGCCCAAATCCAGCGTCTCGAAGATGGAGCGGTTCTCGTCCTGACCCTGGGAGACGTAGCGGCGCTCGAACTCGTCGGCAAACTTGGCGTACTGCAAGTCCACCGGGGAGAGGGCCGCCTCGCCCAGAATGGCCATCAGTTCCTGGTTCTCCTTGCCGGTGGCGTAGGCGGCGAAGAGCTGGTTCATGGTGCCGGAGTGGTCTTCACGGGTCTTGCCCGCGCCGGTGCCCTTGTCCTTCAGACGGGACAGGGAGGGCATGACGTCGATGGGGGGCAGCACGCCCTTGCGGTACAGCTCACGGCTCAGGATGATTTGCCCCTCGGTGATATAACCGGTCAGGTCGGGGATGGGGTGGGTCTTATCGTCCTCCGGCATGGTCAGGATGGGGATCATGGTGATGGAGCCGGGCTGGCCCAGGTGGCGGCCCGCCCGCTCGTACATGGTGGCCAGGTCGGTGTACAGGTAGCCGGGGTAGCCACGGCGGCCGGGGACTTCCTTCTTGGCAGCGGAGACCTCACGGAGGGCTTCGGCGTAGTTGGTGATGTCGGTCAGGATGACCAGAACGTGCATCCCCTTGTCAAAGGCCAGGTACTCCGCGGCGGTCAGCGCCATACGGGGGGTGGAGATACGCTCCACGGCGGGGTCATTGGCCAGGTTGATGAAGAGGACGGTGCGCTCCAGCGCGCCGGTGCGGGTGAACTCCTGGACGAAATACTCCGACTCCTCAAAGGTGATGCCGATGGCGGCAAAGACCACGGCGAAGTTGGAGTCGTCGTCCAGCACCCTGGCCTGCCGGGCGATTTGGGCGGCCAGCTGGTTGTGGGGCAGGCCGGAGCCGGAGAAGATGGGCAGCTTCTGCCCACGCACCAGGGTGTTCAGCCCGTCGATGGCGGAGATGCCGGTCTGAATGAACTCGTCCGGGTAGTCCCGGGCGGCGGGGTTCATGGCCAGGCCGTTGATGTCCCGATGGGCTTCCGCCAGGATTTCCGGGCCGCCGTCAATGGGCTCGCCCATGCCGGAGAACACCCGGCCCAGCATATCGCCGGACACGCCCAACTCCAGGGGATGCCCCAGGAAGCGCACCTTGGTATCCCGCAGGTTGATGCCGGAGGCGGCCTCGAACAGCTGCACCACGGCGTTGCCGCCGTTGACCTCCAGTACCTTGCCACGGCGGACGGTGCCGTCGGGCAGTTCGATTTCCACCAGCTCGTCATAGGTGACGCCGTCCACATGGGTGACCACCATCAGGGGGCCGTTGATGGACTCTATGGTTTTATATTCCTTAATCATCCGTCATCCTCCTCCCCTCGCTCTGCGATTTCCGCGATTTGCTGGGCCATATCCTCAGACAGCTTGGCGTAAACGGCCTCGTACTCGTCCACCGGCACGGTCTTGGCCCGGCCAATGCCGTTTCTGGCCTCGATGGTGAACAGGGCGTTCAGGTCGGCCCCCTTGTCCAGGGCGGCGCGGCACAGCCGGTCATAGTCCAGAATGATTTTCAGCATCAGGAACTGACGGCGGTAGTCGGAGAAGCAGTCAATGTCCACAAAGGCGTTCTGCTGGAGGAAGTCCTCCCGAATGATACGGGCGGTCTCCAGGGTCAGCTGGTCCTTGGCGGAGAGGGAGTCCTTGCCCACCAGCTGAACGATTTCGTTCAGGCTGGCCTCCTCCTGGAGGATAGCCAGGGCCTTGGCCCGGTTCTGGGAGTATTCAGGGCCGAAGTGCTGCTCATACCAGGGCCGCAGGGAGTCCTCATACAGCGAGTAAGAGTTCAGCCAGTTGATGGCCGGGAAGTGACGGCGATAGGCCAGGGAGGCGTCCAGCGACCAGAACACCTTCACGATGCGCATGGTGCCCTGGCTCACCGGCTCGGACAGGTCGCCGCCGGGAGGGGAGACGGCGCCAACCGCCGTCAGGCTGCCCTTGCGCTCCCCGTCGGAGCCGATGCACTGGACGATGCCCGCCCGCTCGTAGAACTGAGCCAGACGGCTGGCCAGGTAGGCGGGGTAGCCTTCCTCGCCGGGCATCTCCTCCATACGGCCGGACATCTCACGGAGGGCCTCCGCCCAGCGGGAGGTGGAGTCGGCGATAACGGCTACGTCATAGCCCATATCCCGGAAATACTCCGCGATGGTGATGCCGGTGTAGACAGACGCCTCACGGGCGGCCACCGGCATATCGGAGGTGTTGGCAATCAGCACGGTGCGCTTCATCAGCGTCTCGCCGGTGCGGGGGTCTACCAGCTCCGGGAACTCCCGCAGCACGTCGGTCATCTCGTTGCCCCGCTCGCCGCAGCCGATATAGACCACGATGTCCACATCCGCCCACTTGGCCAGGGCGTGCTGCACCACGGTCTTGCCGGAGCCGAAGGGGCCGGGGACAGCCGCCGTGCCGCCCTTCGCCACGGGGAACAGGGTGTCAATGACCCGCTGGCCGGACTGGAGGGGGACGTTGGGGGGATACTTCTTGGTGTAGGGGCGGCCCACACGGACGGGCCACTTCTGCATCATGGTCAGCTCCTCGGTGGTGCCGTCGTCATGCTCCAGCACGGCGATGGTGTCGGTGACGGTGAAGGAGCCGGATTTGATTTCCTTCACGGTGCCGCTGCTCTTCACCGGCACCATGATGTGATGGAGGACGGAGGCGGTCTCCTGCACGTTGCCCAGGAAGTCGCCGCCGACGACCCTATCGCCCACTTTCGCGGTGGGGGTGAAGTCCCACTTTTTCTCCCGGTCCAGGGCAGGCACCTCGATGCCGCGGCGGATGTTGGTGCCGCAGATGGCCATGATGCCCTCCAGGGGCCGCTGGATACCGTCATAGATATTCTCCAGCAGGCCGGGGCCAAGCTCCACGGACAGCTGGGAGCCGGTGCTTACCACCTCTGCGCCGGGGCCGAGGCCGGAAGTCTCCTCATAGACCTGGATGGAGGCGGAATCGCCCTCCATGGTCAGAATCTCTCCGATGAGCCGCTGCTCACCCACACGCACCACGTCGGACATATTGGCATCCTGCATACCGGTGGCTACCACCAGCGGGCCGGATACCTTTACGATTTTGCCCATTCGCATTTACCTTCTTTCAAAATAGGGTAGCCGCCTGCCGCCTGCGCCGGGCATCCCGGGCGGGGAAGGCGGATTCGTTACAAAATGTCGGCGCCCACGGCCCGCTCCACGGAATCGGTGATGTTCTGCATCCCAATGCCGAGGCTGCCCGCCTTGCCGGGAATCAGGATGATGGCCGGCATGACCTCGTCCTTATACTTGGCGATTTCATCCTGCATCTCCGCGGCGTACTGCTCCGTCAGGTAGATGATGGCGGTCTTGCCGTCCCGGGCCAGGTGGTGGAGGGTCTTTCTGGCCTCCTCCACCGTCTCCGCGGAGTAGACCGCCAGCCCCAGGGCCTTGAAGCCCATAACGGACTCCCGGTCGCCCAGCACTGCAATGTTATACATAGGATTCACGCAGCCTTTCCCGGATGGTTTCCGCGCTGAGACCGGCCAAACGCCCGGTCATAATGATGCGAACGGCGGTCAGCTCGTTCTCCTTGGCCACCAGATAGGCCACCACCGGCTGCTCCCCAAAGGGGATATACTTGGAGGCGGCGATATAGCGCACCAGGGCGTTGTCGCAGGCCTTCTCGAAGCCGGTGAGCTCGCCGCCGTGGATGGCGGCCTGGCCCAACTCCGCCGCCTGCTGGAACAGGCTGTCCCGGTACACATGGGTCAGGGCGTCCTCCTCTTCCGTGCAGTGGAGCACCTGCTCCACGCTGACGTTGCCGCCCTCGAACAGGATGCCCTCCAGGAAGGAGCGCTTCTTGCCCATCCGCAGCACCCGCACCAGGCTTTTCAGGTTGGCGGCGTCCACCAGCAGGCGGACGTAGCCCTCCAGAAAGTCGGAGCCGGTGGCCTCGGCCAGCGCTGCCATCTCCCGGAAGTAGGCCCGATCCAGCACGCAGTCGCTGCGCTGGGGGTCGTGGGAGGTGGTCAGCAGTTCTCTGGCCTCTCTGGCGGCGTCCAGCAGGGGGGTGCTGTCGCCCTTCCCCCGGTCTTTAGAGGACTTCAGCTGCTCCGCCAGCTCCTCAGGGGGCACTCGGCCGCAGTCCACCAGCAGCCGGGCGGGGTCAAGGCCCATGGCCTCGCTTTTCAGGATGGTCTTTACATTGTGATAATCGTACTTTACCTTGAACACGTCAATCATGGCGGGGTCAGGGGCGTAGGCATACAGGTCGTCAAAGACCTTCTCCCGCATTTTCACCAGGGCGGCGTTGACAGCGTCCACGTCCACCACAGGCATCTCGGGATAGCCACATTCCACCAGCACCTTGACCGCTTCCTCGTTGGTTTGAGCGTCCAGCATCCGCTCCATGCGCTCCCTGGTCAGCAGGGTGCGCTCCAGCACGCGGATACGGGTGGAGAGGAACAGATATTCGGTGTCCTTAACCTTATGAGACATTACGTTCCTCCTTCACTGATTTGACGGGCCTCGCCCGTCCCCCGTTCAGGAAGGCGTTTCATCAAACAGCACCTTTGCCACCTCACCGGCGGTCTGGTTCCTGGCCAGACGCACCAGCGTGGGGAAGGCGCAGTTGACCTCCACCCCTCCATCGCTCAGCACCAGGCCGCCCTGGAAGCGCCCCGTCTCCGGGGACAGGCTCAGCTTGCCCTTGCCGCCCAGCAGCTCATTGGCTCTGGCCACCACCTGGGGGCCGCACTGGGCCCGGGTGGCTTCGTCCAGCACCACCTGCTCCCTGCCGGAGCTGCTGGCCTGAGCCGCCAGCTTCGCCAGCAGCTCGGTCATCTCCGCCGGGGGCAGGGATTGCAGCTTCTCCAGCGCCAGCTGGAAGGCTTCGTCCAGCATTTCCTGCCGGGTTTTCAGCAGCAGCTGCCGGGATTGCATCTCCGCCGCGGAGCAGAGGCGCTCCTCCCGCTCCCTGGCGTCGGCCTCGCCCTTGGCCAGGGCTTCAGCGGAAACCTGGTCCGCCTGGGCCTGATAGCGCTGGGCGGTGGCGTCCGCCTGCTCCTGGGCGCGGGAGAGGATGGCGTCCACCTCCGCCTGGGCGTCGGCGTCAATGCGCTGGATGATTTTTTCAATACCAGTCATGTCACTTCTCCTTTCAACCAGTCAGTCCCACACAGGGGAGTTAGCCGGTGATGGAGCTGGTCAGGAACATGATGGTCAGGAAGGAAGCCAGCAGGCACAGGATGGCGTAGAACTCCACCATGACCGTCAGGATGATGCCCTTGGACATTTCCTCGGGGCGCTTGGCTACCAGGGCCACGCCGGAGGCGGCGCAGCGGGCCTGGGCGATGGCACTGAAATAGCCGCCGAAGGCCATAGGCATACAGGCCAGCAGATAGCCGATGCCCTGGGGCACGGTCAGGGTCAGGGGGTCACCTGCCATGACGTTCAGCTGGAGCATGGCCCAGAACCAGATGACCAGGCCGTACAGGCCCTGGGTGCCGGGCAGAATCTGGAGGATCAGGCAGGACGTGAACTTGCTGGGGTCCTCGGTCAGGACGCCCGCAGAGGCTTCGCCCACCATGCCAACGCCCCGGCCGGAGCCGATGCAGCAAATCAGAACAGCAAAGGATGCGCCGAAGATGGCGATTGCAAGACCTAAATTATCCATAGTTAAGTTTCCTCCTCGATAATATCGACAAATTTTGTGTTATAGTGCAGCGGCTTGAAGAAGGTGCCGCCGTCCTTATAGAACTTGCCGTAGTACTCCAGATACTGAAGCCGGGCGGCGTGGACGTAGGTGCCAACCAGGTTGACGCCGATGTTGAAGACGTGGCCAATGAGAAAGATGAGGATAAAGGCGATGATGTTGCCGGGCAGCGCCGCCAGGGTGTTGAACACCATGGCGATGACGCTGGTGGCCAGCATCAGGGCCATCAGACGGGCGTAGGACAGGAGGTCGGACAGCCAGCTGGTGATGTCGTACAGCGAGGAAACGCCGCCGAAAATCTTGCTGAAAATGCCCTTGTTGTGCCTGCCCTGGGTGGCCACCAGGGCCACCACGCCGACAATCAGCCCCACCGGGGAGCCGGTCAGGGCAATCACGCCGATGCCAATGAAAAGGATCCACCAGGGCACCACATCCAGGATGCCCTCCATGGGGTGTCCGTCCCTGGCCTCCATATAGATGTGGATGCACTGGCCGCACACCAGCTGCAACGCGCCCAGGACGATGGAGAGAATCAACAGGGTCATGGGGTCGTTGATGGGGTTGACGATGATGCCGTTATTGAAGGTTTGCAGCCAGGCCGGAAGCTCCTCCGAGGCGATGCCCAGGAAGGACTCGCTGAACACCTCGATGGAGTTGCCGAAGAAGCCGCCGGTGAAGATGCCGCAGATAAAGGTGGACAGGCCCAGCCATTGGCCCAGGCCAAAGGCGTTGCCCATGCCTCCCTTGGGGTGATAGAGCCGAGTGATGAGGAAGGACACCAGGAAAATCACGATGCCATACCCCACATCGGCAAACATAAAGCCGAAGAAGAATACATACCAGAAGAACACCACCGGGTTGGGGTCGATGCCGTCATAGGCGGGGGCGGAGTACATCTCCGTCACCATGTTGATAGGCTTCATCCAGTCCGGGTTGTCCAGCTTGGAGGGGGGCATTTCTCCCTCCTCCGGGTCGGTGAGCTCATAGGCCAGGTCGAACTTTTTCAGTTCCCGCTCCAGCTTGTCCTGCTTGGGGGCCTCCACCCAGCCTTCCAGGTAGACGATTTGGCCGTCGGTCAGGCCGTTCTCCTCCGCCGCCTCCTTGGCGGCGTCCTGGTTCAGCCTGTCCTGGAGAAGCTGCAAGTCGCTGCGGCAGGGGCCGAGGGCCACGATGCGGGCCTTGGCGGCCTCCTTCTCCCCTTCCATGCGGTCAAGCTCCGCCGTCAGGGCCTGGATATTCTCCCGGGCGGTGCCGGTAAATTCCTTGAACCGGATGGAGGAGAAGGTGTAGGGCTTCAGCACCTCCTGGGCGCTGGGCCACTCCGCCTTGTGGCAGATGAGGAGGACGTAGTGGAACTCCTTGTCCTCACTGATGGGCATCAGCTCCGTCAGCGGGGCACGTTGGGCCAACTCGCCCCGCACCTCATCCAGGTCGGTGGCGGTGGGGATGGTGCCCATCAGGAGGATGGTGGTCTGGGTGCCCTCTTGCTCCAGAGGTAAATCCAGCGTCTCCCAGGGGGTCAGGCTGGCCCGCTGGGCGGACAGCCGCTCCTGCTGGGTGGTGAGCTGGGCGATGGTGGATACGCATTCATTGATTTCCTGCGCGTTTGCCAGAGACGCCTTTGCCCGTTCCCCGTCGAAGAAGTCTGCCTCCGAGATGGGGGTTCGCTTGACGAAGAGGCCGGTTTTCACCGGGGCGTACTTTTTCAGCGTCGCCAGCGCACTGGTCACCGATGCGAGGTCCGCCTTGACATCGCCCAGGCTGCTGGTGGCCCTGCTGAGCAGGGCGGCCCAGTCCGGGTCAGACAACAGCTCGTCCGGCTCCGACATCTCCACACAGCCAACATGAAGCAGCCGGGAGAACAGTTCGTCCCGCTCCTCCGCCATCACAATCAGGCGCAGCCGCTTCATTCTGACAATGGACATCAGGCATTCACCACCCTTTCGACAATCAGTGATGCTGCCTGCTCAAGCCGCTGCTGGGCCTGGGCGCGGAGCTGGTCGCAGGCACCTTCCGCTTCCCGGATGATCTGGTCCGTGCGGACGCCGGCCCGCTGCTCGGCCTGGGCCATCAGCTCCGCCACGGCGTCGCCTGCGGCCTGCCTAGCCTGCTGCACAGTGGCCTGCCCGGCCTTCTCCGCGTCGGATGCCAGCTTCTTCGCTTCCTGCTGTGCCTCGGCCTTGCGCGCCTTCGCCCGCTCTTCCGCTTCCGTCACTTGTTTGACTGCTTCCAGAGACATCGTCTCACCGCCTTTCTGTTCTTTGATTTTGTCATCCCGCTGGGATAACTTGGTTTCGTATCCTTTTTTCGGTAAAGTGGCAAGGATACTGCTTCTTTATTCTATCCCAAAACACGGGCGTTTGCAAGGATTTCTTTTGTGAAATTTGTGCAAAATAATGGGCAAAATTTGAAGTATGTCCCAGAGCAGCCTGCTGCGGGAGGCGCTTCGGCCAGGGGCGCGGGCCGCCCCTGGGGGAAGTCTTACAAAATTATTAAAATTTGAAAAACCGGTTCCATTTGCGGAATAAACGTGCTATAATACTGTGGCGATAGCGTTTGCCGTCTGTTTATCGCTGTTTTTGCCCATTTTAGGCGGTTTTCAAGGGGGATGCCCCGATGGGGCCGAACCGATACGATTACAAAGGAGTAGATCAACTTGAAGCTGATTAGCTTTGCCGTTCCCTGCTACAACTCTGCGGCCTATATGTCTCACTGCATTGAAACGCTGCTCAGCGCGGGGGAGGAAGCGGAGATCATTCTGGTGGACGACGGCTCCACCGATGAAACGGGGGCCATTGCCGACGCCTATGCGGAGAAATACCCCTCCATCGTGCGGGTCATTCATCAGCCCAACGGCGGCCACGGCGAGGGCGTGAACCAGGGCGTTCGGAACGCCACAGGGGTCTATTACAAGGTGGTGGATTCGGACGACTGGCTGGATATGCAGGCGCTGAAACAGGTGATGGCGAAGCTGCGGGAGTTTGCCGCCCAGCCCAAGCCGGTGGATATGGTCATCGCCAACTACGTCTATGAGCACGCGGAGGACGGCACCCACCACACGGTCGACTATCACAGGGTCTTCCCGGAGGACAAGGTGTTCACCTGGGACGAGGTGGGTCACTGGGGGGTCAGCCAATACCTGCTGATGCACTCCGTCATTTACCGCACCCAGCTCCTGCGGGACTGCGGGCTGGAGCTGCCCAAGCACACCTTCTATGTGGACAATATCTTCGTCTATCAGCCCCTGCCCAGCGTGTACACCATGTACTACATGAATCTGGACCTGTACCGCTACTTCATCGGCCGGGCCGACCAGAGCGTCAACGAGGCGGTGATGGTGAAGCGTATCGACCAGCAGCTGCTGGTCACCCGGCTGATGATCGACTGCTGCGACCTGACGGAGCTGCGCCAGCGCCGGAAGAAGGTGGCGTCCTATATGGTTCGCTACCTGACGATGATGATGTGCATCTGTTCTATGTTCCTAATCATCGACGGCAGCGACGAGGCGCTGCAAAAGCGCTCGGACATCTGGGCCTACCTGAAGCAGGCTGACCAGCGCCTCTATGATAAGATTCGTCACCGCAGCCTGGCGACCATCACCATGCTGCCCACCTACCAGGGCCGGAAGCTCACCGTCCGGGTGTACCATCTGGTGCAAAAAGTGTACAAATTCAATTAAACGACCCGAACAGCCGTTACGCCTCCGAGTGACGGCTGTTTCCGTCTTATTTGACCCGTTTGCCGTCAGGGCGCAAAAAAGAGCGCCGGATAGTCCGGCGCTCTGGGGATGTTCGATTAGAACCGCTTCTGGTTCAGCAAATCCTGCCTGATTTGCCACAGCTTGGGGGACAGATCCACATAGTAGGCGTGGGGGTTTTCAAACCGCTTCACCTCGTCCCAGAGCAGGTCAATCTGTCCGGCGCAGTAGGATTGGATGTCCTGGATAGCGGGGGACTGATACACCAGCTTGCCGCCCAGGAAAATCGGCTCCTGCAGGCTGCGGGAGTGGAAGTTGGTGAAGGTTTTCCGCTTCCAGTTGTAGCGGGGGTCGAACAGCTCCAAATCCTTGCTGTCGTCAATTTCCTCATCGTGAACGCACAGCACGTCCACAAAGGCGTTCCCCGTCTCGTTGTCATACAGGCGGTACACCTTCTTGAAGTGGGGGACGGTGACCTTTTCCGGATTTTCGGAGATTTTGATTTTGGGCTGTATCACACCGTTCTCATCCTCCACGGCCACCAGCTTGTACACGCCGCCGAACACCGGGTTGCTCTTGGAGGTGATGAGCCGCTCGCCTACGCCGAAGGCGTCCAGCTGGGCCCCCTGCTGGAGCAGGTCGCGGATGAGGTACTCATCCAGCGAGTTGGAGGCTACGATTTTGCACTGGGGCAGCCCGGCTTCGTCCAGCATCTTCCGGGCCTTCTTGGAGAGGTAGGTCAGGTCGCCGGAGTCCAGCCGGATGGCGCACTTCGTAATGCCCTTGGGCAGCAGCACCTCCTTGAAGGCGCGGATGGCGTTGGGCACGCCGGATTTCAGCACGTTGTAGGTGTCCACCAGCAGGGTGGCGTTGTTGGGGTACAGTTCGCAGTAGGTCTTGAAGGCGGTATACTCGTCGTCAAACATCTGCACCCAGGAGTGGGCCATGGTGCCGGTGGCGGGTACCTGATAATCCCGGTCGGCCTGAACGCAGGCGGTGCCGGTGCAGCCGGCGATGTAGGCGGCCCGCGCCCCCAGGATGGCGCCCTCCGCGCCCTGGGCCCGGCGGGAGCCGAACTCAGAGATGGGACGGCCCTCCGCCGCCCGAACGATGCGGTTGGCCTTGGTGGCGATGAGGCTCTGATGGTTCAGGCAGAGGAGCAGATAGGTCTCGATGAACTGCGCCTGAATCGCCGGAGCCCGCACCGTTAAAATCGGCTCCCGGGGGAAGATGGGGGTGCCCTCCGGCACGGCCCAGATGTCGCCGGTGAACTTAAAATTGCGCAGATAGTCCAGAAATTCCTCCTGGAAGCAGCCTTTCCCCCGGAGGTAGGCGATGTCCTCCTCGTCAAAGCGGAGGTTCTGGATATAGTCAATGACCTGCTCCAGACCGGCGGCGATGGCGAAGCCGCCTCCGTCAGGGATGCTGCGGAAGAATACGTCGAAATAGGTGATGCGGTTCCCCATGGGGGACTGGAAGTAGCCGTTGGCCATGGTCAGCTCGTAAAAGTCGCAGAGCATGGTGTAGTTTGTCTGAGCTTTCATAAAAATCTCCATTCTGCCGCTAAGCGTTGGCATAGGGGGGCAGAAAACCTCCCAAGCGGCGGCAGAGGTTTTCGTGGGTGCTGCGCCCGCGCCCGGGGCGGGTGCGCGGCTGCATCGTGGTTTGCCGGAGCCGCCCAAAGCGGGAACGCGATTCCGGCGGTTTCAGATGCGTTTCAGGTGTTTTGTCTATTATAAGAGGAACAGGGCAGAAATGCAAGCGTCAATTTGTCTTGACAGGTGTCATAACGCTGTTTTTGCGTGAAGGAGGACAATCGTTGTCTATTTTATGCTGCCCGGTATGCGGGCTTCCCCTGGTGCGGGAGGAAACGGCCTGGCGCTGCGCCAGGCGGCACAGCTTCGATATTGCAAGAGAGGGCTACGTCCACCTGCTGCCCGCCAACCAAAAACACTCCAAGGCCCCCGGCGATGATAAGGGCATGGCGGCGGCCCGAAACCGCTTCCTCACCCGGGACTATTACCTTCCCCTGCGGGAGGCGCTGGAGGGGCTGGCGCTGGAATATACCGGGGACAGCGTTACCCTACTGGACTCCGGCTGCGGCGAGGGGTACTACACCGCAGGCGTCTATCATACCCTGTGCCAGGCGGGGAAGGCGGTGGACGCCACCGGCGTTGACATCTCCAAATTCTCCCTGCGCTGGGCCGCCAAACGGGAGAAGGGCATCGACTTCGCCGTGGCCTCCGCCTACCGCCTGCCGGTGGCAAGCGGCAGCGTAGATTTGCTGCTGAACTGCTTCTCCCCCCTGGCCATTGAGGAGTTCCGCCGGGTGCTGAAGCCAGGAGGCGCCTTCCTCTATGTGGTGCCGGGGCCGGAGCATCTGTGGGAGCTGAAGCAGATACTCTATGACCGGCCCTACCGGAACGAGGAGCAGCGCATCCCCTACGAGGGGTTCTGCTATGACCGGGTGATGCGGGTGGAGAACCGTATCCACCTGCCCGACCAGGAGGCCATTCACGACCTGTTCCAGATGACCCCCTACTACTGGAAAACGCCGAGAGAGGGTACGGAGCGACTGGCGCAGTGCGGCGCGCTGGACGTTCAGATTTCCTTTGACATACACGCATTTCGCCGCACAATACTCTGAAGAAAGGTACTTCGCAATGAACACGCAAAAAGAAACCCAGTCCAACGCCAACACCCCCCGCGGTCAGCGCTGCCCCGCCGTTTTCCGGAACTGCAAAAACGCCGTCCTCCAATGGGTCAGCAGAGTGCTGTTCTGGGCAGGCCCCTTTGTGAACCTGCTGATGGTGGAGCTGCTGAACCAGAAGAACCCCTTCAGCAACCTGAACTTTACCGAATTTTGGATGAACATGGCCCTGTACATCCTGCTGTACGCCGTGGTGTGGTTGATTTTGGGGCGCAGGCGGCGAACGGCGGCTGCAGTCTCCACCTTCTGCTTCCTGTTCGGCACGGTGAACTACTACGTCATCCGCTTCCGTGGAAAAATCCTCTTCCCCTCGGACATCACCTCCTGGCAGACGGCGGCCAATGTGGCCGGCACCTATGACTTCACCCCCGACGGCTGGTTCTTCGGGGCGCTGGCAGTCTTTGTGGTCTACCTGCTGCTCATTAAGTTCGTTATGGTGCCCCAAACCCGCCGCTCCGGCTTCCCGAAGCAGAAGCATCTCCCGGAGGTGCTGATGGGCCTGGCCTCTGCGGGGTACATCTTCGCCTTCTTCTTCTCCAGCTGGCTGCCCAACGCGGGCATCAAGGTGCAGCAGTGGAAGACCCAGAGCAACGGGTTCCTGCTGAACTTCTCCATCGCCCTGCGTTACAGCGCCGTGGAGGAGCCGGACGGCTACTCCCTGGAGGCATTGACCGACCTGATTACCACCCTGACGGAGGAGCAGGCGGACGAGGATACCTCCATGGAGGTGATTCAGGACTATAACTTCTCCTCCTCCCAGATGCTGGAAGCCGGGGACTACGACAGCGACCCGGACGAGACCGTCACCCCCACCAACATCATCTGCATCATGGACGAGACCTTTGCCGACATGAGCATCTTTGACGCTCTTGATGTCAGCGGCGACACCTGCCCCTTCTTCCACTCCCTCCAGGAGAACACCATCAAGGGCTGGATGTACTCCCCAGTCACCGGCGGCGGCACCGCCTCGGTGGAGTATGAGTTCCTGACCGGCAACTCCCAGACCTTCCTGCCGGAGGGCACCGTGGCCTATGACCTGTATGTGAAGGACGAGCAGCCCTCCCTGGTCTCCTGGGCCGCCGCCCTGGGCTACAGCACCACCGCCTTCCACCCCTACTATTCCTCCGGCTGGAACCGGCCCCTGGTGTACACCTATATGGGCTTTGACGACCAAATCTACACCACCGACCTGACGGACAAGGAGTTTATCCGGGGTTACGTCTCCGACTCCTTCGACTTTCAGACCCTTATGCAAATCACCGAGGAGCAGAACGCCAACGGCGAGAAGAGCTTCATCTTCAACGTCACCATCCAGAACCACGGCGGCTACGCGCAAAGCTGGAGCAACCTGACCCGCTACCTGACCGTCGGGGAGGAGCAGGCCGGTGAGGACGAGACCACGGAGCAGTTCCTGGACCTGATGCGGGCCACCGACGAGGCCCTGGAGGAGCTTATCACCTACTACAGCAACATTGACGAACCCACCATCATCGTCTTCTTCGGCGACCATCAGGGCAAGCTGGACACCTCGGTCTATGAGGCCCTGTACGGCAAGGACCTGGATGACCGCACCCTGACCGAGGTGGAGCAGCAGTACATCACCCCCTTCTTCATCTGGGCCAACTATGACATCGAGGAGGCCCAGGACGTGATGATCTCCACCAATTATCTGAGCACCCTGATGGTATCTCAGACCAACCTGCCCATGACCGGCTACCAGCAGTTCCTGGCGAATCTGTATGAGGAGCTGCCGGTCATCAACCCCATCGCCTATATCGACAAGGACGGCAACATCACTGACGACAGCAGCGAACTGACGGAGGAGCAGCAGGAACTGCTGACCCAGTACTCCTACCTCTCCTACTACAGCCTGTTCCAGCGCACCGACGATGAGACGGTGACCAGCTTCTACTACCTGGACGGGTACGAAGCGGACTGAGCCGCCACCCCAAACAGAGAAAACCAGTGAGACGAAAAATCGTCTCACTGGTTTTTCTTTGGCTTGGCTCTGCCTCCAACGAGGCGGGGAAATTACTTGTTCACGGTCAGCGCATCCGTAAACTCATACTGCTTGTCCCAAATCTCCAGGGAGACAGGGGCGGTCTTGTCCTCATTCACGATGGAGACCGCGTCCGGCGTGACGGTGACCGCCAGCTTCTGCCCGCGCCACAGAATGGTGTAGTCCAGCTTGTTCCACGCCTCGGGGAGGTTCGGGCTGATGCGCAGCTTGCCGCCCAGCATCCGCAGGCCGCCGAAGCCGTAGACCACGCACTGCCACAGGCCGCCGTAGGAGGCCGCGTGGATGCCTGCGTCGGAGGAGTGGGGGTTGGCGTTGTCCAGGTCGATGAGGCAGGCTTTCTCGAACATCTGATAGCCCAGCGCCGGGTTGCCAATGTCGCAGGCCAGCACCGAGTGGGTGGAGAGGCTCAGGCTGGAGTCGTGGAGGCAGCGGGGCTCATAGTAGTCCCAGCTGGCCAGCTTGACCTCGTGGGGGAACAGCTCCTCCAGCAGATAGAACAGCACCATCACGTCCGCCTGCTTGGAGACCTGAATCTTGGTGATTTGGTCCTGGTTGTAGTCCTTGAAGATGCCGCCGACGTGGGCCTGCTTCTTGTATTTGGAGAGGTCGATGTCCTTCAGGGTCAGATAGGTGGTGTCCTGGGGCAGGACGCCGTCCTCCGTGGGCTGGGTCAGGAAAATCTTATCCCGCTGCTCCGTCCACTTGGCATAGCACTCCGCCAGGCCCAGCTTGGCGTCCAGGGCGGCGTACAGCTCCGGCTTCTCCGCTTTCAGCAGGTCGGTGTACTCCATGGCTTTGCCCATGTTCCACCAGGCCATGTAGTTGGTGAAGGCGTTGTCATTGACGTGCTCCTTGTACTCGTCCGGGCCCACCACATCGTTGATGTGGAGCATCCCGTCCTCGCCGGGTTCCAGGCGGCTGCTCCAGAATTTGGCGCAGTCCAGAATCAGCTCATAGCCGTACTTGTCCATATAGTCCTGGTCGCCGGTACATTCATAGTACTGCCACACGCCGAAGGCCACGTCAGAGGTGATGTGAATCTCAATGAAGCCGCTCCAGACCTTGATGAGCTGGCCGGTGACGATGTCGGTGCCCATGTACTCCGGGGTCACCTCGCCGTCGTCCAGCCAGGCGGACTCCCAGGGGAACTGTGCGCCCTGATAGCCGTTGTGCTTCGCCTTGGCGTGAGCGCCGGGGAGGGAGAGGTAGCGGTACTCCTCCAGGCTCCGGGCCACCTCCGGCATGGTGAAGGTGAAGTAGGGCAGCAGGAAAATCTCCGTATCCCAGAAGGTGTGGCCCTTGTAGCCCTCGCCGGAGAAGCCCTTGGCGCCGATGTTCATCCGGTTGTCATGGGCGGGGGTCATCAGCTGCATATGGTACTGGGCGAAGCGGATGACCAGCTGGTCAAAGGCGGGGCCGTCGATGGTGATGGGCACCCGGTCCCAAACCTTCTCCGCCCAGCAGGCGGCAGACTCCGCGGCCAGGGCGTCGAATCCGGCGGCCTCGTCCGCTTTCAACTGCTCCAGGGCGTACTCCTGCACCTGGGCCACGGTGAGGCCCGCAGCCTCCTTGTCCCGGGTGGTGTAGACGTTGGAGAATTTCTCCATCACCAGGGTCTGGCCCGCCTTCACGTCAAACGTGAACTTGGAGTACATCCGGCGGCGGAGAATGTTGATGTCGCTCTTGGGGGTCTCCTCCGCCCCGTCCAGATAGAACCGATGGGTGGCGTCCACCACGAAGGTGATGTTGGACTGGATGGTGCGGGGGATGAACTGGAGGTACTTCTTGTCATAGAATCGAGTCTGGCCCTCGGTAAAGTGCTGGGAGCCGTCGCAGGACACCCGCCCGTCGATGCCGGACTGGAGGGTGACGGTAGCATCCTGGCAGGGGGTCACGGTGACCCGGGCCGCGATGGTGTGCAGCCGTTTCAGAGAGACGATGCGCTCGAAGTTCAACTGATAGCGTGCGCCATCCGGAGCGCTCCACTCCACTTCACGCTTCAGCAGGCCGGTTTTCAGGTTCAGCGTCCGGGCGTAGCTGTGGATGGTGCCCTGGGTCAGGTCGAAGCGAACGCCGTTCAGGGTCAGCTCAATGTTGGTCACGTCAGCTGCGTTGGGCAGCTCGGTGACCTCCTCCGGGGAGAACTGGTCAAAGGTGCCCGCTACCAGCAGGTCACGGGTCTCCCCCAGGTACTGCTCCTCCGTGGCGGAGCGCAGGCCCAGGTAGCCGTTGCCCAGGCAGAAGTTGGCCTCCACCTTGCCCAGGGCGTTGGGGTCGAAGTTGGTTTCGACGATTTCCCACTGGCCTTCCCGGCTAAAATCTAACATAGTGTTTCAACTCCTTCTATATGCAATCAGTTGTCATGGAAAGTCATGCGGTTCAGCCCAGCACCATTTTGGCGCAGCCGTAGATGCCTGCGTCGTTCCCCAGCTCCGCCAGGGCGAACGCCGTATCCCGGAAGGCGTGGAACGCATATTTCCGGTAGCTGGCCGCGATGGGCTGGAGCAGAACATCCCCGGCCTTGGACAGGCCGCCGCCGATGAGGAACATCTCCGGGTTCACCGTGCTGGCTACGGCGGTCAGCGCCCAGCCCAGCTTCTCGCCCAGTTCGTCCAGCAGCTCCAGAGCCAGGGCGTCCCCCGCCCGGGCGGCGTCGCAGACCTGCTTGGCGGTGAGCTGCTTCTTCTCCCGCAGGGCGGTGGGCCGCTCCGGCTGCTGGGCCAGAGCCAGCTTCGCGCAGCGCAGCAGGCCGGTGGCGGAGCAGTACTGCTCCAGGCAGCCGTATTTGCCGCACTTGCAGCGGACGGTGGATTCCCTGTCCACACAGAAGTGGCCAATTTCCCCGGCGGCGCCTTCGCTGCCGGACATAATCGCGCCGTCCGCCACGACGCCGCAGCCGATGCCGGTGCCCAGCGTCACCATGACGGCGCTATTGCAGCTACTGGCAGCGCCCTTCCACAGCTCTCCCAGGGTGGCGGCGTTCACATCATTGGTCACCCGGAACTTGGCGATACCGGGCTCCAGCGCCTTCATAACCGCCGGAAGGGACTGCTCCCCCCAGTTCAGGTTGATGCAGCGCAGCACAGTGCCGTCCAGCTTCACCGGGCCGGGGACGCCCATGCCGACGCCCTCCACCTGGCTCCAGGTCACCTGATTGCGGGCCATCCAGCCCCGGAGGGCGTCCAGGGCGTCGGGCAGGACATGGCTCCCGCCGTCCTCTACACGGGTGGGAATCTGCCACTTCTCCAGCAGCGTCCCGTCCGTCCGGAAGGCTCCCAGCTTGATGGCGGTGCCGCCAATGTCTACACCAAAGACATATGGTAACATTGTTCTTCTCTGCCTTTCCGAACCGCCGCTCTTACAGGATGTTCAGCAGGTCGGAGAAGGAGGTCAGGTCATAGTCCTCCAGGCCGCAGCCCTTGGCGTCGCCAAACAGGGCCAGGGCGGTCATGCCGCCGGCTTTGGCAGCCTCAATGCCAGCCTTGGCGTCCTCCACCACGGCGCAGTCCGCCGGGTCGATGCCGATTTTTGCGGCGGATTTCAGGAAGACCTCGGGGTCGGGCTTGGAGTGGGTGATGTCGGTGCCGTCGGCGATGGCGTCAAAGAAGTCGCCCAGGCCCAGCTGGCCCAGGATGAACTTGGTGTTCTTGCTGGAGGAGCCAATGCTCAGCTTATAGCCCCGGGCGCGCAGCTCGTTCAGGGTGTCCTTCACCTCGTCGGTCAGGTCGGCGGGGCTCATGTTCTTCAGCAGGTCGCGATAGGTGTCGTTCTTCTCGGCAGCGAAGGCTTCCTTCTGCTCCTGGGTGTAGGTCTCGGTGGCCCGCTCCAGGATGATCTCCAGGCTGGCCATACGGCTGACGCCGCGGAGCCGGTCGTTGATCTTCTCATCAAAGTAGATACCCAGCCGGTCGGCCAGGGCCTTCCACGCCTGATAGTGGTACTTGTCGGTAAAGCAGATGACGCCGTCCAGGTCGAAGATGACCGCTTTCTTGTCAAATTTCATCAGTTGTCGTTCCTTTTCTAAAGTAGTAGTAGTGTTTATAGCCCCTCTCCAAGGGCTGCCCGTCACAGGGCGGAATGCCGCGTTTACGGCTCTCCCGTCTATTATAGCAGATTGTTTTTGAAAATGGATTCACTGGCACAATATGTAGATATTTGGCACAAACTGTATTCAATATTGGGGAAGAGGACGCGCCCCTCCAGCTGTATGGGGCGAAAGAGGCGCTTTTGTTGCGCGAAAACCCCTATGACAATCTAGGGAACCTCTGAACAAATGCACTTCGGCGTCTTGCGGTAAATTTCCGCCATAAATGCGTTGCAAAATCTTGAAATCCGTCAGGATTCCTGCGCTTTTGCGCCTTTTTCTGACGCAAATTTCCTCGCAATCCGCTCTCGTCCATTTATTCAGAGGTTCCCTAAGCATCGCCATAGGGGTTTCTGCGCTGGTGCCGGTGGTGGGACTCGAACCCACACGCCATCGCTGGCAACGGATTTTGAGTCCGCCTCGTCTACCAATTCCAACACACCGGCATTGCAAGAATGATTATAGCACGTTCCCCGCCAAATGGCAAGCGGAAAATTGACAGACGAAAGGACGTTCTTTCCCGCTCCGGGCACATTCCGGTGCAGAAAGCGAGAAAGCGGCCGAGCCTTTCGACGCTGCACACAATGTTAAGAAAGGATACGCGGCGCGAAGCTTGATTTCCATGGAACTTGGCCGGATTGTATGTGCTAAAATGATATGGCCCTTCTCCTCCGAATAAAAAGTAGAGAAGTTCAAACCAAAGTGTTATAGTTTAAGTACCACCAA
>JAJBUK010000009.1 GCA_020860385.1 Clostridiales bacterium
CGCGCGGATTTTTGCAATCAGAGGTACCCGGTACCCGGAAAAGCCCCGCTTTTCCAGGGCAGGGGGCGAGTTCGAGCCTCGTCTTCCGCTCCGTCGTCGGAGTGGACTCCACATCCTTCGCTTCCGGCTAAAGCCGAAAGCTCACTCATTCCGTCACTCCTCCTCTCCGAAGCAAAGCCTTTGTGCTGCGACCAACGGGAGTCCCCTGCGGGGAGGCTTTGCTTCGGTTTTTTGCGGTGTCCTCTATGTTTTTTGTTTTTCACTCGAACGCGCTGCCTCCACCAAAATCCGCGTGTCGCGCGGATTTTTGCAATCAGAGGTACCCGGTACCCGGAAAAGCCCCGCTTTTCCAGGGCAGGGGGCGAGTTCGAGCCTCGTCTTCCGCTCCGTCGTCGGAGTGGACTCCACATCCTTCGCTTCCGGCTAAAGCCGAAAGCTCACTCATTCCGTCACTCCTCCTCTCCGAAGCAAAGCCTTTGTGCTGCGACCAACGGGAGTCCCCTGCGGGGAGGCTTTGCTTCGGTTTTTTGCGGTGTCCTCTATGTTTTTTGTTTTTCACTCGAACGCGCTGCCTCCACCAAAATCCGCGTGTCGCGCGGATTTTTGCAATCAGAGGTACCCGGTACCCGGAAAAGCCCCAGCTTTTCCGGCGGCCCCGCTTCATTCCGTCAGCGCTTTCAGCCGCACCACCGCCACGGTGCAGTCGTCCGTCGTCCTTGTCCGGGGATTTTTCAGGATGTCCTCCGCCAGCTGCCGGGGGCTGTCCCCCTCCCAGCGCTCCATCAGGGTGCGGAGCCACAAGTCCCCCGTGCCGTCGGTGACGCCGTCGCTGAGGAGAAGGGCGCAGTCCCCGCCCCCTAACCGGAAGTGGGTCACGTCCGGGCGGTTCTCCCCCTCCAACTCCAACCCGGCGGGGAGGGCTGTGCCGGACACCCGGCTGACGCTGCCCCGCCGCCGCAGGTAGCTGGGTGCACCCCCCAGCTTGTACAGCGCCCCCGCCCCGGTGAACAGGTCGATGTGGAGCAGGTCCACCGTGGTGAAGCCGCCGTCAATTTCACCCCGGAGGGACAGGGCGGAGGTCAGGGTGGTCAATGCGGCCTCCGGCTCCACTCCAGCGTGGATGAAGTCCTCCACCAGGTGGAGCACCAGGCTGCTCTCCCGGCTGGCAGCCTCGCCGCTGCCCATGCCGTCGCACACCGTCACCCACAGGTTCCCCTGCTCATCCTTGAACCAGCTGCCGCTGTCGCCGGAGACGGCCTGCCCCTCCTTCTTCCGCACCGCCACCCCCACGGTGGCGGCCAGGGGCGGTGTCTGGCGGAAGGTCAGGCGGACGCCGCTGCGCACCGGGGTGGACTCCCACAGCTCCACCGGCACCCCCAGGGCGGAGCGCAGCTCCCGGAGGCCTTCCTGGGTTTTCAACGACTCCAGCTGCCGCCCGGTGACGGTAAGCACCCGCCGACCCCGGCCGTCCAGCCACAGCCCGGCCTCGCCCCGGACGCCCAGCCGGTCCAGCGCCCGGTCTGCGGCGGCGGAGCCGGTACACTCGAACCGCAGTTCCTCGTCTAACTCTGCGGCGGCGTCCTCCAGCAGCCGGGCCAGCTGGGCATACTGGCGGCAGACGGCGGTGCGGCTCTCCCGGAGCCGCATCCGGTACTGCCGCCGGGTCCAGAAGGCGAACAGCTCCTCATTGGCGGCGGTACGGAAGGCGTCGAACCGGAGGCATTTGTGGCGGAACCGCTCGGGGTAGTCTCTGGCCTCGCCGCTGCCCCGCTCCTGCATGGCCTTCAGGGCGGCGGAGAGGTCGTCATAGGTGTCGTGATGGTCCCACTTCCAGCAGGAGCCCTCCAGCGCGCAGCCCTTGCACACCCGCCGGGCAGCCCGGTCAAAAATCACCGCCGCGCGCTCCCCGGTGGGATGCTCCGCCATGCTCTCCCGCAGCCGCTGGTACAGGGTGCGGAAGGCGGTGGCCTGCTCCCCCAGGCGGTAGCGGGCGGCCTCCTGGGCCTGCTCCGGCGTCTCAGGACGCTGCACTGACAGGGCGGGCGCTGTGCCGTCCATCCAGCCTGTGCTGACCCGGTCCGCCAGCCGCAGCACCGACTCCGGCAGCATCAGGCACAGCACCGCCCCCGCCGTCAGGGCCAGGGCCGCGCCGACCCCGCCCCCCAGCCAGACCAGGGCGGATAAGCCGCCGCACAGGCCGAAGGCCGCCTGCCACAGCCGCCCCCGGGGGATGTCGTCGCTGCCCGCCAGCATCCCGGCGAAGGCCAGCGCACCGGCCAGCGCGCCGCTGCCCGCCCCTGCCGCCGCCAACACCAGGCCGGCGCCTGCGCCGCAGACTGCCCCCACACCGCTGCCCGCCCGGGCCGCCGTCAGTACCAGCGCCGCCCCCAGCACGGCCCCCAGCGTCCCTGCTCCGGGGATCGGGACGGTGGACAGGGCGCACAGCAGCGTCACCGCCAGGTACAGCATGGCCCCCCGCCGCTCCCGGCTGCTGCGGCTGGTCAGGTTCTGGTAGAACCGACAGGAAACCCCCGCCAGCAGCGTCTCTGAGGCGAAGTACAGCGCCCCCTCCGCTGTCCAGGCGCTGGCCGACAGGTAGATGAAGCCGGTCAATCCAGTGGCGATGGCGGCCCCGGCGCTCATCAGCCAGCCGGAGCGGTACATCGGCAGATCCTCGAAGGCGAAGGCCACCGCAAAGACCAGCAGCGCCGCGGCCAGATACCGCAGGCTGCCGGACAGCCCCAGCCCCGTCAGGTAGCCCAGCGCCGCCCCCACCAGGGCGGCCAGCCCGTTCAGGCCGGAACCGGAGGCCGCCACAAAGCCCAGGGCGAAGGGGGAGTAGCTCCCCAGCACCAGGCTGCGGCTGAGCCAGAAGCCCCCCGCCAGCCGGAGGGGTACCGCCATCCAGGGCCGCCACACCGGCTTCCTCCGCCTGCGGGCGGGCGCAGCCGGTTTCGCCTGCCGTTTTTCCCTTGTAAACATTCCCATCTGCTCCTTTTGCCCCGCTTCCCCAGGGAGCGGGGACAGGCTGTCCTACTCATTATAGGTAGGCAGCGGCGCGGAAGCGGTCGGGAAATGGAGGGCGTGCGCCTGATTCCCTTCTGGCGGCGATGTCATCAACTTGAGGGTTGTGCTCCTTAGACAAGGTTTGATAAAGGAGTCAGGTTTTGCCTGACCGGCGGGGCTGGTTCTCCTTAAATATGGTTCTTGAAAGGAACAACGGCTTGCCCTCCCGGCGGGCCCTATTTCTCGCTCCGCCGAGAAAAGTAAGCCATGCCCTAGCAAGGGCAAAAACGTTGTTCCTTTATCCATCCTTATCTAAGGAATGCTCCGTTGACAAACCCCTCCACCGCTTCGCAGTTCCCCTCCGCCGTCAAGCGGCATTTCCGCTTCGCTCCTTTCCCTTCGGGGGAGGTAAGAGGGTAGTGGAAACCGCTGCGCCAGCGGCCCCAGGCGGCCAAGGGCCGCCCCTACCGAGGGTGCGGGAGCCGCCATCATCCAACACAGCGGCACATGTCCCCGCCAGAGGTCAAACCACCTGTTTCCTTCCCCATCCTTCTCTAAGGAGGACGATCCCTCCGCCGCTTCCAAATATTTTCCCCAAAAAGCGGCACAGCTACTTGACAATACCAAGTAGCTGTGCTATTCTATTGCCATAGCTACTTGGCAAAGCAAAGTAGCGTAAATAGGAAAGGAGAGATTCTTATGGATGAAACCCAGCTGCTCAAGGGCATTTTAGAGGGCTGCGTCCTCAGCGTCATTGCCCGCGGGGAGACCTACGGCTACGCCCTGCTGGCGGAGCTGGAGGGCTGCGGCTTTGACGGGCTGGTGGAGGGTACCCTGTACCCCCTGCTGACCCGGCTGGACAAGCGGGGCTACGTTGCCCGCCGTCAGGTGAAGTCCCCCAGAGGCCCGGCGCGAAACTATTATTCCATTACCGAGGAGGGACAGCAGGCCCTGTCCGGCTTTTTGACCAACTACCGGCAGGTGACAGCGGCGGCGGACAGAGTGCTTTTCCCTCAAAATGAGGCAGAAAGGAGGCAATGTGTATGAAAGACAGCTACGCTTACTATAAGGACCGGCTGGAAGGGGAGTATTACCAAACCTTTGACCGCATCGAACTATATTGCGTCTCCCAGGGGATGGACGACGACTCTCAGGAGCGGCTGCTGGGGGAGCTGCTGGATATGTTCCTGACCGCCCAGCAGGCGGGCAGACCGGTGCAGCGCATCGTGGGAGGCGACCTGGAGGCGTTCTGCCGCCAGTTCTGCTCCGGCCTGGGGTGGAAGAGCCGGGGAATCGATACGCTGAACAACCTGGCCTCCTGCGCCAAGTGGATGCTGGCCTTCACGGCGCTGGAGCTGGTGTGCAACCTGGAGGAGGCCGCCCTGCCCGATTTGCAAACCGATGTCAGTGGTTACATCATCGGCTGGGGCATCGGGCTGTTCGTGTCCCTGCTGTTGGGGATGGCGGTGAAGGGGCTGATGTTCCGGTGGAAGCGCATCTCCATGGGGGTGTACAACGGCCTGCTGCTGGGCGCCCTTGCAGTGCTGGTGGCGGCGGTGCTGCTGCTGCCGGAAGCTGGAGTCCCGCTTCCCGTCCTGTCGCTGCCAATGTGGGCGGTGCTGGCCGGGTGCGGAGGGTATCTGGTGGTCTATTACGCCGTCCGGAGCTGGTGGCGCAAGGCCCACAATATCCAGCCGCCCCAGAAGATAAAGCTGATAGATTTGGTGACGGAGGAACTCCCTAAGGACCTGCTGACACAGTATGAGCAAAAGAACCAGCGCCGCCTCCGCCGGGGCAAGCCCCCCATCACCCCGGAGGAGTACACCGAGAAGATGCGCCGCCGGAACCGCATAGACCGCCGGTTCCGGGGGGTCTGGTGGTGGCTGCTAGTGGCAGGGTACGCCTGTCTGGTGGTGTGGGTGGCCATGGACAGCGCCCTGGCGGATACCCTGGTGTTCGCCGCCATCCTGTGCGCCATCGCGTTTGTCAACCGGAAGTTCTTCCGGTACATCGACCAGGTGACGGATTGGTGGACGGAGGTGCTGGCGGTCTGCGACCGGAACGGCGTCACCGCTATCGAGTATTTTCAGGGTAGCCGGCTTCACGTTGTGGAGAGGGACGCCCCGGAGGAATCCTAAATCGTAAAAAAACAGAGCCGCTGCGAATGCAGCGGCTCTGCCCTTTTCCGTTACTTTGCGTAATCGACGGCGGCGGTCTCCCGAATCAGGTGGACTTTGATCTGTCCGGGATACTCCAGCTCCTCCTCGATTTTCTTGGCGATGTTCCGGGCCAGGATGGTCATCTCGTCCTCCGAGACCTCCTCCGGCTTGATCATGATGCGGATTTCGCGGCCGGCCTGGATGGCATAGGCCTTGCTGACCCCCTTGAAGGAGGAGGAAATCTCCTCCAGCTTCTCCAGACGCTTGATATAGTTCTCCACGTTCTCACGGCGGGCGCCGGGACGGGCGGCGGAGATGGCGTCGGCAGCCTGCACCAGGCAGGCCACGATGGTCTGAGGCTCCACATCGTTGTGGTGGGCGGCGATGGCGTGGACGACGTACTCGCTCTCCTTATACCGGCGGGCCAGGTCTACGCCGATTTGGACGTGGCTGCCCTCGATTTCGTGGTCAACGCTCTTGCCGATGTCGTGGAGCAGGCCGGCCCGCTTGGCGGTGGCCACATCCGCGCCGATTTCGGCGGCCAGCAGCCCCGCGATGTGGGAGACCTCGATGGAGTGGTTCAACACGTTCTGGCCGTAGCTGGTGCGGTAGTGCATCCGGCCCAGCAGCTTCACCAGTTCGGGGTGGAGGCCGTGGATGTTCGTCTCGAACACGGCCCGCTCGCCCTCGGCCTTAATGACCTGCTCCACCTCGCGCTTGGCCTTCTCCACCATCTCCTCAATGCGGGTGGGATGGATGCGCCCGTCGGCGATGAGCCGCTCCAGGGCGATGCGGGTGATTTCCCGGCGGACGGGGTCGAAGCAGGAGATGGTGATGGCCTCCGGCGTGTCGTCAATGATCAGTTCCGCACCGGTCAGGTTCTCCAGCGTGCGGATGTTCCGGCCCTCCCGGCCGATGATGCGGCCCTTCATCTCGTCATTGGGCAGCGGCACCACGGAGACGGCTACCTCCGCCACCTGGTCGGCGGCGCAGCGCTGAATGGCCTGGGCGATGAGGTTGCGGGCGTAGGTGTCCGCCTCCTCCTTGTAGCGGGCCTTGACCTCCTTGATTTTGGCGGCCTCCTCGTGGGTCACGTCGTTCTCCACCTGCTGAATGATGAGGGCCTTGGCGTCCTCCACGCTGAGGCCGGAGATTCGCTCCAGCTCCTCCATCTGCTTGTTTTTCAGCTTTTCGGCTTCCTCTTTGGACCGCTCTGCGGCGGCCAGACGGTTGTTCAGCTTCTCTTCCTTTTTCTCGATGGCATCGGTCTTGCGGTCCAGGTTGTCCTCTTTGGACTGCACCCGGCGCTCCTGCTTGGAGATTTCGGCCCGGCGCTCCTTGACTTCCTGCTCGTAAGCGCTCCGGTCCTTCAGGATCTCCTCCTTGGCCTCCATCAGAGACTCGCGCTTCTTGCTCTCAGCGGACTTGATGGCCTCGTTGACGATGCGGGTGGCTTCCTGCTCGGCGGAGCCGATTTCCTTTTCAGCCTCGCTCTTGCGGATCTGAATACCCAGCGCAATGCCGGCGAGCAGAAACACGACTGCGCAAACAATGCCTGTAATTACTGCGGGAATCATGGCTGTAACAATACACCTCCTGTTTAGATTTTTTGTTTTTTGGGAATTGTCTGGAGTTTTGCGAAAAGAAACCGCGCCGGTGGGACTGCCATCCCGCCAGCGCGAAACGAGAAAATTGAAAACACTTCACCCCACGAATCTCCGCGAAACAGGCGCACAACAACAAAGCGGTTTCCCCATGCGGCAGCGCCGCACGCAAAACACGCGCACTGTTCTCTGGATGAACCTGAAATCTATCAAAAGGGAGCGCGGCGCTGAGCCGCCCTGTCCATTGAAGCAAACGTCCCGCGGCCCCAGGGGGTGGGAAGTGGTTTTCAAAATAGTCCATCTCTATTTTAATGCCAGAACGCTCAACTGTCAAGAACATTTCCGATTTGGAACGCCTTTTTCTTGCGGGGGACAGGCGGGGCGGGGAAACCGGTTGCCCGTCAACCTGCCGAAACCGTCGAACGGGATGCCGACACGGTTCGGCATCCCGTTTGACGCGTCATTTCTGTTCCGGGGAAGAGGACGGCGGGCAGCCTCCCTCAGCAGGCGGCGGCTCCTGGGCCTGGGCGGGGGCCATGGCCCCCAGCATCTGCCACAGGTGCAGGCCGAACCACAGCAGGTTG
>JAJBUK010000001.1 GCA_020860385.1 Clostridiales bacterium
GATCCCCCGGCTGGCCGCCCCCCTCCGGAAAGAAGGCGGTCCTGTCCAGCACCACCTCGTAGCCCCCCTTCTTCCTGGGGGCGCAGGACAGGACGGAGGCGGTAAATTCCCGACAGGATACATCGGATTCAAAGATTCGCTCTGTTTTTGTCATGGTTGGTTCTCCTTTGTCCGGCGGGGGACGCTTGCGCGCCGCCCTCCGGTGTGCTATAGTAAGGGTATCGGTTCACATTCTATTATATCGTCTTTCGCCTGATATGGCAATGGAAAGTAAAGGAGCGATTCCTATGAAAAAACCGATTCTGGTGGTGCTGGCCGCCGGCATGGGCAGCCGCTACGGCGGCCTGAAGCAGATGGACCCGGTGGGGCCGGGGGGAGAGTTCATCATTGACTACTCCATCTACGACGCCCATCGGGGCGGGTTCGACACCGTGGTGTTCATCATCAAGCATGAAATCGAGGACGCCTTCCGGGAAACGGTGGGCCGCCGGGTGTCCCGGCACATGGAGGTGCGCTACGCCTTCCAGCAGTTGGACGACCTGCCAGAGGGCTACGCCGTGCCGGAGGGGCGGGTGAAGCCCTTCGGCACCGCCCACGCCATCTATGCCGCCCGGAACGTGGTGGACGCCCCCTTCGCCGTCATCAACGCTGACGATTACTATGGGCCGGAGGCCTTCCGGGAGGCCTATCAGTTCCTGTCCGCCACGGCGGACGAGCCGGGACGCTACCACTACGCCATGGTGGGCTACCATCTGGCCAATACGGTGACGGAGCACGGCAGCGTGGCCCGTGGCATCTGCGTCACCGACGGGGGTATGCTGCAAAGCGTGACGGAACACACCTGCATCGAGGTGCGGGACGGGGCCATCCGCTCCGCCCTGGACGGGGGAGAGCGCTGGCTGACCCTGGCTCCGGATACGTTGGTATCCATGAACCTGTGGTGCTTCCAGCCCAGCTTCCTGACGGAGACCGCCACCGGGTTCCCCGCCTTTCTGGACGAGGCCCTGGCGAAGAACCCCCTGAAGGGGGAGTACTTCCTCCCGTCGGTGGTGACCCGCCTGCTGGAGGAGGGCAAGGCCGACGTCACCATGCTGGAAAGCCGGGACAAGTGGTACGGCGTCACCTATCAGGCTGACCGGCCTGCTGTGGTGCAGGCACTGGCGGACAAGACGGCGGAGGGGCTGTATCCCTCGCCGCTGTGGCCGGAGGTCAGGGGATAGCGGCGGACCGTTCCGGGGCGTTTCTTAGATAAGGAACGATAAAGGGAATAGGTTTTGCCCTCCCGGCGGGGCTTCGTTCCTTAGATATGGTTCTTTTAAGGAATTACCGCGCTTGCCCTCCCGGCGGGCCCCATTTCTTGTCCCGCCAAGAAATGGGGGAAAGAAGGCGGCTTAGGGAGGGGCTTCGGGGCCTCGCCCCTCCCTAAGGACCCTCCCCCTATCCCACAACCGGCTAACGCCTTATCCCTCAATCGGGTGGTCTATCCCGATAGAGACAATGGGACTTCTCACTGGTGAGACTGCCGCCGATGGCGGCTGGGATACGATTGCCGTTCCGCCCTGCTGAAAGCGGGCGGAACGTGCAATTTTATTATCCAGCGGTGGATAACATCTGTCTGCGTGGCAAAGCTATAACCTTTTATGGAAAGGGCGCGGTCATTCATAACTTTTTTGCATTAGGCGTAACAGCGTACCCTTACCGCCAGATTTCAGCAACCAAAGGCCAACAAAATTGCCGCCCGTCCCGCCGTAAGGCAGGGACGTGGGCGGCAATCGTACCCCAGCCGCCATGGGCGGCAGCTTTGGTGCGTGTTAAGTCCCATCGTCTGTTGCCCTAATAGACCACCTGCCGATTAGATAGCGCGAAGCCAAGGACTATAAGGGGAAGGTTCTTAGGGAGGGGCAAGGCCCCGAAGCCCCTCCCTAAGCCGCCCTCTTTCCCCTATTTCTCGGCGGAGCGAGAAATAGGGCCCCCGGAGGGAAACAACCTTTTTCCTTCCAATATCCTTATCTAAGGACCGGCTGTCCCCCGCCGGGAGGGCAAAACGTTGTTCCTTTCTCCATCCTTATCCAGGAAACGCCCCCCGTTGTCAACCCCTCCACTGGCTGCCGCCTGTCCCTCCGGAGGCATCCTCCCTGGAGAAAACAGCAAAAAGAGGGGGCTTCCGCCCCCTCGTACCCGTCACCCGGGCAGCTTAATGACGATTTTATCCACCTCGCGGGCGCCGTCCAGCCCCAGGCCGGGCATATGGCCGTCCTCCGGGAAGGCGATGTACACATAGCCGTCCGGGATGTGGATGGTGACGCCCTCGCCGGAGAGCTTCTCCACGTCCTTCACCTCATCGTAGGGCTTCACCGTGGTCAGGGTGTCCAGGGGAGCCCACTTCATATCCTCCCCGCCGCCAGAGACGATGTACTGCACGTCGGCAAAGCGGCGGTGGGCTTCAAACAGCGCCCCCTCTTCCGGCTTGGTGGTGATGTGCTGCACCATGTAGCGGCCAGTGGGCAGAGGATAGTTGCCCACAGCGGGATGGTCCAGGGTGTTGACCAGCTCCACGGCCTCCTTCAGGCCGGGCAGGCAGCCGTAGTAGCGGCTGATATCTTTCCAGGGACAGACGATCATAGGACATACGCTCCTTTAGCAATAGAATGGCGGAATGAAGGTTCCGGGGCAGCGGTAGGAGACAGGCTGCCCCACTTGGTATTATTATAAAGGAAGGCTCCTCTTTTGTCAACGATAAGCGGAAAAGGATTGGCGAAAAGTCCTGTTTTCCGATGGTATCCTCCTGCTTCCACATTGGCATCAACCGAAAGGGATTGCACTCCTTAGACAAGGATGGAGAAAGGAACAACGTTGTTTCCCTCCGGGGGCCCTATTGCTTGGCGGCGCGATTTACGGCGTCCAAAAATGTGCCAGCGGCACATTTTTAGCCGGAAACCGATGCCAGCTATGCTGGCGAGGGTCACTGTCCGAGGAGGATACCGTAAAGGGTCAGCAGACGGTACTCAGGCCCGCCGGGAGGGCAAGCCGTTGTTCCTTCAACGAACCCTATCTAAGGAGGCCCACCCTGGCAAAGGCAAAAACGTAATTTCTTTATCAATCCCTGTCTAAGGAAAGCAATCGCTCAATACTCTTCCATTCTGGCCGGATACCCATGCGGGTGGTCAGTCAGCCCCAAAATGTAATCTGCTGAAACCTGGTAAAGGCGGCACAGCGTCAACAGGTGATGAATCGGCAGCTCGTTGGCGGCCCGTTCATAGCGGGCGTACATGGTCTGTGAAGTCCCCAAAATCCTTGCCACATATTCCTGCGTATAATCATGGTCCTCCCGCAGGTCACGCATCCGTTTAACATAGGCCATAGACTGCATCTTTTTCATCCCCCATGGAAAAGTTATAAGAATAGTCTAGCCTAAATCAGATATTTACTAGCCTTTTAGGACACATTTTTATTAAATGAAAAAGATGAAGCATGAACCGCCCGGTTGAACTGAAGGGCGGGTTCATGCTTCTTTTTCATGTTCAAGTACAAAAATTTACTATTGACGTTAGTAAAGAAATGTGGTAATCTGAATGTGGATACAGACTGACTGACGCAGCAGTGATTCTGTCCCCCTGTTCCTGATGCCTGCCCACAGGTTCTGCTGCACAAAAAACGATACGCGGCTTTCCCGCCGCAGGTAAATTTTCTGTTTTGGAGGTAGACGATGGATTCTCGCACTTATGATGAATATTGGCATACTTACAAACGCATTGCAGATATGCCCAGGAGCAGTGAGCGCACAAAAATGGCGGAAGATATGATTGATATGTTGCGGATTAATTTTGGACCTCGTGATGAAGAGGCTGACAAGTTGATTCGCTGGTTAGATAGGCTCTAATCCTTTTAGTATAAACGCAGGACAGCAGCGAACTTGTGGGCAATCATCAGGGACAGGGGCTCGGAGAAGGAGAGGTTCTTATGAGGAATTTTTTGATGAAGGCCGGACGGATTTTAGGGGAGATACTGCTCTGCGCATTTGCGTATCTGTCCTTTATGAGCGTCGGATTGCCGGGGGTGGTCTCTTTTCTGCTGTGCGCCGGAGTGGCAGTCCTCTTTTGGCACAGGCCAACCTTGCCTGTGTTCTATGCCCTGATGATTTTTTCCGTTGGCGGCGCACTTTTGGGGCCATACTATGCGGGTCTGGACTGTCTTCCTGCCATGATTACGGCGGCTGTCCTGGCTGTTATCAGCTTCTTCGGAAGGCGGCGGCAGGGACTGTATTTCAGCCTGGTCATTCTGGGACTTGTACTCATTGGAGGGGCATCTGCACGGATCGGTTAAGAAAGGCCGTATTGCCTTTGCCTGACTGCCAAACATCACACAGTCACGAAAAAAGAAAGAGAACCATGGGCCAAGGCTCATGGTTCTCTCTTTTTTTCGTGAATAATGCTGTTACCGTGCAATCAGGCTGACCCCGTCCATCTCGGCGGGCTTCTCCAGCCCCATCAGATCCAGCATGGTGGGGGCGATGTCCGCCAGGCGGCCGTCCTTCAGCTTCACGTCCGCGCCCACGATGCAGAAGGGCACCAGGTTGGTGGTGTGGGCGGTGTAGGGCTTCACGCCGTCGTCCTGGAGCATCCGCTCCGCGTTGCCGTGGTCAGCGGTGATGAGGCTGACGCCGCCCATCTGGGTGGTGGCCTCCACCACCTTCGCCACGCAGGTGTCCACCGTCTCCACCGCCAGGCGGGCGGCTTCGTAAACGCCGGTGTGACCCACCATGTCGCAGTTGGCGAAGTTCAGGATGATGACGTCGTACTTGCCGGAAAGGATGCGCTCCACGCAGTTGTCGCACACCTCATAGGCGCTCATCTCAGGCTTCAGGTCGTAGGTCGCCACTTTGGGGGAGGCGATGAGGCACCGGTCCTCGCCGGGGAACACCGTCTCCGCGCCGCCGTTAAAGAAGAAGGTGACATGGGCATACTTCTCCGTCTCGGCGATACGCAGCTGGGTCAGGCCCAGGTTGGAGATATACTCGCCAAAAATGTTGTGCAGGCTCTCCTTGGGGAAGGCGATGGTCACGTTGGGCATGGTGGCGTCGTAGGAGGTGGTGCAGACATAGTTGACGTGGAAGAAGCCCTTCTTCCGCTCAAAGCCGGTGAAGTCCGGGTCTACGAAGGTGCGGGTGATTTCCCTGGCCCGGTCGGGGCGGAAGTTCATAAAGATGATGCTGTCACCCTCGCCGATTTCGGCATTCTCCGCGGTGATAACGGGCACCACGAACTCGTCAGTGACGTCGGCGTCATAGCTGGCCTGCATGGCCCCCACCGGGTCGCCGATGAAGCGCTGGGCGCTCTCGCCATAGACCATGGCCTTGTAGGAGCGCTCCACCCGGTCCCAGTTGGTGTCCCGGTCCATGGCGTAGTACCGGCCGGAAATGGTGGCGATCTGCGCACCGTACTGGTCGCAGGTCTCCTTCATCTGGGCCACGAAGTCCTTGCCGGAGGTGGGGGGCACGTCACGGCCGTCCATGAAGCAGTGGACGAAAATCTTCTGGCAGCCCAGGTCATGGGCCATCTTCACCGCCGCCTGGATGTGGGTGATGTGGCTGTGGACGCCGCCGTTGCTCATCAGGCCGTAGATATGGACGGCGGTGCCGGCGTCCCTGGCCGCCGTCATGGCGTCCAGATAGGCCTTGTTCTGGAAGAAGGAGCCGTCCTCGATGGCCTTGGTGATTTTGGGCAGGTCCTGGAACACCACCCGGCCTGCGCCGATGTTGGTGTGGCCCACCTCGCTGTTGCCCATCTGCCCGTCCGGCAGGCCCACGTCCAGGCCGGAGGCGGACAGCTTGGAGCAGGGGTTCTCCGCGAAGATTTTGTCCAGGTTGGGCTTCTTCGCGTTGTAAACGGCGTTGCCCTTGACCTGGTCGGTCAGGCCGTAGCCGTCCATGATGATAAGAGTAGTCGGAGTTTTCATAGGCATAGCCTCTTTCTAAACAATGTCAGTGCCGCGCCGGGGAGACTTACTCCTGGTTGGCCGCGTTGATGATGGCGTTGAACTTCTCCGGCACCAGGGCTGCGCCGCCGATGAGGCCGCCGTCGATGTCGGGCTGGGCCAGCAGCTCCTCGGCGTTCTTCTCGTTCATGGAGCCGCCGTACAGGATGGTGACGGAGCGGGCCACCCGTGCGCCGTACAGCTTGCGGATGACGGTGCGGATTTCCTCGTTGACCTCGTTGGCCTGCTCGGCGGTAGCGGTCTTGCCGGTGCCGATGGCCCACAGGGGCTCGTAGGCGATGACCACATGGCGCATCTTCTCGGCGGGGATACCGGCCAGGGCGGTCTTGACCTGAAGGTCGATGAGCTCCTTGGTGACGCCCAGCTCACGCTGCTCCAGGCTCTCGCCCACGCAGATGATGGGGTACAGACCGGCTTCCACGGCGGCCAGGGCCTTTTTGTTGACGATCAGGTCGTCGTCATTCCAGTACTGGCGGCGCTCGGAGTGGCCGATGATGACGTACTTCACGCCCAAATCCTTCAGCATGGCGGCGGAGACTTCGCCGGTGTACGCGCCCTTCTCGAACTGGGAGACGTTCTCAGCGCCGATGGCGACGCGGGTGTCCTTGAACGCCTTCTGGGCGGCAGCGATGTTCACAAAGGGAACGCAGACCAGGATGTCGCACCACTTGGCCTTGGGCAGCATGGTTTTCAGCTCATCGGCGAAGGCCTTGGTCTCGGAAGCGGTCTTGTTCATCTTCCAGTTGCCGGCGATGATAGTCTTGCGGTATCTTCTGTTCATGGTAAGGAACCTCTTTCTTTTGCGTTTTTTCAATATCGTATCGACAGTACACAAAGCCGCGGGGCGGCGTTCCTGTCGCAGTTCACTGGTTGAAGGCGGCCTGAGGGTAGCAGCCCAGGCGCGCCTGAGACCGCCCTGCCCCAAAGCAGGGCGGGGCGGCCAAAGACAGAATTGACTTGGGGAAAGTTGCCCGGCAGCGCCGGGAAAACTGCGGACGGTTTGCGTGCCGCTGGCACGCTTGGCTGGATAAATCGATTATTTATCCAGCAGAGCCCGTTTCACAAGGAGGCGCCTTCGGCGCGGAATCCCGTGCGCAGCTCAAACGTGCCGCTGGCACGCTTGGCTGGATAAATCGATTATTTATCAAGCAGAGCGGCCACGCCGGGCAGCTCCTTGCCTTCCATGAACTCCAGGGAAGCGCCGCCGCCGGTGGAGATGTGGGTCATCTTGTCGGCATAGCCCAGCTGCTGGACAGCGGCCGCGGAGTCGCCGCCGCCGATGATGGTGATGGCATCGGTCTTGCTCAGGGCCTCGGCCACAGCCTTGGTGCCCACGGC